>NZ_LZXX01000085.1:0-143240 GCF_001729305.1 Burkholderia sp. A2 | reverse complement strand
CCGCGCCGTACGCGAGCGGCTTGCCGGGCTTCATAGCGATCTGCCACAGCGCGAGCCGCCCTTCGGCCTCGACGGCCGGCTTTACGTGATCCTCATCGCCGACCGACACGCCGCCGCTCGTCAGGATCACGTCGTGGTCGCGGGCGGCCTCGCGCAGCGTGTCGCGCGTCGCGGCCAGCGAGTCGGGCACGATTCCGTAGTCGGTCACGTGGCAGCCGAGCCGCTCGAGCAGCCCGCGCAGCGTGAAGCGATTCGAGTTGTAGATCGCGCCGGGCTTCAGCGGCTCGCCGGGCATCGTCAGTTCGTCGCCGGTGAAGAACACCGCCACGCGAATCCGCCGCGCGACCGACAGTTGCGCACAGCCGACCGATGCGGCGAGACCCAGCGCCTGCGGCGTGAGCCGCGTGCCGGCCGACAGGATCACCGAACCTTGACGGATATCCGCGCCCTGCGCGGTGATCCATTCGCCGGCCTTCGGCGTGTGCAGGATCTCGACCGCGTCGCCGTCGGCCGACGTCTGCTCCTGCATCACGACGGCGTCGGCGCCGGGCGGCACCGTCGCGCCGGTGAAGATCCGCGCGGCCGTGCCGGCCGCGAGCGGTTGCGCCTGATGCCCGGCCGGGATGCGCTGCGACACCGGCAAACGCCGATCGCCGTGCAGCAGGTCGGCGACGCGCACCGCATAACCGTCCATCGCGCTCGTATGCATCGGCGGCACGTCGAGCGGCGAGCTCACGTCGGCTGCCAGCACGCGGCCGAGCGCGTCGAGCGTGGCGACGGTTTCGGCGCCGGGCAGCGGCTTCGCGGCATCGAGCAGCGCGGCGAGCGCTTCGGCGGTCGACAGCATCGGCGCGCGCGGCGCCGCGGGATTCGGGTTCGACATCGATGGAATCGGGGATCGTTGGAATCAATACGTCATTGTAGCGACGCCGCCGTGCGCACGCGCGATATGGCGCACATGCGAAGACTGTGATCGGCGCGAGCCCGCAGGTCTGGCACTTGTTTCGCACCACATGCGAGGTCCGGGGCCAAAACCCGCGGGCCAAACGAAACGGCCGGAACCCCGATCCGTTCGACGAATCGGCATTCCGGCCGTCCTACGCGACCGGGCCCGCGGCCCGGCCGTGCGTCATGCGCGTGTATGGGCGGCGATGAAGTCCTTCACCTGCTGCGCGTCGGCCTTCACGACCTCGAAACGCTGCGGCAGCGCCTCGAGCCCGTCGAATGCGGCCGGCCGCTCGGCTTCGCGATCGAGCGCTTCGCGAATCGTCTCGCCGAACTTGATCGGCTGCGCCGTCTCGAGCACGACCATCGGCACGCCGGCCTCCAGATGCTCGCGCGCGACCTTCACGCCGTCGGCCGTATGCGTATCGATCATCGTGTCGTAGCGCGAGAACACGTCGCGGATCGTCGCGATGCGGTCGGCATGGCTGCTGCGGCCCGACACGAAACCGAATTCGGCGACGCGCGCGAAATCGCCGCTCGCCGCGAGATCGAAACCGCCCTTCTCCTCGACGTCGCGGAACAGTTGCATCACGCGCGCCGGATCGCGGCCGAGCAGGTCGAACACGAAGCGCTCGAAGTTCGACGCCTTCGAGATGTCCATGCTCGGGCTGCTCGTGTGATAGGTGTTCTCGGCGCTGCGCACGCGGTATGCGCCGGTGCGGAAGAATTCGTCGAGCACGTCGTTCTCGTTGGTCGCGACCACCAGCTTCGCGATCGGCAGCCCCATCATCCGCGCGATGTGGCCCGCGCACACGTTGCCGAAGTTGCCCGACGGCACCGTGAACGACACGCGCTCGTCGTTGGACTGCGTCGCCGCGAAATAGCCCTTGAAGTAGTACACGACCTGCGCGACGACGCGCGCCCAGTTGATCGAGTTGACCGTGCCGATCTTCTGCTGCGCCTTGAACGCGTGATCGTTCGACACGGCCTTCACGATGTCCTGGCAGTCGTCGAACACGCCTTCGACTGCGAGGTTGAAGATGTTCGGATCCTGCAGGCTGAACATCTGCGCCGTCTGGAACGCGCTCATCTTCTTGTGCGGCGACAGCATGAACACCCGCACGCCGGCCTTGCCGCGCATCGCGTATTCGGCCGCGCTGCCGGTGTCGCCCGACGTCGCGCCGAGGATGTTCAGCGCTTCGCCGTGCTTCGCGAGCGTGTACTCGAACAGGTTGCCGAGCAGCTGCATCGCCATGTCCTTGAACGCGAGCGTCGGGCCGTTCGACAGTTCGAGCAGCGACAGCGCCGCGCCGTGCTCGGCGCCGAGCGTCTTCAGCGGCGTGATGTCGGACGCGTTCTCGCCGTGGCGCGTGTTGCTGTACACGGCGGCCGTGTACGTGCGCCGCGTGATCGCGCGCAGGTCGTCGGCCGGCACGTCGTCGCAGAACTTCGACAGGATCTCGAACGCGAGATCCGCGTACGGCAGCGTGCGCCAGCGCGCGAGCTCGTCGGCGGACACCTTCGGATATTCGGCCGGCAGGTAGAGCCCGCCGTCCTTCGCGAGACCGCCGAGCAGGATGTCGGAGAACGTATGGCGCTCGCCGATGCCGGCGCCGCGCGTGGAGATGTAGTTCATGTCGTCAGCCTCAGTTCAGCGCTTCCATGCGCAGCTTCGTCACCTTCGACACGACGGTCGCGAGGCTCTCGATTTGCGCGATCGCCGCATTGACGTTCTTCTCGACCGTCTCGTGCGTGATCAGGATGATGTCGGTTTCGCCGTTCGCGCCGTCGATCTGCTCGGACTCCTTCTGCAGCAGCGCGTCGATCGAGATGCCCGATTCGGCGAGGATGCGCGTGATCGCGGCGAGTACGCCGGTCTGGTCGGCGACGCGCAGGCGCAGGTAGTAGCCGCTCGTCACTTCCTCGATCGGCAGGATCGGCGTGTTCGACAGGCTGTCCGGCTGGAACGCGAGATGCGGCACGCGATGCTCGGGGTCGGCCGTATGCAGGCGCGTGACGTCGACGAGGTCCGCGACGACCGCCGATGCGGTCGGCTCCGCGCCCGCACCCTTGCCGTAGTACAGCGTCGTGCCGACCGCGTCGCCGTGCACGACGACCGCGTTCATCGCACCCTCGACGTTCGCGAGCAGCCGCTTTTCCGGGATCAGCGTCGGATGCACGCGCAGCTCGATGCCGTTAGCGGCGCGGCGCGCGATGCCGAGCAGCTTGATCCGGTAGCCGAGTTCTTCCGCGTAGCGGATGTCGGTCGCGTCGAGCTTGCTGATGCCCTCGACGTACGCGCGGTCGAACTGCACCGGCACGCCGAACGCGATCGCGCTCATGATCGTCGCCTTGTGCGCGGCGTCGACGCCTTCGATGTCGAAGGTCGGATCGGCTTCCGCGTAGCCGAGTTCCTGCGCGGCCTTCAGCGCGGTCGCGAAGTCGAGCCCGCGGTCGCGCATTTCCGACAGGATGTAGTTCGTCGTGCCGTTGATGATGCCGGCGATGTACTGGATGCGGTTCGCGGTCAGGCCTTCGCGCAGCGCCTTGATGATCGGGATGCCGCCGGCGACGGCCGCCTCGAACGCGACCATCACGCCTTGCTCGCGCGCGGCTTCGAAGATCTCGGTGCCGTGCACCGCGAGCAGCGCCTTGTTCGCCGTCACGACGTGCTTGCCGTTCGCGATCGCGCGCAGCACGAGCTCGCGCGCGATGCCCGTGCCGCCGATCATCTCGGCGATGATCGCGATCGACGGATCGTCGACGACCGCGTTGAAATCGTCGGTGATCTGCGCGGTGCCGGCGTGGGCGCCGAGCGCGGCCTGCGCCTTGGCCGGGTTGCGCACGGCAATGCGCGCGACCTCGATGCCGCGCCCCGCGCGTCGTTTGATTTCTTCCTGGTTGCGGTGCAGCACCGTGAAGGTGCCGCTGCCGACGGTGCCGAAGCCCAACAGGCCAACTTTGATCGGTTCCATGCTGCGTGTGATCGATGAGTAAGAAGTAGTGAGTTCCGTGTGGCCCTGCCCGCTCAGACCGAATGGCGCTTGCGGTAGCCGTCGAGGAAGCGTGCGATCCGGTTGATCGAATCGGTCAGGTCGTCGAGGTTCGGCAGGAAGACCACGCGGAAGTGGTCCGGCGTCGCCCAGTTGAAACCCGTGCCCTGCACCAGCAGCACGCGCTCCTCGAGCAACAGGTCGAGAATGAACTGCTGGTCGTTCTGGATCGGGTAGAGCTTCGGGTCGAGGCGCGGGAACATGTACAGCGCGGCCTGCGGCTTCACGCAGGTCACGCCCGGGATCGACGTCAGCATGTCATACGCGAGTTCGCGCTGCTTGTACAGGCGCCCGCTCGGCACGATCAGCTCGTTGATGCTCTGGTAGCCGCCGAGCGCCGTCTGGATCGCGAACTGGCCGGGCACGTTCGCGCACAGGCGCATCGACGACAGGATGCCGAGCCCTTCCAGGTAATCCTTCGCGCGCCGGCGGTTGTCGCCGCCGAGGCCCGACACGGCCATCCAGCCCGCGCGATAGCCGCACGACCGATAGCTCTTCGACAGGCTGTTGAACGTGACGGTGATCACGTCCTCCGACAGCGCGCCGAGCGCCGTGTGCTCGAGGCCGTCGTAGACGATCTTGTCGTAGACCTCGTCCGCGAACACGATCAGCCCGTGCTGGCGCGCGATCTCGAGCAGCTCCAGCAGCAATTCGTCGGAATAAAGCGCGCCGGTCGGGTTGTTCGGGTTGATCACGACGATCGCCTTCGTGTTCGGCGTGATCTTGCTGCGGATGTCGTCGAGATCGGGCATCCACGCGTTCTGCTCGTCGCACACGTAGTGCACGGGCGTGCCGCCCGACAGGCTCACGGCCGCCGTCCACAGCGGGTAGTCGGGCGCGGGCAGCAGCACTTCGTCGCCGTCGTTCAGGAGCGCCTGGGTCGCCATCACGATCAGCTCGGACGCGCCGTTGCCGATGTAGATGTCGTCGAGGCCGACGCCGACGACGCCCTTTTCCTGCGTGTAGTGCATCACGGCCTTGCGCGCCGAGAACACGCCCTTCGAATCCGAATAGCCGGACGACGCCGGCAGGTTGCGGATCATGTCCTGGATGATTTCGTCCGGCGCGTCGAAACCGAACGGCGCGAGGTTGCCGATGTTCAGCTTGATGATGCGGTGGCCTTCTTCCTCGAGGCGCTTCGCGTGCTCGAGCACCGGGCCACGGATGTCGTAGCAGACGTTGAGCAGCTTGTTCGACTTCTGAATCGGTTTCACGACGACACGGTTCCTGGGTTGGCCTTGCGGCCGGGGGGACGGGATCAAAACTGGAAAGCGGCCGGTCTGTGCACGCTGTCTAGACTGGGAAAAAGCGGCGGTCGGACGCGGCTTGTGGCGACGCACGACGCAAGTGGCGCCCGCAGGCGGCCAAAAAGTTATAATTTAGCGGATTTTGGCCGACTTTCGCAATGCACCATAGCCGCGCCGGGCCCGCGCCGTCGGGCGTCCGCGCGCGAAACCGGCCCGCCGGGCCCGTACGGCCCGGCCAACCCATTCCCCTACGGAACCGCGGAATACCGATTTGAAACTGCACCAGGACACGAGCGGCGCGCTCAACACCGTCACCGGCTACGGCCCCGATTATGTCGACGTCAATCTCGAACGCCATGAAACGAGCGTCATCGTGCTGCCCGGCGCGCCGGTCCAGGCCTGGCCCGTGTCGTCGTTCGACGCGCTCGCGCCCGAGCATTTCGCGATGCTGCTCGACCCGACGCCCGAACTCGTGATCTTCGGCAGCGGCGCGCGGCTGCGCTTCCCGCACCCGCGGCTCGTCGCGGCGCTCGCCGCGAAGCGGATCGGCGTCGAGACGATGGATTTCCAGGCCGCCTGCCGCACCTACAACATCCTGATGGCCGAAGGCCGCAAAGTCGCCGCCGCGCTCTTAATTGAACGTTAATCGCCGATGCGGTAAAACACGGGCCGGCGCAGCGGGTCGATCCCCGGATCGCCCGGCCAGGCCGCCCCGCCCCCGGCGCACCCCGCCGGCGGCCCGTCACAACAATCAACAGGCTGAAAATCCATGAACGATACGCCGTCGAGGCTACCGCTCAATCGCATCACGCTCGTCCTCCTGCTCGTCGCATTCGCGATCGTCTGGTTCGCGCCGCTCGGGCTGCGCCACCTGATCCCGAGCGACGAAGGCCGCTATGCGGAAATGGCGCGCGAGATGTTCGTCACCGGCGACTGGATCACGCCGCGCTACAACGGCTACAAGTACTTCGAGAAGCCGCCGCTGCAAACCTGGCTGAACGCGCTGACGTTCGCATGGTTCGGCATCGGCGAATGGCAGGCGCGCCTGTATACCGCCGTCGCGAGCTTCGCCGGCGTACTGCTCGTCGGCTACACCGGCGCGCGCCTGTTCAACCCGCTGTCGGGCTTCCTCGCGGCCGTCGTGCTGGCCAGCGCGCCTTACTGGAACCTGATGGGCCACTTCAACGCGCTCGACATGGGACTCGCGTTCTGGATGGCGCTGTCGCTGTGCTCGCTGCTGCTCGCGCAGCGGCCGGGGCTGCGCCCGGCCGCGGTGCGCGGCTGGATGTGGGCGTGCTGGGCCGCGATGGCGTTCGCGGTGCTGTCCAAGGGCCTCGTCGGGCTGATCCTGCCCGGCGCCGTGCTCGTGCTGTATACGCTGATCGCGCGCGACTGGGCGCTGTGGAAGCGCCTGTACCTCGTCAGCGGCCTCGTGATCTTCTTCGCGATCGTCACGCCGTGGTTCGTGCTCGTCCAGCAGCGCAACCCCGAGTTCTTCAACTTCTTCTTCGTCGTCCAGCAGTTCCGCCGGTACCTGACCCCGGAGCAGAACCGCCCGGGCCCGCTGTACTACTTCGTGCCGGTGCTGCTGGTCGGCTTCCTGCCGTGGCTGTCGGTCGCGTGGCAGAGCATCCGCCATGCGCTGCGCATGCCGCGCCAGCCGAACGGCTTCTCGCCGATGCTCGTGCTGCTGATCTGGAGCGCATTCATCTTCCTGTTCTTCAGCGCGTCGCATTCGAAGCTGATCTCGTACGTGCTGCCGGTCGCGCCGGCGCTCGCGCTGATCATCGGCGCGTATCTGCCGTTGATGACGGCCGACCGCTTCCGCCGCCACCTGCTCGGTTATCTCGTGTTCTTCGTCGCCGCGGCGTTCGGGATCATCTTCCTCGCCTACCAGGGCGACGCCCGCACGCCGAACGCGCTGTACCGCGCGTTCCAGATGTGGCTGTACGCCGGTCTCGCGGTCTCGGCCGCGCTGACGCTCGCGGCCGCGTGGCTGAACCGCCGCGCGGGCGTGGCCGCCGCGCTCGCCGCGTTCGGCGCCGCGTGGCTCGCGTTCGGCACGATCGGCGGCACCGGGCACGACGAATTCGGCCGCTACAGCTCGGGCGCGCTGCTCGCGCCGGCCGTACGCGCCGAACTGGCGAAGCTGCCACCCGACACGCCGTTCTACTCGATCGAAATGCTCGATCACACGTTCCCGTTCTACGTGGGCCACACGACGATCATGGTCCAGCGTCAGGACGAGCTTGCGTTCGGGATCTCGGTCGAGCCGAACAAGTGGATCCCGACCGTCGGCGAATGGGTCACGCGCTGGAAGCAGGACACCCATGCGCTCGCGATCATGCCGCCCGGCCAGTACGACGCGCTGGTCAAGGAAGGCGTGCCGATGCGCGTGGTCGCGCGCGACAACCGCCGCGTGATCGTCGAAAAACCGCAATCGTAAGGACGTCCTTCGCATGAACCCCGTTTCGTTCGTCTGCATCATCACCGGCGTGATGCTCAACGCCTGTGCGCAACTTCTGCTGAAAGCCGGCGTCAACGCCGTTGGACACTTCGAATTCAGCCGTGCGAACATCATCCCGGTCGGGTTCAAGATCGCGACCCAGCTGCCGATCATCGGCGGGCTCGGCTGCTACGTGCTGAGCGTCGTCGTGTGGATCCTCGGGCTGTCGCGGGTCGACGTGTCGATCGCGTACCCGATGCTGTCGCTCGGCTACGTCGTCAACGCGTTCGCGGCGTGGTACCTGTTCGGCGAGGTGCTGTCGGTCCAGCGGCTCGTCGGCATCGGCATCATCCTGATCGGCGTGGTCGTGCTCGCGCGCAGCTGAGCACGGCCGCGGCCCCGGCGTTCGTTAAGCGTCCGCCTACAAAAAATCACGGTACGAATCGGCCAACCGGTGTTTAATGCCGGTTTCGGACGGTTCGCCCGACCCTTTTATTACACGCCATTACAGGCCCAACGCGTTCATGAGCCAGACTACCGCTCCGTTTCTGCCGTTCACCCGCCCCGAGATCGATGAGGAAACCATCCAGGGCGTCGTCGACGTGCTGCGCTCGGGCTGGATCACCACCGGCCCGCAGTGCCAGAAATTCGAAGCCGCGCTGTCCGAGTACTGCGGCGGCCGTCCGGTCCGCGTGTTCAATTCGGGCACCTGCACGCTCGAGATCGGCCTGCGCATCGCGGGCGTCGGCCCCGGCGACGAGGTGATCACGACGCCGGCGTCGTGGGTCTCGACCAGCAACGTGATCATCGAAACCGGCGCGACGCCCGTGTTCGCGGACATCGATCCCGTCACGCGCAACATCGACCTCGACAAGCTCGAGCAGGCGATCACGCCGCGCACGAAGGCGATCATCCCCGTGTTCCTGTCCGGCCTGCCGGTCGACATGGACCGCCTGTACGCGATCGCCCGCGCGCACCACCTGCGCGTGATCGAGGATGCCGCGCAGGCGTTCGGCTCGACGTGGCACGGCAAGCGCATCGGCGCGATCGGCGACATCGTGTCGTTCAGCTTCCACGCGAACAAGAACCTGACGACGATCGAAGGCGGCGCGCTCGTGCTGAACAACGAGGACGAAGCCGTGCTCGCGCAGAAGTACCGGCTGCAGGGCATCACGCGCACCGGCTTCGACGGGATGGACTGCGACGTGCTCGGCGGCAAGTACAACCTGACCGACGTCGCCGCGCGCGTCGGCCTCGGCCAGCTGCCGCACATCGAGCGCTTCACCGCGCAGCGCCGCGCGCTCGCCCGCGCGTATTTCGCCGCTTTCGACGGCGGCGCGGCCGTGAAGCTGGGCCTCGGCCTGCCGGTCGCCGAATTCGAGAACGGCAACTGGCACATGTTCCTGGTCACGCTGCCGCTCGAGCGACTGACGATCTCGCGCGCCGAATTCATGGCGCAGATGAAGGAACGCGGCATCGGCACGGGCATCCACTACCCGGCGATCCATCTTTTCACGCTGTACCGTGCGCGCGGTTTCAAGGAGGGGATGTTCCCCCACGCCGAACGGTACGGCGCGTCGACCGTCACGCTGCCGCTGTTTACGCAGATGACGGAAGGCGACGTGCGTCGCGTGGCCGACGCCGTCAATCAGATTTGCGAACAATACGGAAAATAAGCGTACATGAGTCACCTTGAAGCACGCGCCGGGCATCCGGGCGCCGGGCACCCGGGCGCCGCGCACCTGGACGCCGGCCGACCCGAAGTCTCGGTCATCATCCCCGTGTACAACGAGGAAGACGGCCTCGCCGCGCTGTTCGCGCGACTGTATCCGGCGCTCGACGCACTCGACGCGTCGTACGAAGTGATCCTGATCAACGACGGCAGCCGCGACCGCTCGGCCGCGATGCTCGCCGACCAGTTCCACGTACGGCCCGACACGACGCGCGTCGTGCTGCTCAACGGCAACTACGGCCAGCACATGGCGATCCTCGCGGGCTTCGCGCAGTCGCGCGGCGAGATCGTCATCACGCTCGACGCCGACCTGCAGAACCCGCCCGAGGAAATCGGCAAGCTGATCGCGAAGATGCGCGAGGGCTACGACTACGTCGGCTCGATCCGCAAGCAGCGCCAGGACAGCCTGTGGCGGCGCAAGGCGTCGCAGATGATGAACCGGCTGCGCGAGCGCATCACGCGCATCAAGATGACCGACCAGGGCTGCATGCTGCGCGCGTACAGCCGCCGCATCATCGACACGATCAACGTGTGCGGCGAAGTCAACACGTTCATCCCCGCGCTCGCGTACACGTTCGCGCAGAACCCGACCGAGATCGAGGTCGCGCACGAGGAACGCTTCGCGGGCGAATCGAAGTATTCGCTGTACAGCCTGATCCGGCTGAACTTCGATCTCGTGACGGGCTTCTCGGTCGTGCCGCTGCAGTGGCTGTCGTTCATCGGCGTGATCCTGTCGCTCGGCTCCGCCGCGCTGTTCGTGCTGCTGCTCGTGCGCCGCTTCATCGTCGGCGCGGAAGTGCAAGGCGTGTTCACGCTGTTCGCGATCACGTTCTTCCTGCTCGGCGTGATCATCTTCGCGCTCGGCCTGCTCGGCGAATACGTCGGCCGCATCTACCAGCAGGTGCGCGCGCGCCCCCGCTACCTGATCCAGGCGGTGCTCGAGCAGCACGACGGCATGCCGCCGGTGCCCGCCGGCGCGAACCGCCCGGGAGCCGCGCAATGAAGCCGCGCGCGGTCGTCTTCGCGTATCACAACGTCGGCGTGCGGTGCCTGCAGGTGCTGCTCGCGCGCGGCGTCGACGTCGCACTGGTCGTCACGCACGAGGACAATCCGAACGAGAACATCTGGTTCGGCAGCGTCGCATCCGTCGCGGCCGAGCACGGCATTCCGGTGCTCGCGCCAGCCGACCCCGCCGATCCGGCGCTGCGCCGCGCGGTGTCCGACGCGCGGCCCGATTTCATCTTCTCGTTCTACTACCGGCACATGCTGCCGGTGGACCTGCTCGCGATCGCGCCGCGCGGCGCATACAACATGCACGGTTCGCTGCTGCCGAAATACCGGGGTCGGGTGCCGACCAACTGGGCCGTGCTGAACGGCGAGACCGAGACCGGCGCGACGCTGCACGAGATGGCCGCGAAGCCCGACGCGGGCGCGATCATCGGCCAGACGGCGGTGCCGATCCTGCCGGACGACACGGCCGCGCAGGTGTTCGACAAGGTCACGGTGGCCGCCGAGCAGACGCTGTGGCGCGTGCTGCCCGCGTTGCTCGCGGGCGAGGCGCCGCACCTGCCGAACGATCTCGCGACCGGCAGCTACTACGGCGGGCGCAAGCCCGAGGACGGCCGCATCGACTGGTCGAAACCGGCCGCGCAGGTCTACAACCTGGTGCGCGCGGTCGCGCCCCCGTATCCGGGCGCATTCACGGACGTCGATGGCGCCCGCTTCGTGATCGCGCGCGCGCGCCTCGCGGCGCCCGGCAGCGCGGCAGCGGCCGCCGCGGCAGATTTGCCGCCCGGCCTGCACGTAAGCGATAATGCGCTATTCGGCGTCTGCGGCGACAGCCGCGCCCTATCCATTCTCGAGCTCCGGCAGCAACGCGACGGCAGCGAAACCGTCGTGACGCCCGCGGAATTCGCGCAGTTCATTCATTCTTCCCGTCATTCATGAAAGCAAAAAAAGTCCTGATCCTGGGTGTGAACGGCTTCATCGGCCATCACCTGTCGAAGCGCATTCTTGAAACCACCGATTGGGAAGTGTTCGGCATGGACATGCAGACCGACCGGCTGGGCGACCTCGTCAACCACGAGCGGATGCATTTCTTCGAAGGCGACATCACGATCAACAAGGAGTGGGTCGAGTATCACGTGAAGAAGTGCGACGTGATCCTGCCGCTCGTCGCGATCGCGACGCCGGCGACCTACGTCCAGCAGCCGCTGCGCGTGTTCGAACTCGACTTCGAGGCGAACCTGCCGATCGTGCGTTCGGCCGTCAAGTACGGCAAGCACCTCGTGTTCCCGTCGACCTCCGAGGTCTACGGCATGTGCTCGGACGAGCAGTTCGACCCGGACGCGTCGGCGCTCACCTACGGCCCGATCAACAAGCCGCGCTGGATCTACGCGTGCTCGAAGCAGCTGATGGACCGCGTGATCTGGGGCTACGGGATGGAAGGCCTGAACTTCACGCTGTTCCGTCCGTTCAACTGGATCGGCCCGGGCCTCGATTCGATCTACACGCCGAAGGAAGGCAGCTCGCGCGTGGTCACGCAGTTCCTCGGCCACATCGTGCGCGGCGAGAACATCAGCCTCGTCGACGGCGGCTCGCAGAAGCGCGCGTTCACCGACATCGGCGACGGCATCAGCGCGCTGATGAAGATCATCGAGAACAAGGACGGCGTCGCGTCGGGCAAGATCTACAACATCGGGAATCCGAAGAACAACTTCTCAGTTCGCGAGCTCGCGCACAAGATGCTCGAACTGGCCGCGGAATTCCCCGAGTACGCCGATTCGGCCAAGCAGGTGAAGCTCGTCGAAACGACGTCCGGCGCCTACTACGGCAACGGCTACCAGGACGTGCAGAACCGCGTGCCGAAGATCGACAACACGATGCAGGAACTCGGCTGGGCGCCGCAGGCGACGTTCGACGACGCGCTGCGCAACATCTTCGAAGCGTATCGCAGCCACGTCGCCGACGCGCGCGCGCTCGTCGAACAGCAAGGCTGACCGGGACGTTCGCTTGGCTCGCATCGTCCTCAAGATCGACGTCGACACGCTGCGCGGCACGCGCGAAGGCGTGCCGAACCTCGCGCGCATCTTCGAGCGCTTCAACGCGCGCGCGACCTTCCTCTTCAGCCTCGGGCCCGATCACACGGGCTGGGCGCTGCGGCGCGTGTTCCGCCCGGGCTTCCTGAAGAAGGTGTCGCGCACGTCGGTGGTCGAACACTACGGCGTGAAGCAGCTGATGTACGGCGTGCTGCTGCCCGGC
The DNA here is from genome assembly GCF_001729305.1 of Burkholderia sp. A2. NCBI lineage: Bacteria > Pseudomonadati > Pseudomonadota > Betaproteobacteria > Burkholderiales > Burkholderiaceae > Burkholderia > Burkholderia sp. A2. Next base: position 130,556 of record NZ_LZXX01000085.1, on the reverse strand, counting down.
CCCGACATCGGCCGCCGCGCGATCGCCGACATGCGCGCGATTCACGAGGCCGGCTTCGAATGCGGGATCCACACGTGGGATCACGTGGTCTGGCAGGACAACGTGCGCGTGCGCGATCGCGACTGGACCGCGCGTGAAATGCAGAAGAGTCACGCGCGCTTCATCGAGATCTTCGGCGCGCCGCCCGTCACGCACGGCGCGGCCGGCTGGCAGATGAACGACGCCGCATTCGAGCAGATCGACGCATGGGGGATGCGCTACGCATCCGACGGTCGCGGCCATTCGCCGTACCTGCCCGTCGTCGGCGGCCGCACGCTGTCGCACGTGCAGATGCCGACCACGCTGCCGACGCTCGACGAAGTGCTCGGCGTCGACGGCGTCGATGTGCACAACGTCGCCGCGCACATCCTCAAGTTCACCGAAACCAATCCGCACGACCAGGTATTCACGCTGCATGCGGAGCTGGAAGGCCAGAAGCTCGCGCCGGTGTTCGAGCAACTGCTCGCCGGCTGGCGGGCGCAAGGCCACACGTTTGCGACGATGGGCGACTACCACGCGACGCTGGACCGCGACTCGCTGCCATCGTACCCTGTCGCGTGGGGCGAAATCCCCGGCCGCTCCGGCGAACTGGTCGTCCAGCCCGATTGAATTCGCCGCGAGCCGGCGTCGCCGCTCCGCCCTTGCGGCGCGCTGCCGCGACGCTCCGCCGAACCGCGCCGCCGCAGCGGCGCCATTCCATAACAACAGGAGAAGCACGTGTCCGTCGAAGTTGACCGTCAAGTTCCCGATTTCACCGCACCGGCCACGGGCGGCGACATTTCGCTGTCCGGCCTGAAGGGCAAGAAGCTCGTGCTGTACTTCTATCCGAAGGACAACACGCCGGGCTGCACGACCGAAGGGCTGCAGTTCCGCGATCTCTATCCGAAGTTCAAGAAAGCCGGTGCGGAAGTCATCGGCGTGTCGCGCGACAGCATGCGCTCGCACGACAATTTCAAGGCCAAGCTCGAACTGCCGTTCCCGCTGATCTCCGATGCCGACGAAGCGCTGTGCGCGTTGTTCGATGTCATCAAGATGAAGAAAATGTATGGCAAGGAAGTGCGCGGAATCGAGCGCTCGACGTTCCTGATCGACGCCGACGGCGTGCTTCGCCAGGCATGGCGCGGCATCAAGGTACCGGGTCACGTGGACGACGTGCTAAAGGCTGTACAAGCGCTTTGAGGCGCGTTATATTGGGCCGCAATGAATGCCAGTTCGCCCCATATTTCTCGTAGCTGCGCCGGTGCCCGTTGCATTGCTTCCCGGCACCTGACGCGCATCACGACGGCATCAGCCGAGCCGCATGCCCCTGTCGACGGGGCAGCGGCTTTTTTTATGGAACGCGCGCCGGCCCACCCCGGTCCGGCCCTTACCGCATCGAGGAGCTGATCGACACTTAGGCGAACCGGCTAGACGAAATTCCTGTGCGCCACCGCGCGCAAACTGCATGCGTCTACGTCACGCAGGATGCGATCAGCGGCGCACGCCATGCGACACGATTCCTCCCGAGGGACACCATGCCTTTGCCTACCCCCCCCAGCAAGCTCGGCAGCCTGCTGCCGCCCGACGAATACAAGGCGAAAGCGCGGCCCGCGAAAGCCGCGAAGAAATCCGCCGAAGGGGACGCATCCACAGCCGGTGACTACGGTCCGGCCAGCGTGGCCCAACCGATGATCGAAGCCGCGAACACGGCCGCGCCGCTGCGCGCCGTCGCGTCTTCGGCGCCCGAGGCCGCGAGCGCCCCCGCGCGCGGCCGCAAGACGAGGCAGACGGCCGCGCTGCTGCAGCCGCTGCAGGCGCCCGCCGAACCCGCGGCGCCGGTCGTCGCACGCAACGACAAGCCGGCTGCCGACAAACCGGCCGCCGCGCCCGCGCGCGATGCAGGCGCCGCGACGAAGTCGCGCAGCCGCAAGCCCGCCGAAGCCGAACTGCAGAAGCTGTTCGTGCTCGACACCAACGTGCTGATGCACGACCCGAGCAGCCTCTTCCGCTTCGAGGAACACGACGTCTATCTGCCGATGATGACGCTCGAGGAACTCGACAACCACAAGAAGGGGATGTCCGAAGTCGCGCGTAACGCCCGTCAGGTCAGCCGTACGCTCGACGCGCTCGTCGCCGACGGCGGCCCGATCTCGGCCGGCATTCCGCTGTCGCGCCTCGGCAGCCGTGACGCGCTCGGCCGCCTGTACTTCCAGACGAAGCTCGCCGACATCGCGCCCATCGAAGGCCTGCCCGAAGGCAAGGCCGACAACCAGATCCTCGGCGTCGTGCGCGCGCTGCAGCGCGACCGGCCCGATCGCCAGGTCGTGCTGGTGTCGAAAGACATCAACATGCGGATCAAGGCGCACGCACTCGGCCTGCCCGCGGAAGATTACTTCAACGACCAGGTGCTCGAGGATTCGGATCTCCTGTACAACGGCGTGCGCGAACTGCCGCAGGATTTCTGGACCAAGCATGCGAAGGGCATGGAGAGCTGGCAGGACACGAAGACGGGCACCACGTACTACCGCGTGACCGGCCCGCTCGTCGCGTCGATGCTCGTCAACGAGTTCGTCTATCTCGAGCCGCAGAACGGCGAGCCGACGTTCCATGCGATCGTCCGCGAGCTGAACGGCAAGACGGCGCTGTTGCAGACGCTGCGCGACTACAGCCACCACAAGAACAACGTGTGGGGCATCACCGCGCGCAATCGCGAGCAGAATTTCGCGCTGAACCTGCTGATGAACCCCGAGATCGACTTCGTCACGCTGCTCGGCCAGGCCGGCACCGGCAAGACGCTCGTCGCGCTCGCGGCCGGCCTCGCGCAGGTGCTCGACGACAAGCGCTACAACGAGATCATCGTGACGCGCGCGACCGTGCCCGTCGGGGAGGACATCGGTTTCCTGCCGGGCACCGAGGAAGAGAAGATGCAGCCGTGGATGGGCGCGTTCGACGACAACCTCGAAGTGCTGCAGAAGACCGACGACGCGGCCGGCGAATGGGGCCGTGCGGCGACGCAGGAGTTGATCCGCTCGCGTCTGAAGGTGAAGAGCATGAACTTCATGCGCGGCCGCACGTTCGTCGACAAGTATCTGATCATCGACGAGGCGCAGAACCTGACGCCGAAGCAGATGAAGACGCTCGTCACGCGCGCGGGCCCGGGCACGAAGATCGTGTGCCTCGGCAATATCGCGCAGATCGACACGCCCTACCTGACCGAAGGCAGCTCGGGCCTGACCTACGTCGTCGACCGCTTCAAGGGCTGGGGCCACAGCGGCCACGTGACCCTCGCGCGCGGCGAACGCTCGCGGCTCGCCGACTACGCGTCGGACATTCTGTAACGCGCACGCCGGCCCGTCGGCCGGCTTTCGACGCCACGCGGCGCTCCGTTTTCGGAGCGCCGTTTTTATTTGGGGTCGAAGACAAAGGTAACGCTTCGTCACGCAACCATGCAGTTTACGCGCGAAACTTCAAGTAAATTCTCAAGAATGGTTGCTTAAGCCCCGCCGGAGCGTCTACCATCGGGTCTGTCTGTTGTCATACGATTCGCGAGCGGTCGCGCTCGCCCGCCTTGCCATGCTTCGAATCTGGGTTCCCGTCGCCGTCGTCTCCCTGCTTGCGGCCTGCTCCAGCGTGCCGCCGCAGTCGGCATCGCGTTCCGCGTCGGGCATGAAGATCACGACGCCGCGCGCCTTCCCGGCGCCCGCCAATTTCCCGAAATTCGTCGACCACAGCGTCGGTCAGGAAGAAATCTCGATCCAGGCGATGAGCCTCGTCGGCGTCCCGTATCGCTGGGGCGGCAACACGCCGACGAGCGGCTTCGACTGCAGCGGGCTCGTGCGTTACGTGATCGGCCGCGCGGCCGACGTGAACCTGCCGCGCACGACCGCCGACATGAGCGGCCGCGGCGTGTCGATCGAACCCGACGAGATCGCGCCGGGCGACCTGATTTTCTTCAATACGACCGGACGGCCGCATTCGCACGTCGGCATCTATGTCGGCAAGCTGCGCTTCGTCAACGCGCCGTCGACGGGCGGCACCGTGCGGCTCGACTATCTGACGAACCCGTACTGGGCCAAGCGATTCGACGGCATTCGCCGTGTCGCGCCGCCGCGCTCGGCCCCGACGCCGTTCGATGCGCCGACCTACGAGGCCAAGCGCGACGAGCCGCGCAATTCGCCGGCGGTCGCGGCCGCTCCGGTGGTCGTGACGGCTGCGGCCATGCCGCGGCAGCCTGCGCCGTCGCAAGCGAGAGCGACGCCGGCGCAGGCTCCCGCTCCGGCCGCGCCGAGCACGCCCGTCGTGACGGCTGCCGCAGCCGCACCGGCAACCTCGACCGCCGATCCGTACGAACCGCCGCCACCGCGGATGCGGGCGGCCCAGCAGCAGGCCACGTCGGTGAATGACGACGCGGCCGCGATGACGGCCAATGCCGCACCGGCCGCGCCGGCGGAAGTCGGCACGCAGATTCCGACGACCGCGCTGACGGCCGCCCAGGCCGCCGCGTTCGATGCCGAACCGCCGCCCGCCGCCGCGTCGGCGCCCCCACGCAGTATCGAGCCCGCGCCCGTGCAGGTATGGCGCGCGTCGACGCAGTCCGCACCCGTCAGCCCGCGCACGAGTACGGCCGACGATCCGATCGCGCGGTTCGCGAACGGCAGTTACTGACCGGTTGTTGCTTACCGAGCGACGGTGACGTCGACGGCATTCGCAGTCGGCCCATCCGCGTCGCAGCACGCTTTGGGGCAACCCCCAAAAAAAATGCGCCGCAGCCTTTCGGCTTGCGGCGCATTTCATGTCGACCCGACAGCGTCGGCGATCAGAAGATCTGATGCCCGAGCCACCACCCGCCGGCCGCGAACAGCGCGGCTGCCGGCAGCGTCAGCACCCACGCCCACACGATGTTGCCGGCGACGCCCCAGCGCACGGCCGACAGCTTCTGCGTCGCGCCGACACCGACGATCGCGCCGGTAATCGTGTGCGTGGTCGACACCGGAATGCCGAGGAACGACGCGACGAACAGCGTGATCGCCCCGCCGCTTTCCGCGCAGAAGCCGCCGACCGGCTTGAGCTTCGTGATCTTCTGGCCCATCGTGCGCACGATACGCCAGCCGCCGAACAGCGTGCCGAGGCCCATCGACAGATAGCATGCGCCGATCACCCAAGCCGGCGGCGCATCGGCGGCAGCCGACGCGTAGCCGCTCGCGATCAGCAGCATCCAGATGATACCGATCGTCTTCTGTGCGTCGTTGCCGCCGTGGCCCAGGCTGTACAGGCCGGCCGACAGCAGCTGCAGCCGGCGGAAGCGCCGGTCGACCTTGCTGGGCGCGGTACGGAAGTACAGCCACGACACGCCGAGCATGAACAGCGAACCGAGGATGAAACCGAGCAGCGGCGAAATGAAGATGAACGCGATCGTCTTCAGGAGACCGTCGACGTTCAGCGCACCCCAGCCGGACTTCGCGAGCGCCGCGCCGACGAGGCCGCCGATCAGCGCGTGCGACGAGCTCGACGGAATCCCGTAATACCAGGTAATCACGTTCCAGCCGATCGCACCGACCAGCGCGCCGAACACGACGTAATGGTCGACGATCTCGGGATCGATCGTGCCTTTACCGACGGTCTGCGCGACTTTCAGGTGGAAGATGAAGTACGCGATCACGTTGAACGCGGCCGCGAACACCACGGCCTGCTGGGGCTTCAGCACCCCGGTCGACACGACGGTGGCGATCGAGTTCGCCGCGTCGTGAAAGCCGTTCATGAAGTCGAATACGAGCGCGACGAGCACCAGCGTCGCGACCATCCATAGGGCGAGTTGTATCGAATGCATCGTGGTCCGCTCAGGCGTTTTCCAGCACGATGCCTTCGATGATGTTCGCGACGTCTTCGCACTTGTCGGTGATCTCTTCGAGCAGCTCGTAGATCGCCTTCAGCTTGATGAGCGTCTTCACGTCGTCTTCCTCGCGGAACAGCTTCGACATTGCCGCGCGCAGCACGCGATCGGCCTCCGACTCCCAGCGGTCGATTTCCTCGCACTGCTTGAGGATCTGTGCCGACTGCTTCATGTCGGACAGCAAGCCGACGGCCTGCTGCACGTGCTGTGCCGACTGCGTGACGATGTGCGCAAGCTGGCTCGCCTCGGACGTGACGGACTGCACGTCGTACAGCGACACGGCCGTCGCGACGTCTTCCATCAGGTCGAGGATGTCGTCCATCGTCGTGATGAGCTTATGGATCTCGTCGCGATCGAGCGGCGTGATGAAGGTCTTGTGCAGCAGATCGATCGCCTCGTGCGTGAGCTTGTCGGCGGCCTTCTCGGCAATTTGCACGTTTTGCTTGTGAATCTCGGCGTCGGCGAGATTGTCGATCAGCAGTTCGAGTTCGCGGCCACCGGAAACGATGTGCTTCGCGTGCGCGTTGAAGAGTTCAAAGAACTTGCCCTCGGTGGGCATGAATCGACCGAACATGGGATTCCTGAGAGATTGTCAAACTACTGTCACGAAAACGGGCGACATTGTACCGGTTTCGGTCCCGACGCGACGTGCGCATATGCGCACGCCGGGATTGGATACAACAATTGGCGAAATAGGTGTTTACAACCGGCTTTACTCGCCGTAGAAGGTCTGCGCCCCGGCAAAATTGTCGAACTTCGTGTATTGCCCCAGGAACGTGAGCCGAACGGGCCCGATCGGACCGTTACGCTGCTTGCCGATGATGATTTCGGCCGTCCCCTTGTCGGGGCTGTCCGGATTGTAGACCTCATCGCGATAAATGAACAGGATCACGTCCGCGTCCTGTTCGATTGCGCCCGATTCGCGCAAATCCGACATCACCGGACGCTTGTTCGGGCGCTGTTCGAGGCCGCGGTTCAGCTGCGACAGCGCGATCACCGGCACGTCGAGCTCCTTCGCGAGACTCTTCAGCGAGCGCGAGATTTCCGAAATTTCGGTCGCGCGGTTCTCGCCCTGCGACGAACCCGACATCAGCTGCAGGTAGTCGACGATGATCAGGCCGAGCTTGCCGCACTGACGCGCCAGGCGTCGCGCGCGCGAGCGCAGCTCCATCGGGTTCAAGCCGCCCGTCTCGTCGATGAAGAGTTGCGCCTCGCTCATCTTCTGCACCGCGTGCGTCAGCTTCGGCCAGTCCTCGTCCGTCAGGCGGCCCGTGCGCATCCGGTGCTGATCGAGCCGGCCGATCGAGCCAAGCATACGCATCACGAGCTGGGTGCCCGGCATTTCCATCGAGAACACCGCGACCGGCAACCCGTACTCGACCGCGACATATTCGCCGATGTTCATCGAGAAGGCCGTGTTGTGCGTGACGACGTAATCGTCGGTCACGTACAGCCGAGACGGATGCGAAACCGAGATGCACTGCGTGGCGGTCCGGCGCGACGGCTCGATACCCGTAATCACCGGCAGCTTGCGGCGCGTCCGCCCGGCCGTCAGCCGCTCGCGCTTGCCCTCGAACAGGAACAGGTTCTGCGGATCCGGATGACTGATCGTGCAAATGTAAGCCGTCGCACCGGCCTTGCGTTCGCCGTCGACCGTGAAGCTCGTCGCCTTTTCGGCAACCTGGCACCACGCACCGAGCGAACGCGCCAGTTCGCGCACGTCGCTCGCCAACTGCGCACTGGCGGTCGAATAACGCACCGTACCCCACGATTCGACCCAGCCATCCGTGTCGAGCAGCCCGCGCAACACATCCAGCCGCGTGTCCTTGTCCGCATCGAGGTAGAGACGCGGGATGAACTTGTCGTAGCTCGTCCTTCCCCACACACCGAGTTGCTCGAGCGCAGCCTTGAGCGGGTTGGCGGACGGCCGGGCCGCGGTGGCCGTCGACGGCCGGCGCTTGATGCGCCAGTCGTACTGGCCCGCGTATTCAAGTTCGAGCGACGCGTCGACACGCTCGCGCATCCGGTTCAACGTTTCCTCGGCCTTCACGCTGAAACGCACGGCAGTCCCGCCGAGCGCACCGTCGCCCAGCAGCGCGCCGAGTACCCACGGGTCAACCGGCAGCGCCTCGCGATGACCAAACTCGCCGCTCGGCATGTCGATCCACAACCGGTTCCGGTAGCGTTCGCGCGTCAGCAACGTACGAATCTCCGCGGTCGACAGCACACGGGGCTTTTCCCACTCGCGGAAATGGACGCACCACAGGTGTTCGTCGCAGCATTCGGCCGAACGCCCATCCGAAAAGCGGACCCGATACACCTGGCGTTCACCCTGCGGATAGATGCCGGTCACGATCGACGGTGCGCCGTCGACCGAAGCGAGCGCATCACCGACCGCCAGCTCGCCCATCGGCTTCCAGCCCGTCAACGTCCTGACGCGCGCGTCGAGCGGCTGCGCCTTACCCATCGACGGGCGCCCCGCCACGATGATCAGTTCGCCGCCATGCATCCCGGACGTCATCCGGTCGAGGTCGACGAAGCCCGTCGGCGTGCCGGTGACGTCGCTCGGGTTCGCGGTGTGGTACAGCGTGTCGATGCGCTCGACCACCTGCGTGAGCAGCGGGCCGATCTCGAGGAAGCCCTGGTTGCCGCGCGCGCCCTCTTCGGCGATCGAGAACACCTTCGATTCGGCCTCGTCGAGCAGCTGGCGGACTTCCTTGCCCTGCGGATTGAACGCGTCGGCCGAAATCTCGTCGGCGACCGACACCAGCCGGCGCAGCACCGCGCGGTCGCGCACGATTTCCGCGTAGCGGCGGATGTTCGCCGCGCTCGGCGTGTTCTGCGCGAGGGCGTTCAGGTAAGCGAGCCCGCCGACGTCGTCGGCCTTGCCGGACGTGGTCAGCGCTTCGTACACGGTCACGACGTCGGCCGGGCGCGTCGACGCGATCAGGCGGCCGATGTGCTCGTAGATGATCCGGTGGTCGTAGCGGTAGAAGTCGCCTTGCGACAGGAAATCGGCAATCCGGTCCCAGGCCGCGTTGTCGAGCAACAGGCCGCCGAGCACCGACTGCTCGGCTTCCACCGAATGCGGCGGGACTTTCAGCGATTCGATTTGGGGATCTTGCGGCGCGTTCATGGGTTGGGATTATCGCGAATAGATGGCGGCAGCGCTACCACCGCTTGCCGGCGAGCGGGCAATAAAAAAGGCAGGCCCCGGTTACCCGGGCGCCTGCCCTTGTCCGGACGGCGGAAGCCGCCCGGCAAGCTTGCGCACGCTTACGCGTGGTCGCCGATCACGTTGATCGTGACGTCGACGACGACGTCCGTGTGCAGCGCGACTTGCACGTTGTGCTCGCCGATCATCTTCAGCGGGCCTTCCGGCATGCGCACTTGCAGCTTCTCGACTTCGTAGCCTGCCTTCTTCAGCAGTTCCGCGACGTCGCCGTTCGTGACCGAGCCGAACAGACGGCCGTCCACGCCCGACTTCTGCGTGATTTCGAACGACTGGCCGTTCAGCTTCTCGCCGACTGCCTGCGATGCCGCCAGCTTTTCAGCGGCGATCTTTTCGAGTTCAGCGCGGCGCACTTCGAATTCGGCGATCGCTTCCTTCGTTGCACGGCGAGCCTTGCGGTTCGGGATCAGGAAGTTGCGAGCGTAACCGTCCTTGACCTTGACGATGTCGCCGAGGTTGCCCAGATTGGCGACTTTTTCCAACAGAATGATTTGCATTCGAATTCTCCTTATTGCGTCGCCTGATTACGCCTTGTGCTGATCGGTGTACGGCAGCAGCGCGAGGAAACGCGCACGCTTGATCGCCGTATCCAGCTGACGCTGATAGTGCGCCTTCGTACCCGTCAGGCGAGCCGGCGTGATCTTGCCGTTTTCGCCGATGAAGTCCTTCAGCGTTTCCGTGTCCTTGTAGTCGATCTGCTCGACGCCGGCAGCCGTGAAACGGCAGAACTTCTTGCGCTTGAAGAGCGGGTTTTGTTGCTGACGACGCTTGTCGAATTTCTTACCAGTCGGGCGGGCCATGATTTCAGTCCTTTCCTGTGTCCTGCAATGCAGTGATGTGAAACACCAAGGTTCTCGCGTTGCGGCTTTTCTTGGCCAGGAAGCCCGTGAACAGCGTCTCGACGCCCATTTCACGACTTTCCAGCTTGCCGCTCGCCTCACCGGCCGCCACCGCCTCGATCGTCATTTCGACCTGACGGGGAATGCCTGCTTCGACGACTTCCGTGCGGTGATGCAACGTGGCGCTTGCGATCGGAACGCCGGCCGGCGTGTATCGCACCGGTGCGCGTTCGACGACGCTCGCCGTCAATTGCAACCTGTTCACGTGAGTGGCGCGCTCCTTGATGGCTTAATAAGTGACGAACTTAAGCCTGCGCTTCGGCCGGCTGAGCGGCAGCCGCCTTCTTGGCTTCTTCGCGCTGAACTTCCTTCATCATCGGCGACGGGCCGGTTTCGGCCTTCTTCATCTTGACGATGAGGTGACGCAGCACGGCGTCGTTGAACTTGAACGCGTGTTCGAGTTCGTCGAGCGTCGTCTGGTCGCACTCGATGTTCATGCAGACGTAGTGAGCCTTCGCGAGTTTCTCGATCATGTAGGCCAGCTGGCGACGGCCCCAGTCTTCGACACGGTGGATCTGACCGCCGTGCGACGTGATCGTGGACTTGTAGCGCTCGATCATCGCGGGCACTTGCTCGCTTTGATCCGGGTGCACGATGAATACGATTTCGTAATGACGCATACACACTCCTTGTGGATTAAAGCCACCCGGGCGTCTGAACCGGTGTGGCAAGTGAGAAGCCGAAGATTCTAACCCGGTTACGGGGCGCATGCAAGGTCAATCGACGATTCGCCGACTGATTCGGCCGTGTTTTCAAAGACTTGAACGGTATGCGGGCCCGTGACCGCCCTGGCCCCCTTCCGCGGCCGGGGTCGGAACACAGGCGCGCCGCGCCCTGGCCCGCATGGTCATTCGCCGCGCGCGCCGGCAAGCCGCGCGTCGAGCGCCGTCCGGAACGCCGCGAGCGCCGACGGCTCGGCGTCGGTCACCGCCCACCACGTCATTCCGGCCGCGTTCCAGCGGTCCAGCGCGTACCCCTGCGACACGGTCGCGTACGGGGCCGCCGGCCGTTCGCCGTCCGGCTGCACGTAGACGTCGACCACGTGCTGGCGGTGGCGGTAGACGAGCACCGCGACGCGGCGCCGCCCGACGTAGTCGAGCCGGCCGCCGACCAGCGCGAAGCCGTCCTTGGCGAGATCCTCGACCGGCGGCGCGTAGTCGAGCCGGCCGTTGAACCACGGCTTGACCGTGTGCTGGTCGGTCGAGATCACGTCGATGTCGCGCGCCGACAGGTCGGCCCGCACATGGCTCGCGACGAGCTCGTCGACCGTCCGGTCGGTGTCGGCGTGGCGGCCGGACCATGCCATTCCGCCCGCCGCCGCGACCGCCATCAGCAGCGCGACGCCCCAGCCGAGGCCCGGCCACGCGGCCACGCGCGGCCCGGCGCCGGTCGATCCAGGGCGTGCCGGCCCGCCCCGCCCGGTCAGCCAGGAGAACCAGTCGCGTCCACGCGGCCGCCGGGGCGGCGCCGACTGCCGTTCAGGCCGCGGCGCGGCCCGCGACGGCTCACGGGCAGGCGCGTCGGCCGCTGCCGGCAGGCTCGCGAGGAGGCTCGCCCGCAGCGCGTCCGGCGCGCGGTGATAGTCGGCCTGGCGCACCGCCTGCACCAGCGTGACGATCCGCGCGCGTTCGCGGCGGCACGCCTCGCACCCTTCGACATGCTGCTGGACCCGCAACGCATCAGGCGCCGACAGCTCGCGGTCGACGTCCGCGTCCAGCAACGCTCGCGCTTCGTTACAGTCCATCGATAGCCTCCGATGCGGTTCCGCCCGCCGGCGCACGGCCCGGCCGGCCTTCGGTCGCCGGCGCCCCGCCCAGCAGCGCGGCAAGCTTGCGCCGGCCGCGCGCGAGCCGCGACATCACCGTGCCGACCGGCACGTCCGCGATCGCGGCGATCTCGCGGTAGCTCAGGTCCTCCATCTCGCGCAGCACGAGCACCTCGCGGTATTCGGGCGGCAGCTTCGCGAGCGCCGCGTTCACGAGCCGCACGTTCTCGCCGCGCAGCACGTGCGCGAGCGGGTCCTCCGTCGACGGCTGCCAGTCGTCGGGCACGTCGGCGTCGTCGAGCGTGTCGGGCAGCGCGACCTCGTGCGCATGCGTGCGCCGCCGCCATTCGGTGTACCAGGTGTGGCGCACGATCGTCAGCAGCCACGGCCGCGCGTTGTCGCCGCGACACGAGTCGACGAAACGCAGCGCGCGCATGCACGCGTCCTGCACGACGTCGTCCGCGTCGCCGGCACTGCCGCTCAGCCAGCGCGCGAGGTTGTACGCGGCGTCGAGATGCGGCAGCACGAGCGCGCGAAACCGCTCGCCGCGCGCGAGTGCATCGTCCGCCGCCCGGTCATCGACCGCCTGTCCGGCTTGCCCCACATGGCCTCCCTGGTCCCGGCGGCCGACGCCGCGCCCGTTGCGCGCACGGCGCCCGGACAGACCGGCAACGTGCGCGCTCGATGACCTTACCGCTGCTGCGTCGAGTTTATTCCCGCGCCGCGCGCATGAAGCGTAAAAAATCGCCGAATGGCCGGGCGGCCCGTCGCGTTACGGCGTGGTGCTCCAATAGCCGGGGCGCGCATACGCTTCGCGCAGATAGTCGATGAAATAGCGCACGCGCGCCGGCACGTAGCGCTGCTGCGGGTAGACCGCGAGGATGTCGTAGTCGGGCAGCGCGTACTCGTCGAGCACGGTCTCGAGTTCGCCCGTTTCGAGCTGCGCGGCGATTTCCCACGTCGAGCGCCAGCCGAGCCCGAGCCCTTCGGCCACCCAGCGGTGCAGCAGCTCGCCGTCGTTGCAGTCGAGATTGCCGGTCACGCGGATCGTCGCGATCTTGCCGTGGCGCTGGAAATACCAGCCGCGGTTCTGCCCGCCCTGCAGGTTGAACGCGAGACAGTTGTGCCTGAGCAGGTCGTCGAGCGATTTCGGCCGGCCGTGCTGGCGGAAATACCCGGGCGTGCCGCACACCACGCGCCGGTTCGACGCGAGTTTCACCGCGACGAAGTTCGGATCGACCGCGCCGCCGATCCGGATCGACAGGTCATAACCCTCGCGCACGAGATCGACGACGCGGTCGGTCAGGTTGAACGACAGCTGCATCTCCGGTTTGTCGGCCAGGAAGCCGGGCGCGTGCGGCGCGACGTGCTTGCGCCCGAACGCGGCCGGCGCCGACACGATCAGGTGCCCGCTGACCGCGCGCCGCCCGGCGGCCAGCTCGTTCTCGGCCTGATCCCATTCGGACAGCAGCCCGCGGCAGCGTTCGAGAAACGCGGCGCCCTCTTCGCTCACCACCAGCCGCCGCGTCGAGCGATACATCAGCTTCACGCCGAGGCGCTTCTCCAGTGCGTCGATGCGCCGCCCGAGCACCACCGGCGACACGCCCTCCTCGAGCGCGGCCGCCGCGAGGCTGCCCGCGTCCGCGACCCGCACGAACGTCTCGATCTGCTTGAAACGATCCATTTGCTGCCTCCGCCCCGGCTCCGACACCGGCGCGAAGCCCGCCCGGCCGTCATTCCATACTTTTAGTTTCGAAATAAGCGACTTCGGCTGATCTTATCAAACCTTTCCTGCATCCCTACAGTGTTCCCAACAGACCGATTCGCAAGATCCGACTATCCAAGGAGACATTCATGGCCAAGATGAGAGCCGTCGACGCAGCCGTACTCGTGCTCGAGAAGGAAGGCATCCAGACCGCGTTCGGCGTGCCGGGCGCCGCGATCAACCCGTTCTATTCGGCCATGCGCAAGTCGGGCGGCATCAGCCACGTGCTGGCGCGCCACGTCGAAGGCGCATCGCACATGGCCGAAGGTTTCACGCGGGCAGCGCCGGGCAACATCGGTGTGTGCATCGGCACGTCCGGCCCCGCCGGCACCGACATGATCACCGGCCTCTACTCCGCGTCCGCCGACTCGATTCCGATCCTCGCGATCACCGGCCAGGCGCCGCGCGCGCGCCTCTACAAGGAAGACTTCCAGGCCGTCGACATCGAGTCGATCGCGAAGCCGGTCACGAAGTGGGCCGTCACCGTGCGCGAACCGGCGCTCGTGCCGCGCGTGTTCCAGCAGGCGTTCCACCTGATGCGCTCGGGCCGTCCGGGCCCGGTGCTGGTCGACCTGCCGATCGACGTGCAGCTCGCCGAAATCGAATTCGACATCGACACGTACGAACCGCTGCCGGTCTACAAGCCCGCGGCCACCCGCGCGCAGATCGAGAAGGCGCTCGCGATGCTCAACGACGCGGACAAGCCGCTGATCGTGTCGGGCGGCGGCGTGCTCAACGCGGCGGCCGAAGAGCTGCTCGTGCAGTTCGCGGAAACGGTCGGCGTGCCGGTGATCCCGACGCTGATGTCGTGGGGCGCGATTGCCGACGACCACCCGCTGATGGCCGGCATGGTCGGCCTGCAGACGTCGCACCGCTATGGCAACGCGACGCTGCTCGCGGCCGACTTCGTGCTCGGCATCGGCAACCGCTGGGCGAACCGCCACACGGGCAGCGTCGACGTCTATACGAAGGGCCGCAAGTTCGTGCACGTCGATATCGAACCGACCCAGATCGGCCGTGTGTTCGGCCCGGATCTCGGCATCGTGTCCGACGCGAAGGCCGCCCTCGAGCTGTTCGTCGCGGTCGCTCGGGAATGGAAGGCCGCCGGCAAGCTGAAGGATCGCAGCGCGTGGGTCGCGGCATGCCAGGAACGCAAGCGCACGCTGCAGCGCAAGACGCACTTCGACAACGTGCCGGTCAAGCCGCAGCGCGTGTACGAAGAGATGAACAAGGTGTTCGGCCGCGATACCTGCTACGTCAGCACGATCGGCCTGTCGCAGATCGCCGCCGCGCAGTTCCTGCACGTGTTCAAGGCGCGCAACTGGATCAACTGCGGCCAGGCCGGCCCGCTCGGCTGGACGATCCCGGCCGCGCTCGGCGTGCGTGCGGCCGACCCGAGCCGACCGATCGTCGCGCTGTCCGGCGACTACGACTTCCAGTTCATGATCGAGGAGCTCGCGGCCGGCGCGCAATTCAAGCTGCCGTACGTGCACGTCGTCGTGAACAACTCGTACCTCGGGCTGATCCGACAGGCGCAGCGCGCGTTCGACATGGACTACTGCGTGCAGCTCGCGTTCGACAACGTGAACGCGCCGGAACTGAACGGGTACGGCGTCGACCACGTGGCGGTTGCCGAAGGCCTCGGCTGCAAGGCGTTGCGCGTGTTCAAGCCGGAAGAGATCGAGCCGGCGCTGCGCCAGGCGCAAACGCTCGCGGAAGAGTTCAGCGTACCGGTGGTCGTCGAGGTGATTCTCGAACGCGTGACGAACATCTCGATGGGTACCGAAATCGACGCGATCAACGAATTCGAGGATCTCGCCGAAAAAGCCGAGCACGCACCGACCGCGATCTCGATGCTCGACTGAACCGCACGACATTCTTGACCGACCGAAGAGGCTTAGCTCATGCCGAAGTTTGCTGCAAACCTGACCATGCTGTTCAACGAAGTGCCGTTCCTCGACCGCTTCAAGGCGGCCGCGGACGCGGGTTTCGACGCCGTCGAGTTCCTGTTCCCGTACCCGTACGCGAAAGAGGCACTCGCCGAGCGGCTCGAGTCGCACCGCCTGCGTCTCGTGCTGCACAACCTGCCCGCCGGCAACTGGGATCAGGGCGAGCGCGGCATCGCGTGCCTGCCCGATCGCGTCGGCGAGTTCCAGGAAGGGGTCGGCCGTGCGATCGACTACGCGAAGGCGCTGAAGGTGCCGCAGCTGAATTGCCTGGTCGGCATCCCGTCGGCGAGCACCGCGCGCGACAAGACTTTCGTGACGATCGTCGACAACCTGCGCTTCGCGGCCGATGCGCTCAAGCGCGAAGGCATCCGCCTGCTCGTCGAGCCGTGCAACCGCTTCGACATCCCCGGCTTCGCGCTGAACCGCTCGTCGGAAGGGCTCGACGTGATCCGCGCGGTCGGTTCGGACAACCTGTTCCTGCAGTACGACATCTATCACATGCAACGCATGGAAGGCGAACTGGCCGCGACGATCGAACGCAACCTCGCATCGATCGGCCACGTCCAGCTCGCGGACAACCCCGGCCGCAACGAGCCGGGCACCGGCGAAATCAACTATGCGTTCCTGTTCGCGCTGCTCGACCGGCTCGGCTATGCCGGCTATGTCGGCTGCGAATACAAGCCCCGCACCACCACGACGGAAGGCCTCGGCTGGCTGCAAAGCGTGGCCGGCTGCGCACCGGCCTCGGCGCGTCGCGCCGCCTGAGTCGCGCCCTTCCCGTTTTCAGCCCTATAGGAGACATTCACATGGCAACCATCGGTTTCATCGGCCTCGGCATCATGGGCGCGCACATGGCGCGCAACCTGCTCAAGGGCGATCATCGGCTCGTCGTGAACGGCGCGTTCCCGATTCCGGACGATCTGCGCGGCAGCGCGAAGGTCGTCGCGAACTCGACCGAAGTCGCGCAGCACGCGGACATCATCATCTCGATGGTGCCGGACACGCCCGACGTGCGTAACGTGCTGTTCGCCGACGACGGCGTCGCGAAGGGCCTGACGGCCGGCAAGCTCGTGATCGACATGAGTTCGATCTCGCCGCTCGACACGCAGGCATTCGCGAAGCAGATCAACGCGCTCGGCTGCGACTACCTCGACGCGCCGGTGTCCGGCGGCGAAGTCGGCGCACGCGAAGCGACGCTGACGATCATGGTCGGCGGGCCGGAACAGGCGTTCGAGCGCGCGAAGCCGCTGTTCGAGAAGATGGGCAAGAACATCACGCTCGTCGGCGACAACGGCGCGGGGCAGACCTGCAAGGTCGCGAACCAGATCATCGTCGCGCTGAACATCGAAGCGGTCGGCGAAGCGCTGCTGTTCGCCGCGCGCTCGGGCGCCGATCCGGAGCGCGTGCGCCAGGCGCTGATGGGGGGCTTCGCCGCGTCGCGCATCCTCGAAGTGCACGGCGCGCGGATGACCAAGCGCACGTTCGATCCGGGCTTCCGCATCGAGCTGCACCAGAAAGACCTGAACCTCGCGCTCGACGGCGCGCGCAAGCTCGGCCTCGCACTGCCGCACACCGCGAGCGCGCAGCAGCTGTTCAGCGTGTGCGCATCGCACGGCGGCAAGGCGTGGGATCACTCGGCGCTCGTCCGCGCGCTCGAGATCATGTCGAACTTCGAGATCGGCCAGACGCCGGCCGCGTAACGCGGAGGCAGCAACGCGCGTTTGTGCTGCGATGGCGGCCGCGCGCGACGCATGCACGCGACCCGGCCGCGGCCGGTCGCGGCCGGTCGCATCGGTGCGCGACATCACGCGCATCACGGTGGGGCGCCCCGCCCTGCATTGCCAACGGCATGCGGGACGGGGCGAAAAACGCCGCTCTGGGCTGAGAGCGGCGTGGTGGGGTCCGCAGCGGCACCCGGCGGCGCCGGGGAAGCCTTGGTCGGTCAGACGTCGTCGTCGGGTGTCCGCCTGTCGGATTTCGCGTATTACATTTCTTTACGTTCGAGCGTGCGATTTTTCATGCATTCGTCGCGATGAACGCCTACACTTTCGCCACGCCTTTCGAGAAAACCGCCGCGCCTGCGTTCCCGTCCGGGGTCCGCATCCAGCGCGGTGTTTTTTTCGCCACTTCACGGCGCGTTTTCTTTTCAACCACCTAAGGAGTGCAACGATGGGTCTTCTTTCGTTTATCAAGGAGGCGGGTGAAAAACTGCTGGGTCACGCCGATGCACAGGCAGCGGAAGATCCGAATGCCGCGAACCAGACCGCGGCCGATGCGATCAAGAATTACATCAACTCGCAAGGTCTCGACACGTCGAACCTGACCGTCGCGTTCGATGGCGCATCGCGCACCGTCACGCTGTCGGGCAGCGTCGCCGATCTCGACACGAAGGCGAAGGTCAAGGTCGCGGCCGGCAACGTGCAGGGTGTCGCGGGCGTCAACGACGACAATCTGCAGCCGGACGATCCGGAAGTGCGATACCACGACGTGAAGCCGGGCGACACGCTGTCGGCGATCGCCAAGGAAGTGTACGGCGACGCGAACAAGTATCCGGCGATCTTCGAGGCGAACAAGCCGATGCTGTCGAGCCCGGACCGGATCTACCCGGGCCAGAAGCTCGTGATTCCGCCGCAGTCCTGAGCGTTCGCGCAGCACTGACGCAAAAATGGCAGGCCCTTGGCCTGCCATTTTTTTATGCGCGCCGCGCGCCGCCCGAGCGGCGGCCATCGGTCACAGCGTGTCGAATGCGCGTTGCAGTGCGTCGCGATCGTGAATGCCGTTCGCGAGCGCGAGCATCAGCAGCACGCGCGCCTTGAACGGATGGAGCGAGCCCGCGCTCACGAAACCGAGCGCATCGTCGCTCGCGGCGCCGTTGCGCATCACGTGCCCCGAACCGACGCGCGATGCACGGACCACCGCCACGCCCGCGCTCACCGCATCGGCGAGCGCCGTCTGCAGCGTCGCATGGATCGACCCGTTGCCGGTGCCCGCGACGACGAGGCCGCGCACGCCGGCCGCGACGAGCGCGTCGACGGCCGTGCGCGTCACGCCCGCATAGCTCGCGACGACTTCGACCGCCGGCCAGGTCACGGCAATCGCCAGTTGCGCGTCGCGCGCGCGCGTGACGCGGCGCGCGAATTCGACGCGACCGTCCTGCACCCAACCGAGCGCACCAAGCTCCGGCGACTGGAACGCGTCGACCGCATACGTGCTCGTCTTCACGACGTCGCGCGCGCCATGGATCCGGTTGTTGAACGCGACCAGCACGCCTTGCCCGCGCGCGGCCGGATGGGCGGCCACCGTCACCGCGTTCAACAGGTTCAGCGGGCCGTCGGACGACAGCGCGGTCGCCGGCCGCATCGCGGCCGTCAGCACGACGGGCTTGTCGCCCCGAACGACCAGATGCAGCGCGTATGCGGTTTCCTCGAGCGTATCGGTGCCGTGGGTGATCACGATGCCGTCGATGGCCGGATCGGCCATCAGCGCGTCGATCCGCGCGGCGAGCGTATTCCACAGCGGCAGCGCGAGATCCTTGCTGTCGATGCTGGCCACCTGCTCGGCGTCGATGCGTGCGACCGACGCAAGCGCCGGCACGGCGTCGACCAGAAAATTGACGCCGAGCGCGCCGGCCTGATAGCCGGCCGTGCTGGCCGCGTCGGGCGCGGCGCCGGCGATCGTGCCGCCGGTGGCGAGTACGGCGATGCGCGGCAGCGCCGCCGCGGACGAAGGGGATGCGGTGTTCGGTGTATTCATGGCCGCGATTGTAATGGCTCCCGGCCATGTGCCGGCAGGTTCCGGCGCGGCGGCCGGTGCCGGCCGCCCCGCATCATGGTTTGTCCCGACCTACCGGCCGCGTGCGCCGTCAACGGGCATGGCGTCCGCAACGTTATAGAAAGTGCCGTTCTGGTGTTTTCACCTTGATTTGCCATAATCGGAACGTGTGGTGCGATGTGGCCCTGTCCTCATCGCGTCGTGCTTCATGACGGCGTCGATCACACGCAATTCACCCCATGGGAGTGTCGAAATGAAAATCCAATCGCTCGTAGCCGCAGTGCTTCTCGGCGGCATGCTGGCTTCCCCCGCATTCGCGGCGAACAGCCAGCAGGACAAGATGAAGGCCTGTAACACGCAGGCAGCCGGCAAGACGGGCGACGAACGCAAGGCGTTCATGAAGGACTGCCTGTCGGCGAAGCCCGCGAAGGCGATGACGCAGCAGGAAAAGATGAAGGCGTGCAACACGCAGGCCACCGGCAAGAAGGGCGACGATCGCAAGGCGTTCATGAAGAGCTGCCTGAGCAACCAGCCGGCCGCCTGAGTTCCGGCGCTCCCGTCTCGGATGCCGCGCCCCGCTTCGGCGGGCGCGGCATTTTTCGTTTTCGTTGCACGCGCATCGACCGACGCATTCCTGCCCTTCCCACCCCGTTTTTCCGGTCCGCCGCCGCGGCGGCGCCACATGGTGCGGCAATTCGCCGCGTTTTCTTCTATGATGGCTGCAACGCGGCCCACCCAAGACCAAGAAGCGCCATCGGGCCGCCCTCGAGACAGACGCGCACGCGCGTCAAACGGAGGCTTGGATGGCATGGAGACAACACCGCTGGTTCCGCCGCTGGCTGATCGTGATCGTGTTCTGGGCGGTGCCCGTCGCGATCATCGCCGTGCGCGAGATCCGCGAGGAAATGGCGTACAACAAGGCGGACCTGCAGCTTGCGCTGACCACCTGGCAGCTCACCGACGCGCAGCAGGCCGCCGGCGCCGCCGCGAAGTGCCACGGGGATCCTGACGAAGCGCGCGCGGCCGGCTGCCCGGCCGACGTGCTCGCCGCCAACGCGCCGCGCCAGCAGGCGGCCCGCGACGAATACGTGGTGCGCCGCAATACGCTCGCCGGTTACCTGTGGCATGCGTTCGTCGGCTACTGGGTCGTCCCGGCCGCGTTCCTGTTCGCATGCGGCGTCGTGATCGCGCTGATCCGCCGCGCGCTGCGCCGCCCGCCGATCAAGCCGCCCGTTCCGCCCGTCACGCACTGACACCGACGCACACTGCAAGCGCCGCCGCTCTCCGCTCGCGTTCGCCGCACGCGTTCGCCGCACGCCGACCGCGCGCCGGGCGCGCGTTGGCGCCGCTTCGTCCGTTGGCGCGCCGCGACACCCCCGCGCGATTTGACGCTTTTTCACACGGCAACGAAAAGAGGCCCTAATCCGCTGTGATATAACTGCCGACGTGATCCGCTCCTTGAGCGAGACTCACTCCGAACATCATCCGATGGAGAACAACGATGCAAAAACGGACTCTTGTGCTCAAAGCCGCCGCCGCGCTGATCGTCGGTAGCCTCGCGCTCACCGGTTGCACCACCACCCCGGACAAGCCGGACAACGCCGCGACCAACGCGTCCAAACGCCAGTCGATCGATGCGAGCGTCGACGCCACGCTGTCGCGCATGTACTCCACCGTCAAGGGTTCGCGCGAGCTCGTCGCGAAATCGCGCGGCGTGCTGGTCTTCCCCGAAGTGCTCCAGGCCGGCTTCATCGTCGGCGCCCAGTCCGGCAACGGCGCGCTGCGCGTCGGCGGCAGCACCGTCGGCTACTACAACACGTCGTCGCTGTCGGTCGGCCTGCAGGCCGGCGCGCAGTCGAAGGCGGTCGTGTTCCTGTTCATGACGCAGCAGGCGCTCGACGAATTCCGCAACTCGGACGGCTGGGCAGCCGGCGCCGGCGCATCGGTCGCACTCGTGAAGATGGGCGCGAACGGTGCGGTCGACTCCAACACGGCCACGGCGCCGATCCAGGTCGTCGTGCTGACCAACGCCGGTCTGATGGGCGATGTGTCGATCAACGGCACGAAGGTCACGAAGCTCAAGATCTGACGTCGACGCACTGCCCGCGCGCATTGCGCGCGGGGCATGCGCAAACGGCGATGTCCTTGCGGGCATCGCCGTTTTTTTATCCGCCGGCGCCGCGCGCCACGTCGGTCAGGTTGGCCAGGCCGATCAGGTCGTCGAGTCGATCACCTTGAAGCGCGAGCGTTTCTGCGCGCGGATCACGGACTGGTACACGTCGACGTACTGCTGCGCCATCCGGCGCGACGTGAAGCGCTCCTCGAAACGCTGCCGCACGCGCGCACGCGGCAGCAGGTGCAGCCGGTTCACGGCGGCCACCGCGCTGATTTCATCCTCGACGATGAAACCCGATACGCCCTCGTCCACCACTTCGGGCACCGCGCCGCGGTTGAACGCGATCACCGGCGTGCCGCACGACATCGCCTCGATCATCACCAGGCCGAACGGCTCCGGCCAGTCGATCGGAAACAGCAGCGCATGCGCGCCCGACAGGAATTCGGCCTTCTCGTGATCGGCGATCTCGCCGATGTATTCGACGTGCGGCAACGCGAAGAGCGGCTTGATCTCGCGGTCGAAGTATTCCTGGTCGGCCGTGTCGATCTTCGCGGCGATCCGGATCGGCAGCCCGCACTGGCGGGCAATGCGGATCGCGGTGTCGACGCGTTTTTCCGGCGAGATGCGGCCGAGGAACGCGAGATAGCGCGGCTCGACGGGCTGCGGCATGTACAGCGTATCGGGCAGCCCGTGATAGACGGTCGTCAGCCATTTCGCCTGCGGCAACGGCTGGCGCTGCGAATTGGAAATCGAGATCACCGGCGCCGTGTTGAACGTGTCGAACACCGGTTGCTGCTCGGGCAGGTCGAGCCGGCCGTGCAGCGTCGTCACGTAAGGCGTTTCCTGCCGGTTGAAGACCGAGAACGAGTAATAGTCCATGTGGAAATGGAGCACGTCGAAATCCTTCGCGCGGCGCGCGACCGTCTCCATCAGCAGCATGTGCGGCGCGACGCGGTCGCGGATCGACGAATCGAGCCGCAGCGCGCGCGGCCACACGGGCTCGAGTTTCGCCCGCGTCGTCGAATCCCCGCTCGCGAACAGCGTCACGTCGTGGCCGAGCTCGACGAGCGCCTCGGTGATGTAGGACACGACGCGCTCCGTGCCGCCGTACAGCTTCGGCGGCACGGATTCGGTCAGCGGGGCGATCTGGGCAATTCTCATGGTCCACGTCTCCTGTGTCCTGTCCGTTACGGCCCGACCGGGCCGCACTCGCGCGCGCCGTTCCCTGTCCCTGCCGTGCCGGCCGGCCTGGCGCCGGCCGGATATCTCATTATTATTCGCGATCCCGGGAAGCGGAACCGCAGGTCTTGCATTTTTTGGGGGTTGTTACAGACCGGATACATTCGACCGATCGGCCCCGGGCCGCTTCCCCCCGGGCCCGACCGGGGCCGATCCGGCGCCGCCGGACGCCGATCCCGCCCCCCAGCACGCGATCGGCCTGTCAACGCGACGGCCACTTCCACGGCGGCAGGTCGCGCGAATCGGCATCGACGAGCGCGGTCGCGCCGAGTTGCTTGTCGAGCACCAGCGATTCGCAGCCGGCCTCGCGCTCGAGCGTCGCGATGAGCCGCGCCGCGTGCGACACGACCAGCACCTGCGAGTGCCGGGCCGCCTGCGCGATCAGGCGGCCGAGCGCCGGCAGGAGATCGGGATGCAGGCTCGTCTCCGGCTCGTTCAGCACCATCAGCGCGGGCGGCCGTGGCGTCAGCAGCGCAGCCGCGAGCAGCAGGTAGCGCAACGTGCCGTCGGACAGCTCGGCCGCCGCCAGCGGCCGCAGCAGCCCCGGCTGGCGCATCAGCACGTCGAAGCGGCCGCGGCCGCCCGGATTGTCGATCTCGACCGACGCGCCGGGAAACGCGTCGTCGATTGCCGCGTCGAGCGCCGCCGCGTCGCCGATTTCGCGGATCGTCTGCAGCGCGGCGGCCAGATCGGCCCCGTCGTCGGCGAGCACCGGCGTATGGGTGCCGATGTGCGACTGGCGCGCCGGCGCCTGCGCATCGGTCCGGAAATGGTCGTAGAAGCGCCACGAACGGATCCGTTCGCGCATCGCGATCATCTCGGGCGCACCGGTCGGGTCGGCGAATTCGGTCATCATGCTGTCGAAGCTCGCGACCGGCTGCGGAATCGTCTGCCAGTCGCCCGATGCAGTGCGCGCACGGATCTGCGCGCCCTGCCGGTCGACCAGCAGCGTGGACGGGCGCGGCACCGCGCCGCCCCAGATGCATTCGCGCTTGATCACCGGATCGAGCGCGAACTGCGAATGGCTCGGCAGCGGCAGGCCGAGATCGATCGAATAGCCGAAATCGTCGCACGCGAAGCCGAGCTTCAGGCTCACCGGGCCACTGCGCACGGTGCCCGTCACCGGCGCCTCGCCGGCCAGCATCGCGCGCGAAAAGCGCTCGGGGCCGGCCCACAACGTCGACGGCAAGCCGCCCTCGCGCGCGAGCGACGGGATCACGCGACCCTGTGCGGTATCGGCGAGCAGCCGCAGCGCGCGGTACACGCTCGACTTGCCGCTGCCGTTCGGCCCCGTGACGACGTTGAGCGCCGCGAGCGGCACGATCAGCTCGCGCAGCGAGCGGTAATTGGCGATGGCGAGCGTCTTCAGCGCGGTCATGGGAATGGGAAACGGGGAATCGCAGCAGGCGCCGGGCCGCCTTCAGCGGCCGTCGACAGCCTGCGGATCGGCTGCGGTGTTGGCCGCCGTGCTGGCGGCAGGCGACCGCGCATGCGGCCGTTCGGGATTCGGCGCGTCCGGCGCCGATTCGTGCGGATACAGTTCCATCCGGCTGCGCGGCAGGCATTGCGGATAGCGGTTCTGCAAATAGGCGATCAGCCCTTCGCGCACGCGGCAGCGCAAATCCCAGCACGACGACGAATCGGCCGCGCTGACGAGTGCGCGCAGCTGCATCGTGCGCTCCGTCGCGTCGGTCACCTGCAGCACCTGCACGCGGCCGTCCCATTCGGGCGCGGCATGGACGAGCCGCGCGAGTTCCTCGCGCAGCGGCGCGAGCGGCGTGCGGTAGTCGACCGACAGATAGACGGTGCCGATGATTTCCGCGCTGCTGCGCGTCCAGTTCGTGAACGGGTTCTCGATGATCCACTGCAGCGGCACGACGAGACGCCGCTGGTCCCACAGCCGCACCGATACGAACGAGCCGGTGATTTCCTCGATGCGCCCCCACTCGCCCTGGATCACGACCACGTCGTCGAGCCGGATCGGCTGCGTGAGCGCGATCTGCAAGCCCGCGATCAGGTTGCCGAGCACCGGCCGCGCAGCGATACCGGCGACCAGCCCGGCCACACCGGCCGACGCCAGCAGGCTCGCGCCGATCTGGCGTACGTTCGGAAACGTCATCAGCGCGGCGCCGGTGCCGATGATCACGATCAGCACCATCACGGTCCGCACGAGCACCTTGGCCTGCGTATGGACGCGCCGCGCCTGGAGGTTGTCGGCCGTATCGATCGGATGGGCCTGGATGATCGCGTCGCCGACGCCGGCCGCGAGCCGCACGAGCAGCCACGTGAGCGACACGATCGAGCCGACCGCGGCCGCGGTGCGCATGCCGCGCACGAACGACATGCCGTCGTCCGCCTGGACCCACAGGAACTCGAGCGCCAGCAGCGCCAGCACGACGAGCGACGGTTTGTCGATGTAGCGCAGGATCGCGCTCATCAGCGGATACGGCTGCGCGATGCGCTTCACGATGCGTGCGCCGAGGCGGTGCACGACCGTGACGACCAGTATGACGATGACCGACACGCCCAGCGTGCCGAGCCACGAATGCAACGGCGCATCGGCGATGCGCTGCAGTTCCTCGATTGAAATCATCGGCGCCCTCGAGTGATGAAGCGCACAGGCTTCGTCCTGGATGCGTCGGCGACGTCCGGGCTACGCACGCGCCCGGACACGGCGTCAGATCAGTTTCCGCTCCTGCAGGGAAACGCCTTGCCGAGACCGAGCGACACCGCGGTGCTCGCGTTGTAGTCGGCCAGCTTCGGATTTTCCGCGATGTACTTGCGCACCGCGTCCGTCATCTGTTGCGCCCGGATGTCGGGCGGCAGGCAGAAGTACTGGCCGACGCGCGGCCCCGTGGTGCCGCCGATCGCATCGATCGTGTTATAGACGCCGTCGGCGGCGCCTTCGATATAGGCCGCGCACGACGCCCGCGACTTGACGTCCGTCTTCGCGCACAGCCGGTCGAGATCCGCGCCCGTGAAAGCCGCCGCCGACAACGGCACGGCAAACGCCGCGGCACAAAACATTGCGCGCAACATGGTGTTCCTTCTTATGTCAATGCGGCCGGAGACCGCCTGCTGCCTTGGCCGGTGCGGCGCCGGACGCCCGGCTCCGGCCGGAAAGCCGGCCGGGCGGACACGCGCCGCCGCACCAAAAACCGTTATTTTGCACTCTTTTGAGCATCTGCCGGCGTCGCCGCACCGATACGCGTCGTCCGCTTGCTCAGAATCTCGATCGCGTCCGGCGCGTTGTAGTGCTTCGCGAACTCGAGCGCGGTGATGCCGAGCTGGTTCTTCACCTGCGGATCGGCGCCCTGGTCGAGCAGCAGCGTGACCGTCGACGCATGGTTGCCGCGCGCGGCCATCATCAGCGGCGTCGTGCCGTTCGGCGAGGCGGTGTCGATGTACGCGTCGTGGTCGAGCAGCACCTTGACGACCGCGTCCTGGCCGTTGGTCGCCGCGTAGTGCAGCGGCGCCCAGCCCTTCTTGCTCACTTCCGCGCCCTTGTCGATCAGCAGCTTGACGAGGCCGAGGTCGCCGTTCAGCGACGCGAGCATCAGCGCGTTTTCACCGGCCTTGTCTTCCTTCTCGAGATCGACGTTCGGCGTCGTGGCGATCGCCGCCGCGACCTTGTCGGACTTCTCGCGTGCGGCGATCACGAGGATCGGGTCGCCGTTCGGCGCGATCGTGTTCGGGTCGAGCTTGCCGCTCTTGAGCTGCTTGCCGATATCGGCGATGTCGTCGAACTTGACGGCCTTGACGATCGCGTCAAGCGACTCGGCATGCGCGCCGGCGGCGGCGAACAGGCCGCTCGCGACGAATGCGGCTGCAACGAGTGCGCGTTTGGGCAGATGGTTGGTCGGCTTCGTCATTGTTGTGGGCTCCTTCCCTGGGTTGTCGGCTGCGCGCACGTCGTTAGCGGGCGATCTTGAACAGCCGGAAAAAGTTCTGCGTCGTCGCATCGGCGAGCGCCTCGACGGCGATCCCGCGCTCGGATGCGATAAAGCGTCCGACATGGCTGACGTACGCAGGTTCATTCGGCTTGCCGCGATACGGCACCGGCGCGAGGTACGGCGAGTCGGTCTCGATCAGCAGCCGGTCGAGCGGCACGCGCCGCGCGACGTCCTGCACGTCGGTCGCGTTCTTGAAGGTGACGATGCCCGACAGCGAGATATGGAAGTTCTGCGCGAGCGCCTGCTGGGCGACCGGCCACGGCTCGGTGAAGCAGTGCATCACGCCGCCCGGCACGTCCGCGCGCTCCTCGGCCATGATGCGCAGCGTGTCTTCCGACGACGAACGCGTGTGGATGATCAGCGGCTTCATCGTCGCGGTCGCCGCGCGGATATGCGTGCGAAAGCGGTCGCGCTGCCATTCCATGTCGGCGATCGAGCGGCCTTCCAGACGGTAGTAGTCGAGGCCGGTTTCACCGATCGCGACGACCTTCGGATGCGCGGCCAGCTCGACCAGCTCCGCGAGCGTCGGCTCGCGCGCGTCCTCGTGATCGGGATGCACGCCGACCGAGGCGTACACGTTGTCGTGCGCTTCGGCGATCGCGAGCACGTCGGGCAGCGTCTCGAAATCGACCGACACGCACAGCGCGTGCGTGACGTCGTGCTCGCGCATGTTATCGAGAACGGCCGGCAGGCGGTCGGCCAGGCCCTTGAAATTGATGTGGCAGTGAGAGTCGACGAACATCGTGTTTCCTGAATACGTGAGACGGGCGCTCATGCGCCCGCCGGCATGCGGCACCGGGCGACGCAGGCGGGCCGGCCGGCCACGGTCGCGCCGCCGCGTGATCCGCTCATCGTTTCGCAACCCATCGGAAACAATATCGGATCAACCAAACATTTCCCGATATCCGAGAAACAATTCCTCGAATACGAGCCGTGCGTTGAGCGGATGGTTCTCGACCGTCCGCTGCCGCGTCACGGCCTTCATGAAGCGCGCGAATGCATTCGCGTCGACCGCTTCCGCGCAGCGCGCCAGGGCAGCCGCGTGCGTCGGGAAGTAGCGCGGCGCGCCGGCCATCCGCTGCGCGAGCAAATCGTACAGCCAGCGCTGCAGCCAGCCGAGCACCAGCGGCACCGGCAGCTTCTGCAGCGCTTCACCGCAGGCGAACGGATCGCAGCCCGCGCCGGCGGCCAGTTGCCCCAGCGTGTAATCGCGCAGCGGGCGGTTCTCGTCGCTCGCGAGCGCCAGCGCGGCGAGCGGCGCGCCGCCGGCTTCGGCGAGCAGCGCGCTGGCGTGGTCCACGCCCTGCGCCGCGAGCCACGCGGCGGCGGCCTCCGGCGCCGGCACGGTCATCGGCCACTGCCGGCAGCGGCTGATGATCGTCGGCAACAGGCGGTCGATGCGCGCCGACACGAGCAGGAACACGACGCCCGGTGGCGGCTCCTCCAGCGTTTTCAGCAGCGCGTTCGACGCGGCGACATTGAGCGCCTCGGCCGGATACAGCACGACGACGCGTGCGCCGCCGCGGTGCGAACCGACCCCGCAGAAGTCGAGCAGCGCGCGCACCTGCTCGATCTTGATTTCCTTGCTCGGCGCCCGCGTCTTCTTGCCGCCTTCGTCCGCGTCGGCCGGCTTCGCATCGTCGGCCGCGCCCGGCGCCTCGCCCGCCAGCGCCTCGGGCAGCACGATCCGGTAGTCCGGATGGTTGCCCTGCGAGAACCAGTTGCAGGCCGCGCAGGTACCGCACGGCTCGCCGTTCGGCTGCGGCGATTCGCACAGGAAGCCCTGCGCGAGATGCTGCGCGAACTGCAGCTTGCCGATCCCGGCCTGACCGTGCAGCAACAGCGCATGCGGCCATTGCGCGCGCAGTTGCTGCAGGCGGTTCCAGTCGTCGGTTTGCCACGGATAGATCATGGGGTGCGTTCCTTGCGGGTTACAGCGCGGCGAGCACGCGTTCGAGCTGCTGGCGGATCTCCGGGATCGATCGTGTCGCGTCGACGATCGCGAAGCGGTGCGGCGCCTCTTCCGCGCGCCGCAGGTATTCGGCGCGCGTGCGCGAGAAGAACGCGTCGGACTCGCTTTCGAACTTGTCAGGCATGCGCGCGGCGCCGCGACGCTCGCTCGCGACCTGCGGCGCGACGTCGAACAGCACCGTGAGGTCCGGCTGGAAACCGCCCTGCACCCAGCGCTCGAGCGTCTCGAGCTTGTCGCGCGGCAGCCCGCGGCCGCCGCCCTGGTAAGCGAACGTCGCGTCGGTGAAGCGATCCGACACGACCCAGTCGCCGCGCGCGAGCGCCGGCTCGATCACGAGCGCGAGGTGCTCGCGACGCGCGGCGAACATCAGCAGCGCTTCCGTCTCGAGATCCATCGGCTGGTTCAGCAGGATCTCGCGCAGTTTCTCGCCGAGCTGCGTGCCGCCCGGCTCGCGGGTCACGACAACCTGCCGGCCGGCCGCGGCCAGCCGGCCCTGGAGGCGTTCGCAGAACCATTGCAGGTGGGTGGTCTTCCCCGCCCCGTCGATGCCTTCGAACGTGATGAATTTACCGCTCGCCATTATTGACCTCGTATGTACTTGTCCACGGCCTTGTTGTGGTCGCCGAGCGTGTCCGAGAACACGCTCGTGCCGTCGCCCTTCGCGACGAAATAGAGCGCGCTCGTCGGCGCCGGATTGATCGCCGCCTGCAGCGCGGCGACACCCGGCAACGCGATCGGCGTGGGCGGCAGCCCGCGTCGGGTGTAGGTATTGTAGGGAGTGTCGGCCTGCAGGTCGCGCTTGCGCAGACGGCCGTCGTACGCATCGCCGAGCCCGTAGATCACCGACGGATCGGTCTGCAGCGGCATGCCGATGCGCAGCCGGTTCGCGAACACGGCCGCGACGAACGCGCGGTCGGCCGCGTGGCCCGTTTCCTTCTCGACGATCGACGCGATCGTCAGCATTTCGTAAGGCGTCTTGTACGGCAGCCCCGGCGTGCGCGCGGCCCATGCCTCGTCGATGCGCGTCTGCATCAGGCGGTACGCGCGCCGGTAGATGTTCAGGTCGCTCGTGCCCTTGTCGAACAGGTAGGTATCGGGGAAGAACAGCCCCTCGCCGCTGCCGCGCTGCACCGCGCTCTCCGATGCGCCGATCGCGCGCAGCAGCTCGGCGTCGCTCATGCCGGCCGTCGCGTGCGCGAGATCGGGGTTCGCGTCGAGCTCCGCGCGCATCCGCTTGAAGGTCCAGCCCTCGATGACCGTCGCGACGTACTCGTTCACGTCGCCGCGCGCGATCTTCTGCAGCACGTCGTAAGGCGTGATGCCGGTCTTGAATTCGTAGTTGCCCGATTTGAGCCGGCTCGACAGCCCGAGCACGCGCGTCATCGCGACGAACGCGAACGGCTCGACCGGCACGCCGCCGCGCTTGAGCTGCAGCGCGACGCTCTTCACGCTGCTGCGCGGCTTGATCGTGACGTCGAGCGATGCCGCGCCCAGCAACAGCGGCCGGGTCGCCCAGTAATACCCGCCGCCCGCGCCGGCAGCGGCCACAACGACGGCCAGCGCCACGATCGTCGCGGCGCATTTCTTCAGTAGGGACATGGAAACGTGACTCAGGTAAGACCCATATAATACTTGCTCGCCTCCGTCAAAGTCAGGGTTGACTGTTCCCTCATTCCATGAGCACACCGTTCGCTTCACCGGCTGCCCAGGCCGCATCTGCCTCGCTCCCCGTTTTCCCCCGCCCGTCCGCCGCCGATTTCGACGCGCCGGGCGCCTGCATGCCGCTGCCGCAGTTCGGCGTGATCGACGTGGCCGGCGGCGACGCCGCGACGTTCCTGCACAGCCAGCTCACCAACGACATCGAGCACCTCGATGCCGGCAGCGCGCGGCTGTCCGGGTACTGCTCGCCGAAGGGCCGCCTGCTCGCGTCGTTCCTCACGTGGCGCGCCGGCCACGACGTGCGCCTGCTCGTGTCGAAGGACGTGCAGCCGGCCGTGCAGAAGCGGCTGTCGATGTTCGTGCTGCGCGCGAAGGCGAAGCTGACCGACGCCAGCGACGCGCTCGCGGTGGCCGGCTTCGCGGGCGACGTGCGCGACGCGCTGTCGGGCATCTTCGATGCGCTGCCCGACGGCGTGCACGTGAAGGTCGACGGCCCGGCCGGCGCGCTGATCCGCGTGCCCGATGCGGCCGGCCGCAAGCGCTATCTGTGGATCGGCCCGCGCGCCGAGGTCGACGCGCGCCTCGCCGCGCTGGCCGGCACGCTGCCCGTCGTGTCGCCTGCCGTGTGGGACTGGCTCGACGTTCGCGCGGGCGAGCCGCGCATCACGCAGCCGGCCGTCGAACAGTTCGTCCCGCAAATGGTCAACTTCGACGTGATCGGTGCCGTTAACTTCAGGAAAGGGTGCTACCCGGGCCAGGAAGTGGTGGCGCGCAGCCAGTACCGCGGCACGATCAAGCGCCGCACCGCGCTCGCGCACGTCGCCGGCGAGACCGATACCGTGCATGCCGGCGTCGAGCTGTTCCACAGCGACGACCCGGGCCAGCCGTGCGGAATGATCGTCAACGCGGCGGCCGCGCCGGCGGGCGGCGTCGACGCGCTCGTCGAGATCAAGCTCGCCGCGCTCGACAGCGGCACGGTGCACCTCGGTTCGGCCGACGGCCCGGCGCTCGCGTTCGACGCGCTGCCGTACGCGTGGCCGACCGAAGCGTGATGCACTGACAACCCGTTCGCGCGCCGGCTCGCGAGTCGCAGCCGGCGCGCGACGTTTCCTGCGAGAGATTCGCCCGATGTGTCTGATTGCCTTCGACTGGCAGCCCGATGCCGCCGCCGGTCCCGTCTTTACCCTCGCCGCCAATCGCGACGAGTTCTTTCGCCGGACCAGCGCGCCGCTCTCTTGGTGGGAAGACGTGCCGGGCGTACTGGCCGGCCGCGATCTCGAAGCAGGCGGCACGTGGCTCGGCGTCTCGCGCGACGGCCGCTTCGCCGCGCTGACCAACTACCGCGCGCCGTTCGACATCCGCGCGGGCGCGCCAACCCGCGGCAAGCTGGTCTCCGACTTTCTCGGCGGCTCGCCCGTCGCGCCGCTCGACTATCTCGCGCAGCTTGCCGAGCATGCGGCCGTGTACAACGGCTTCAACCTGCTCGTCGGCGACTGGCGTCGGCGCGAACTCGCGTGGTTCTGCAACCGCGCGCCCGAAGGCGAAAGCCGCGTCGCCGCGCCCGTCGCGATCGCGCCGGGCGTGCATGCGCTGTCGAATGCGCGCCTCGATACGCCCTGGCCGAAAGTGGTGCGCAAGCGCGCGGAACTCGGCACGCTGCTCACCGACAACCCGACCCCGTCGCTCGACGAACTGATCGCGCTGATGCGCGACCCGCACGTCGCGGACGACGACGCGCTGCCGCACACGGGCATTCCGATCGAGCGCGAACGCGCGCTGTCGGCCGCGTTCATCGAGACGCCCGAATACGGCACGCGCGGCACGACCGCGCTGCGCGTCACGATGAAGGAAGGCGTGCGGCTGACGGTCGAGCTCAAGGAACGCAGCGACGACGACGGCTCGCACCGCACCGTCCGCCCCGGCGCATTCGAGCGCGCGTTCACGTTCGATATCGACGCGGCGCGGCCGCGCTGAGCGCACACGTGGCGCGCTACGGCGCGCGCGCCATCTCGACGTGCGGGACGCCGGCTTCGACGAACGGTTCGCCGACCGCCGCAAAACCGTGCCGCAGATAGAACGACACCGCCGAGTCCTGCGCGTACAGCCGCACGACTGCTTCGCCGCGGCGCCGCGCGGCGTCCAGCAGCGCATTCAGCACGGCCGACCCGACCCCCTGCCCGCGCATGTCGGCCAGCACCGCGACGCGGCCGATCGTGCCGGACGGCAACAGCCGCCCCGTCGCGACCGCGCGGCGCAGCCCGGTCGCCGCGTCGGTCCGGTACGCGACCGCATGCAGCGACAGCGGATCGTCGTCGTCGAGTTCCCATTCCGGCGGAATCTGCTGCTCGCGCACGAACACCGCGTCGCGAATCCGCGCGGCGTCGCCGCCAAGCACCGTCCAGTCGCCCGTTTCCACCCTGCCCACGCCGTTCGTCATCGCCATCCTCCCGCGGCGCGCGCCTTCCGGCGCCCGCCGTCAAACCTCGTCGAATGCGGCCTTCAGCGCCGCGACCGCATCGGCATGCGCGACCCGCACCTCCGGCACGTAGCCGCCCATCTTGAAGAATTCGTGGATCATTCCCGGATAGCAGACCAGCGTGACCGCGTTGCCGGCCGCACGCAACTTGTCCGCGTACGCGGCGCCCTCGTCGCTCAGCGGATCGTATTCGGCCGTCGCGATCCACGCCGGCGCGACGCCCGCGAACGACGGCGCATCGCGCGTGCCGTCGAGCGGCGCGAAACGCCAGTCGTCGCGATCCGCCCGATCGCGCACGTATTGCGTGAAAAACCACTGGATCGTGTCCTGCGTCAGCAGGTGGCCGCTGGCGAGTCGCGCGTGCGACTCGGTGTCCTGGTCACGCGTCACGCCCGGATAGATCAGAAGCTGCAGCGCAAGACGAATGCCCGCGTCGCGCGCGAGCACCGCGCAGACCGTCGCGAGCGTTCCGCCCGCGCTGTCGCCGCCGACAGCCAGCCGCGCGGCGTCGATGCCGAACGCGGCGGCCTCGCGATGCAGCCATTGCAGCGCGTCGTCCGCGTCGTTCACCGCGGTCGGAAATTTGTGCTCGGGCGCGAGCCGGTAACCGACCGACAGCACCGCGCATTGCGCATCGTGCGCGAACATCCGGCACAGCGCATCGTGCGTGTCGACGCTGCCGACCGTGAAGCCGCCGCCGTGGTAGTACACGAGCGCGGGTAGCGGCTCCGCCAGGCTCGGCGCGACCGGCAGATACAGCCGCGCGCCGATCGTGCGGCCGTCGCGCGTCGGCACCACGCATTCCTCCACCGAATGCATCGGCGCCGGCGCGACGTCGAGGATCGGCGCGCTCTTCTCGTACGCGGCGCGCGCCTGCTGCGGCGTCTGGTGGTGATACGACGGACGTTTCGCGCGCTCGATCATGTCGAGCACCTGGGCGATCTTCGGATTCAGCGGCATCGGAGTGGACGGCGCCGGCGGGGCGCCGTGAACGGACAAGCGTGACATGATGCCACGCGGGGGCCGGACACGCGGCGCGGCGCGCCGTGTGCCGGCATTCCATGCCGCCAAACGAAACGGCCCTGCCGCATCGAAGAGACAGGGCCGCGCGTGGCGGATGCTTACGCGTCGCTCGGGCCGGGATGGGCGTCCGGCGCCGTGCGCGAGCGTTGCCGCTTGATGTCGCGGCCGACCGCAAGCCGCCGCATGTACTTGAACGTGCCGAGCGCCTTCGCGACGAAATTGCCGTCGCTGTCGCGCACTTCGCCTTCGCAGTAGGCCATCGTCGTCGAGCGGTGCATCACGCGCCCGTAAGCGCGCAGCTCGCCGCGGCCCGGCTGCATGAAGTTCACCTTCATCTCGACCGTGACGACGCCGACGCCGTCGTCGGTCAGGCTGCGCGCCGCCATCGCGAGCGCGATATCGGCGAGCGTCATCGTCACGCCGCCGTGCGCGATACTCCACGTGTTCATGTGGCGCTCCTCGAGCGGCAGCACGATCTCGCTCGCACCGTCCTTCGCGGACACGAGCTGCACACCGAGCAGATCGACGAACGGGCTTTCGATCGACAGGCCTTCCGTCGGGGTTGCCGCGTCGCTCATCGTGCGACGTCGACGATGTAGTCGACGCACTCGCGCGATTCGGCCACCGCGACGACGAATTTCTTCACTTCCTGGTGAACCGGATGCACCTGGTACGCGTCGAGCGCCGCCTTGTCGGTGAAATCGGAGACGAGCACGATGTCGGCGGTCGCGTCGAGGCCGGGCGTCGCCAGGCCGACGTCGATCTGCAGGGTGCCCGGCACGAGGTCGCGGCAGCCTTCGAGCTTTTCCTTCAGCTTCAGCGCGTTCTGCGCGCGCGTGGCGCCTTCCGCGGATTCTTTCAACTTCCACATGACAATATGTCTGATCACTTCGTTCGCTCCTGTTCGTGTTGGTTCGGCAATTTGCCCATAACCCTTACCAGTTGGGCATTCTATGCCCCTCCGCTGTTCGCTCACGTTCGCCGGAAATCGTGCCCAGCCGCAAAAAAAGGGGGTATAAAAGGGGGTATCATTTCGAGCCTCCAGAAACGATACCCCCTTTTCACCGTGCCACTTACCGACATCAAGATCCGACAAGCGAAGGCAGGCAACAAGCCTACCAAACTTACCGACGGCAATGGACTGTATCTGTTGGTGAAGCCGTCAGGCTCCAAGCTCTGGCGTTACAAGTACAGGATTGCCGGGAAGGAAAACCTCTTCGCGATTGGCGAATATCCCACGATCAGCCTTCAAGACGCGCGCGCGGCGCGTGACGATGCCCGTGAACTCGTCAAGAAGGGACTGCACCCGTCACATGCGCGGCAGGAAGTGCTGTCGGCGCGTATCAACGAAGGCAAAGCAACTTTTCGCGCAGTCAGCGACGAGTGGCTGGAAAAGAAGCGGAAGACTTGGACCGAGCGGCACTTTGGCGAGATTCTGCGCATGCTCGAATGCGATGCGTACCCGTTCATCGGGAACCGCCCCATGCGCTCCATTACCGCTCATGACGTGCTTGCTTTGATGCGTCGCGTCGAAGAGCGCGGCTCGCCTTCCGTGGCGATCAAACTGCGCCAGTACGTGTCCAACGTGTTCCAGTATGCGGTGATCACACTGCGAGCCGATACAGATCCCGCATCGGTGCTGCGTGGCTCAGTCCTGAAACCCCCGACAGAGAATGCTCGGGCGTTGAGCCGTGAAGAGCTCAAGAAGCTCTTTCGTCAGCTTCCGACCTACAAGAGCAGACGAACCGCGATTGCGATCCGATTGCTGATGATGCTGTTTCCGCGAACGATCGAGCTTTGCCGAGCGCGATGGGAAGAAATCGACCTGGGAACCGCCGAATGGAAGGTGCCCCCCGAAAAAATCAAATCACGACGCCTGCACATCGTCCCCCTTCCCAAACAAGCACTGAAACTGCTGCGCGAGCTGCAGGAGATGTACGGAAATCGCGGGTATATCCTGCCGATTCTGCATAGCAATCGAAAGCGCCCACACATGAGTCGCGCAACGATCAACCGGGCGATCGACTATATGGTTCCGGATAACCCCGAACCTATAACCGGCCATGACTTTCGGGCAACTGCGTCGACCAACCTCCATGAAATGGGATGGAAGGACGAAGTGGTTGAAATGCAGTTGTCGCATAAGGACAAGGACAGGACTCGCTCGACGTACAACCATGCGAAGTATTTACCGGACCGTCGGGAGATGATGCAAGCGTGGGCGAACTGGCTCGACGACGTCGAGGAAGAGGCACTTCAAGATGGGGACACCACAAGCATCCCCATCAGTGACCGATGATCCAGCAGTACCTGCGCCCTGTCTGACAAAGCTTGGCACAGAAACCTACGCGCCAGCCTTTGGCTCGTCATTGTGCAGGACGATCGCTGCGCATGACCAGATTTCCCTTTAGCGCCGCGCTCATTGGCATGTCGAGATTCGCGCCACGCGGCGGAATCGGCGATTCGAACCACTTTGCGTACAGGCGAGTGAATTCACCACTCTTCATGAGCCGGGTGAGCGTGCCATCGACGAGTCGCTTGAACGCCGGATCGTCTTTGCGCACCATACATGCGTACGGCTCGACCTGCAGCGCGTCCCCTGTCACGACCCACATGCTCGGGTCCCCCGCGTTCGCCCTCAGCCCGTAAAGCAGAACATCATCGAGCGCGAGTGCTGCCGCCTTGTCGTTCGCGACGATCTTTAGTGCCTCTGCATAGTCCTTTGTCAGCACGACTTCGGCATCGATGTGCTGCGCTTCGAGTTGGCGCCGCAGCGTTTTTTCGTTCGTACTTCCACCGACTGTCACGACAGCCTTATGCGCGAGGTCGGCATAGCCGCCAATACGCGACGCCTGTTTCGCCATCAGGCGCGTACCGGCATAAAAGTAATTGATCGAAAACGCGACGTCCTTGCCGCGAGCCGACGTATTTGTCGTCGACCCGCACTCCAGGTCGTAAGAACCATTGACGAGCAGCGGAATTCGATCTTGACCGGTAACCGGCACGTAAGCGACCCTCAGATCCGGTCTGCGAAGTGCCTTGCGAACGTCGTCGACGATTGCTTCGGTTACGTCTATCGAAAAGCCGACGGCTTTATGCGGTGTCAGCAGATAGCTGAACGGCACGGCGGCTTCCCTATACGAAACGACGATTTGATTGGACCGGGAGATTTTGTCTAACGTCTGCGCACAGGCAGTCGTCGACGTGACATACCCCGCGAATAGTGCGGCGAGCATGCAAAAGGACTGATGTCTCATGATGCCTCTGTTCACGACGTTTACCCCGCAAAAGCTCGATTTCCCGAGCCGTTTCCGTCAATATCAGGCCGCGCGTCGCATCGCTTACCGCGCGTCCATCAAGTTCGACGTGAATTTACTTTAAGCGGAGTCAATCGCCCCCGATTGACTCAGGTCATCCACCGCATAGTTCAGGGGAAGGAATGATAAGCGCGAGGCTTATTCAGCAAGGCTTCCGCCCTGTGCTGTAGCAAATTTGTAGCACGTGAAAAAGCCCGCTCGCAGCGGGCTTTTTCGCTTCTTGGCTCCAGTCCTGCCACTGGGTTGCAAAGCAACTTGCTGCCCCGATGATGCGGCAGGATCCTTCAGCCTCCCTGATTGAATCGCCTTGCAAATTAGTCGCTGCCCGCCCCCAAGATCCCATGACGGGGTTCCCTTTGGTAGTGGTACCTCCCCATGTTCATCTGACGTATCGAGCTTCAAATGGTCATATGATGAGACCGCTATGCTCCAGTACTTCCTTCGCCACTGTCGTCGGGAATAACTTTGTGTCTGTATGCGTACCGTACGAGCGCAGCATCGCTCTGTAGCCCAAGTTTCTGGAGAACGCGCGCTTTGTGCGTACCGATAGTTTTTTTACTCACGCCAAGAGCGTGTGATATTGCATCAAGCGATTCTCCAGAAGCAATACGCACGAGTACATCTAGTTCCCGACCCGACAAACCGTGGTGAGGAGACGCATCGACCCTATTGTCGAGGCTACATGCCAATTGATCCGCAAATGCGAGACTGACATAGATACCGCCGCGCGCAACTTTTCGAACCGCGGCAATCAGATCTGCAGCCGGGCTAAATTTGCTAACGAACCCCGATGCGCCGCTCTTGAACGCTCGGACAGCCCACTTCTCCTCCGATCGCCTCGTCAGAACGAGTACACGAAGCGATGGGCAATCTTTCCGAATTAACTCGATGAGTTCAACACCACTCACGCCGGGCATTATGAGACCTAGCGTCAGCACATCCGCGTCAGTAGAGCGCACTAGCGTAAGAGTGCTCTCGCGATCGAAAGCTTCGCCCACGATCGTAAATTCATTAGTCGCCTCCAGCGTGCCCCGCACTCCCTCGCGTATCACTGAGTGCGCATCGGAAATCGCCACTTTGATCATACGGAACGTCTCTGGAATTCACCGTGCGTCGTGAAAGAAGCCGAACCATGATGAGATATTAGCAAGGATTTTTTATGCTCGATGTGCTCGGTTTGCCTGACCTGCCGCTGCCGGACTGTCGCGTTGCTTACACCTAACGCTACGTCGGATTGAGAACCAGATTGAGCAGCTTGCCCGGATAGTGGCCAGTGAGCCGGCTACCTCGTCCCACTCATGGAGCACGTCGTTCGGCTAACGGTTGCACTTAATCGACTAGGCGGCCCGCAACCGGACTAAGTAAGCCTCGAAGGCTTATGCAACTGTGATAGCACCAGTTCGCGAAGCCGTCTCATACACATAATGGCGCCACGGACGGAGGTTTGACAGCAGTCGCCCCTCCCAAAGTAACTAGGTTGGCCCAAGTGACGACCAATGAGAAGATAGTTTGCGCCCCGGGTCCTTCCAGCGAGTCGAGAGCCCAATGAGCAACGAGTCGAACGACGTCGCCGATTTGAGACGTTTCACGGTATCGCTGAGCGATGAGCTGGCAATCGTCTCCGAGGAGGTGGTCAGGCTGATGCATCGCCTCAACGCGTATCAAATGGTACTGGAGGGGCTGTGCGTCGCCCACCGAGATCAGCAGACTGTCCTACGAGAGGTTGAGAACCACATCGAGCAGATTGCCCGGATACTGTCGACCGAGCCGACGGCCCGAGACCGGTACCTCGGCCAGCTCATGAAGCACATCATTCCCCTACTGCTTGCACTTGGTCGACCAGGCTGCCCGTAATCAGGAGGAGCAACGGCAGCTTCGCCGCCAGCTACCGCACCCAAGCCAAGGCGTTGAAGAGGCAGCAGCCGAGTCGCCACCGGCTAAACGGCTTTGCAGGCCGTCATTTATGCAACAGAATCAATACATTACGAGATTTAACCGCCTGCATTGACCATTCTCTCCGCAAGCGCCGGCACCGGGATCCGCGCGTATCACGATGATCCGCACAAGTACACAGGCGGTGTGGACTGATCCCGCCCCAAAATTATTATTATCTTTCTGATAGAACAAATAAATCACACTGGCGATCCATCGTGGCAGAATCCACCTCGACAACTTTTTGTGTCGTTCGAGGCGAGAGCCTGCGGCGGCAAATCCTAGGGCCACCTTCGGGTGGCCCTAGTTGCTTATACGGGGCATATGTACATCTGCTACATCGACGAGTCGGGCTGCCTCGGCGCCATCCAGAGCGCAACGGACGCACAACCGACCCCTATCTTTGCAATCGCCGGGCTGTTTGTCCACAAGGACCAAGTTGACGACTTGACGAGGGAACTCCTCGCCCTCAAAAAGAAGTACTTTCCCAACAATCTGCCCGCCAGTGCACGCGCATTCGATTGGATGGCGGCAGAGATCAAGGGATCAACGATCCGAAACATGATGCGGGATTCGGGGCGCAACAACCGGCGACATGCTATGGGCTATGCGATCAATAGCCTGAAAGCTCTTGGCAAAGTAAATGCGAAGTTTGTCGCTCGCGTGTATGTCAAGCCAATCGGTGGACCGCTTGACGGCAAGGCCGTATACACGGCGAGCGTCCAATCAATCGCAAGTCACTTTCACCACTTCCTCGAAACGGAGCGGGAATCCGGCCTCATCGTCGCCGATAGCAGGGGGCATCGTCCAAACGTCAACGTCGCGCACTCCATCTTCACGCAGCGTCGTCGATTGAAGGGGGATCCCTACCCGCGTCTCGTCGAATTACCATTGTTCGGGCACAGCGACAATCATGCAGGTCTACAAATGGCCGATCTCTTGACGTCGGCTGTACTGTTTCCGATTGCCGCGCAAGTATGCTGCGCGGAGCACTACTCGATCAAGACACATACATCTGAGCATTGGCTTGACGCGCGTACTCAGCTTGGCGGGTTACTTAAAGACATCGAATATCGTTACCGGAAGGACGACAAGACCCACGGCGGCATCGTGCTTTCGGATCCGGTGAACAAATATGGCGCAAGCGTTCTCCTCGGCGGGGATGAAAAGCCGGTGACACAAACTGCGCCGGTCATGGAAACGACGCAATGCAATTCGACAGCATTCGCACTTGCGTTCGCAACCGCCGCAGAGAAGAAGCGTTAGGCGCGCGTTGCCGCTTTTGCTGAAGGCCCACGATTCAGGTCACTTTGGCGTCGAAACCATCTCGTCGGCCGGATAGAGTTGCAGCATCGCGCGCGCGGCCTCCAGGTTCGGCGTCGTCAGCCACTCTTCCCAGTCGTCCGGCCGTAGGATCACGACCGACCGTTTCTCGTCGGCCGGCTTATGCATGCGCGACATCAGCGGGTGACCATCGGCGTTTACGGTGATCATCGACATCAGATGGCGCTCAGCGCCGTCTTGGTTCGTAAGCGTGCGCCAGATACCGGCGACACACATCGTCGGCCGGTCCACTACACTGATCCGCTGCCACACGCACGGCCCGAGCACACAGTCGCCATTCGCTTCTTGGTGTGCATCCGGGTATGACGGCTCGACTATGAAACGCGCCGGGATCAGGCAACGTCGGCCGCCGCGCCAAGTTGGTCCGTACAACGGAGACTTCCCGAGGTTGTCATCGCGCACGTTCATCGTGCTGCGCATGAGCGGCGGCTTGCGTCCCTGCTCCTTCGCCCTCTTGATGTTTGCCTTCTGCAGCGCGCTCGGCCAGAAACCGAAGCCTGCGATCAGCGGCTTGAACTGCCCGTCGACGTAGCCAACGATCGGCGCATCATAGTCCGGGTAAATCTCGGGTTTCCACGGCGTCCAGCGGTACAGATCGCGGAAACTGTCGATCTTGAGCTCGCTCAGGCCCGGATCCTCGCCCGGCGCGACGTAGTTCGTGCACATAGGCCGTCCCCAATTTTTCGAGTTGACGATCCCATCTTAACCCGCGATACACTGTACATCCATACAGCATCACATCGCATCATGAAACCGCGCTGGGCCTACATCTGGGAGTACACGCACCTCGAATCGGGGGAGCGCCGGCGCACGCACCTCCCTGTGACGCGGAGTGAATTTCAGTCCTACACCGGACAGTTCCCCGATGAATCGGACCCGCGCCCGCTGGAGGAGACGAAGGTCGATCGAAATGTGGTGCCACTCAGGGAGCAATATCACCGCCTCGTCTCGATGCCGGACTTCGTGGCCCCGACCGAATCGGAACTCCGCGAGCTCTGGCGCACCCACCGCGACCCCGAGGTCCGGCGCCTCATCCTCGAGATCGTGGCGCTGCGAAAATCGCTTGAGAAGGTCATGGACTGGTGGAAATCGACCGAGCGCGCGACGTCGGATCGCGGTGATCTGGATGGTCCGTTTGGGCCGTTTCGAAAGCTCTACCACATGCTTCGTGAAGAGCTGCGTCGGGCGCGGATGAACTTGTGACGCGCCTGTGGCATTCTGGACGCTCGTCGCACTTGGAGATCGACATGCGCACGATTGCGGAAGAATTCAGCGATTCCAACGACGACTGGTTCGGCTTCGCCTCGGCGCAAGACCGCAAGGACGGCCATTCGCTGCGGGCGTACCTGCTGCGTTACGCGGACCGCATCCCGGAACACCATGTCGTCGTTAACGTCGAACTCATACTACGCACGGAGTATCCGCCTCGCGGCATTCGTCCGCCGTACCTGAGCGTCGTCCACTTCGACCCGGGGCACTCCACCGACTTGCCGCTCACATGGAAGCGCAACATCGAGGATCTCAAATTCGAATCCACGATCACGTACGTCGAATGCGGATACGATATTTTCGACTCGTTCAGCGACGCGAAGATGGACCTAACGGCGCGCGGGTTCTACATCGAGCCGGTCAACTAGCTTCCAATGGACGATACGTCCCGGAAGACCGTCAAGGCGTCGCGGCGAATGACGCAATGTGAGAGCAGACACCCCCGCGCAAAACGTACCTGTCAGACATCTCGCCGGCGCTCGCGCCCATCGAAATGGGCGCGAGCCGATCACACCAAATCAGGCTTTCGTGATGTAGAAATTGACCGTCGCATTGTCCCCTGAGCCCCCCTCATAACCGACCTTGTAATGGTCGCTGCTCACGGTTATCGAGTATGCGTTGCTGCCGTTAAAAGGATTGTCCCAGTAGATCCGCACGTTCGCGACATCGCCATCGTCAGCGAACTGATACTCAAGCTTCCCCTCCGTTCCGGTCATAAAACCGCTGGAGTCGCTCTCCCATTCCCCCGTTTGTCCATTCAGGATCGTCACCGGCGGATACTTGCCGCTGGCCCATTCGCCATGAGGCAGACTGATCGATGCCGAGTTCAGCATCAACTTGTTGCCCGAATTGTTTTTCAATTTCACAACAGTGCTTCGTGCCGACATTTCGTTCCCCAGAAAATAGATTATTGATCGCGCATCGCAGCAGCCTTTTTAATGCCCACCCGGCAATGCGCCTCAAAAATAGAGCACAAATAGCCGCACCGAAAGCTGGCATTTACTACAGCCAAAATCAGCGAAACGGCTTGATAATTTGTTCAACAAATTGTGTTGAAGACCGTTAGGACACAGGGATCGGGAGTCTTTCATCCAAGCAAAAGTCAGGCGGGACAATTGCCCCGCCCACTATCGCCCGTCAGAACAACCCAACAGGTTGCGCCGCATCGTCCCAACTGAAGATGATCAGTTCGTTTCGCTCAACGCCCCTGCCACCACCGACCGTATATTGAATCGGCACAGTCTCGATGTGAAATCCGTCGAACACGCGCCGAATGGCGGGATGGTCATTGAGACTCACGATCGCGCGCCCTTTGATCGACCTCAGACGCTGCGCCATCTTCTCGTACTCGCCGAATGGAAACGCCACGCCATACCCTTCCGTCTCGTAATACGGCGGGTCCAGGTAGAACAGCGTATGCGGGCGGTCGTATCGATCAATGCAGGCAGCCCAATCCAGCCGCTCGATGAACGCGTTCGCAAGCCGTAGATGGGCTGCAGACAGTTCCTCCTCGATACGCAGCAGGTTCAGACCGGGTGGCGTAGTTGTCGCCGTGCCAAATGTCTGTCCTTCGAGCTTTGCCCCAAAGCAACTTTTCTGCAGGTAGTAGAACCGCGCAGCACGCTGGATATCGGTGAGCGTTTCCGGGACCGTATGCTTCAGCCACTCGAATACCTGCCGGCTCGTCAACGCCCATTTGAACTGGCGCACGAACTCTTCCAGGTGATGCTGTACGACGCGATACAGGTTGACCAGCTCCCCGTTCACGTCGTTCACGACCTCGACCTTGGCCGGCGGACGGAGGAAATACAGCGCGGCCCCACCCGCGAACACTTCGACATAGCAATCGTGCGCCGGGAAACGCGGGATGAGGTGATCTGCCAAACGGCGCTTACCGCCGATC
The DNA here is from genome assembly GCF_001729305.1 of Burkholderia sp. A2. Lineage (NCBI taxonomy): Bacteria > Pseudomonadati > Pseudomonadota > Betaproteobacteria > Burkholderiales > Burkholderiaceae > Burkholderia > Burkholderia sp. A2. Next base: position 87,064 of record NZ_LZXX01000085.1, on the reverse strand, counting down.
CAAGGAATGATGGGATTTGCCATTGTGAAAGCCGTTTTTGAACTTGGTGTAGAATCCGGCCCGCCTACCGGTAGGTAGCAGGGCCTTGGCTGATTCACTGGCGTAGACAGTGGAAAGGCGGCCGGGCGAGTGCTCCAACACTCCCCCGGTCGCCCTGTTTCTTCAATGCCTCGCTGCCGTCACGGCGTCCGATGCTCGACCGGAACCGATGCGATCACCTTCGGATCAATCGGCCCGCCCGTCACGGTGATATCCGGCGACACGGCGAACTGCGTGATGCGGTCTGCCTGCTTGTCGGCCCGCGACGACGACCCGAAGAAGTACTCCTTCGAGCCGATCACCATCGTGATCAGCACGCCAAGCAGCGTGTCGAGCGTGCTCTTCACGACGTCGGGCATCTTGATCTCGCCGATCGCCAGATAGAACTCCAGCCCGATCACGACGAACAACGCCACCGTGTACATGTAGGCAAGATTCCGCGCAGTGTGGTCGTGTTCGGCCGCAGCGTATTGGCGAGCGCTGGCGCGATCGTCCGCCGCGACCTTGTCGGCCTGCACCTGAATGCCTGCCATGCTTTCCGCATGCTCGAAGCCGGCCTGTCGCATCTTCAGCTCGAAGTCCGCGTCGGCCTGCTTCAACGCAAGCAGTTGCTCGGGCGTCACTGACTGGCCGGCCAGCGCCGCCTTCACGGCGTCCACCGACCCGTCATCGAAGCCGAGCTTGTCCGCAATCGCCGACGCGGCCATCGCCGCGATACCGGGCACACCGCCGGTCAGCGCCGTGACCAGCCACGGCGCAACAGTCTTCAGAATGTCCAGCATCGTTACACCCCCAATGCGCGATTGAGCTGCCAGCCGTACTCGAATTTCTCGTTCTCCGGCCGGCGCTCGGCGAGCTCGATGTAGAACACCGACTGCTGCGCGGCGATCATGCCGTACAGCACGCGATGCCCGTCGGCCCCACGTTGCTGCAGGAACGACTTCAGCGCCGTGATCGTCATCGGGCCAATGCCGCCGTCGACCGCGATATCCGGGAACGTCTTTTCGTTCTGGTTCAGCACGTTCAGCGCTCGCTGCATGAACTTGACGCCGGTCGGCGGCCCAGTGTTCACGCCGATGTCGAACAGCTTTTCCGCGAGCGTCGACGAGATCGCGTCGACCTGGTCGAACTTCGGACGCTGCCAGTACCGCGACTCGTAGATCGCGACGGCCGTCGAGCGCGGCATGTCCTTCATCGGCCCCGTGTATCCATTCGCGCGCGCTTCGGCGGCCGTCACACCCCACATGGTTCCTTCGAGCTTCCCGAGATACCAATTGCCGCGATCGTTCGGATCGTTCGAGAACCCGCCTTCGCGCCCGATCAGCGCCTCAATCTTCGCCGTTACGTTCATTGCTTCCCTCCCCGGCTCACCGCCTGTTCCAGTAAATCGATGCGCTGCTGCTGCAGACGGTTGAGCGCATCACCCTCGTTGATGTGCGTGAAGACCCAGACGATCGAACCGACCAGAAACGTCTGCACCACACCGAGACACACACCGAGCACCCACATCGCGCCCGTTGCCTTGTTTTTCATCGCGTCGACCTTGCGATCGACGTCGGCGATCTCGTCGGCCAGCTCGCCGCGAGCACGCTCTTCCGCCCGCGAACGGCTCCACAGCAGTCCGATGTCCTCTCGCGTCGTCTCCGCTCGCACTGCCATCTCCGCGAGCCGCCGGTCGAGATCCGCGAACGGCTGCACCGATCGCTTGATGTCCTCGACGCTCGCGGCGACGGCGCGCATCTGCTGCGTCAACGTCGCGATCTGAACGGCCAGCCCCTCCTGCTTTTCATCACCCATCAAACCCCCGCTGAAAATAAAAAAGCCGCCCGAGTTGCCCCGAGGCGGCTGCCAGAAATTGATACGCGCGTGTGTTACTTCGGCGGCGACGGTACGACCAGGTCGACTTTCTTCGTCGGCTTCTTGCGATGGCCGACCTTCGCCTTGCCCTTGTTGCCGGCGTTCAGCTCGACTGACGTCTCCCATCCATTACCGGCATAGGTGTGTCGTACGGAATCGACAAGAAAATCGCCGTCCGCCTCCTGCTTGAAGCCGGAAAGCTTCACGGTCTTCTCGGCCGATATGTCCGTGCGCCCCTTCATGCGCAGCACGCTGCGCGCTGTGTGCCGGTTCAGCTTCTCCAGACGCGACTTCGCACCGGCCTTCGCGGCCTCTGGACTGGCGAACGCATGGCGCTCGGTATGGACAGCGGCGGCTCCCGGCGGTGCGTCCGGATTCGGGATCGTCAGGTCGATTTTCTTCCCCGTTTTCTTGTCGTGTACCTTCGTCCGTACGGCAACGAAGCTGGCGCGGTCAGGAAACGAGATCTCGTAGTCCGTCAGATCGGCCGGCGTCAACGTGATCGCCGGCAGCGGCTTGCCGCTCGCGCTCTTGCCGCCGCCGATCGGCCCAACGATCAGCTTGCCTGCCTTCACTGTCGCCGTTGCACCGTACTGCCGCGCGATACGCGTGATGAAATGCAGGTCGCTTTCGCCGAATTGATCGGCACGCGGCACGACAGCGTCGACCGAGCACGCGGCCACCCATTTGTTGCGCCGCGCGACGTCGCCGACGATGTCGGCCAGCTTCACATTCGTCCAACTACCATTGCGCTGCGTCTTCGACGTCGCTCGCATGTTGGCCGGTCGGCCGCGGATGACGATCGTCGCCGGCGGACCACGTAGCACAATCTCGTCGACGGCATACTCGCCGAGCATCGACAGGCCCTGCCCCTCCCATCCGAGCGAGATCTTCAACGTCGCGCCCTTCGGCGGGAATCGGACCTTGCCGTCGCGGTCGTCCAGCTCGATCTCGCATTCGTCGGCCTCAAGGCCCGGTTTGTCGGTTGTCTGGATCCGCAGCACGCGGTCCTGAATCACGCGCGTGATGTCGGCGCCGTTCGCGACGACCTGAAAAATTGCTCGCATCGTTCCTCCGTCACGACCAGAGCTGAATCGGTTCGTCGCGTGGCGTATCGAGATCCGGCATCGTGATCAACACGCCGGACCGGAACGGCTGCGGCTCGCGCGCGAGGCCGGGATTGGCTTCGTACACGGCCTCGACGGTGCCCTTCAACGTCCCGTAATGGGCGTAGCAGAGCGAGTCGAGGATGTCCCCGTCAGAGGTTCGCAAAATCTTCGCCATAGCGGCCAAACTCCAGACTGTAGGTTTGCTTGCGGGGCGCACCGTCCGACATCAGCGCCTCCTGCTCTTCGTCGACGCTGTGCAGATACCAGCGTCCGAGCACGTCGCCCGTGCCGGCCGTCAGTTGCACCGGCTTCAACTTCGCGCCGATCGCGCGCAGCGTCTCCAACTGACGGAAACCGGCACCGAGCGACGGAAACACGACGCCCGACAGCGTGATCGTGTCGCCGCCCTGACTCACCGGTTGCTGCGCCTCTTCGCGATTCAAGCGCTCCTGCGACGCGATCTTGAAGCGCGTCGAGCGCCGCAGCTTGTCGTACGCTGCCGTCGACAGTCCGAAGTGGAACGCGTCCCCATCATCAGTTGATAGCGTCAGCAGATGAGGGGTGGAAGACGTCGCGCTGTCAAACAGGCCGGAGAGAACCGAACTCAAGCCCGTCGTCTGCGCGAACGACTTCAGCGCACCCATCGTCTGCTCGCCGACCAACGCGGTGAACTGCGTTTTCGCGTCGCCCAACGCGCCCATGACCGACTGCGCGGCCGACTGGATCAACGGGTGATTGACGCCCCCGATCATCTTCAGCACGCCACTGACGGCCGCACCGGTTGCCGAGAAGCTGCGCATCACCGTGCCGAGCTGCGGACTCAGGTCGCCGGCCACCGACAGCAGGCTCGTCGCCCCGCGCAGCAGGTCGGCGGCCGACGTGAGATTTCCCGTCGCCAACTTCGTCAACGTGTCGACCGTGTTTTGACTCGCGCTCCGGTTTCGATCGAACACGCGCACCACGTGCCGAACACGTTCGGACGCGATGCTCGCCTGCGTTGCCGCCTGCGTCACACTCGAAATGAAGTCCATCCACTTCCCCTTACAGATGCGGTGCGTCGAACATGGCCGACCGGTTGCTCTTGTCCATCGACTCGGTCATCGTCCGCTGAATCAGCGGATTGATGCGCGCGAGCAGCTTGTCCGCGATCTCCGCGTCCGTGCCGCCTTCGACCTTGATGTGAAACACCGGGGCAAACGAGTTTTGCTGCTCGACCTTGAACGGTCGAGACTGCGGCGATTCCGGGCCAGCCGCCACCTTCGCGGCCGCCTTCGCCGCGTCGCTGTCGCCATCCTTCGAACCCGTCGCCAACCGCGCCATCGCCCCAAGTAACTTTCCACCGGCGAACGTACCGATCGCACCGCCGACAACACCACCAACCGCCACGCCAATCGGGCCGCCGAGCGCCCCGATACTTGCCCCGAGCTTCGCCCCGACCATGCCGCCTGCGAGCGAACCACCGATGCTTGCGTACCCTTCCGCCTTGCGTGCGGACGGCTGATCGCTACGTGCAACCGCGTACGCATCCTTGGCTGCAAATGCGACTTTCATGACACTGGCGGCGACGGCCAGTTTTCCCGCGTAAGGCCCGAAACGGCCGGCGATCGTCCGAAATGCACCGATGACACGACCGAGACGACCGCGCGGAACCCGGCCACCGCCAGAGCCGCCTCCGGCCAGATCGCCGAGCAGGTCACCTGCGGCCCCCGCAACGCCGCCAAGGCCGCCGCCCGGCAAGTTGACGACGAATACGCGCTGCACGCCCCCGGCAGCGCCGCTCAACGCATCGAGCGCCTTACCAAGCCGCCCGCCAGCAGCGCCGCCCCCGGCCGCTCCACCGCCACCGCGTCGCGCCATCCAACCGCCGCGCAATATGTCGAGCACACCGCGCCCCATGTTCCACGCGGCACGGGCACCACGAACGGCGATCGCCGTGCCGATAACGCCGACGACCGCCGCCGTCGCACCAGGTGCGGCGTCCGACGCGTGCTGCACCGTTTCGCCCGTCCGTTTCGCGACCTTGCCGGCGCGATCCGTCACCGGCCGCAGTGCATCGCCGATACTGCGCATCGCGTCGTCCCACTGCTGGGCGACCTCGCTCCAGATCTGCTTCGACGTTGCACGCCGGTCACCGAGATCCTTGTCGATCTCGCCGTTCGCGTCCGCCGCGTTGCGCTTGAGCTTTTGATACAGATCGGCGTTCTGCATGTAGGCCGTGAGCGCCGCCTTGACCTGCATGTCGTTGAACAGGTCGCCGGTTTTCATCGTGTCCTCGAAGGCCCGCATCTGCGCCTGACGCTTGGCGGGATCCAGCTCGCTGTTGAGCTGCTTCGCCACCGCTGCGAGCTGCGCCGCCTTCTTTGGATCGACACGCTCGATGTACGCCCGGGCGAGAACGAACGACGCCTCCAGCGTCGACCAGCCCTTGCCGATCGCCTCTTTCATCTTCGCTTCGTAGTCGACGCCAGCTTTCTTGTAGTTGCGCTCGGTCTCGCCCGAACCGATCTTCGAGAACCAGTTTTTGAGGTTGTTCGCCGCCTCGTCGGCATTGCCGGCGGTCTTCATCTGAACCTGTAGCATCGCGCCGAGTTGCGTCACGGAATCCTGCCCCGTGATACCGATCTTCTTCATTTCGGCAAGCAGCACCGGGAACCACCGAGCCATGTCGACGGACTCGAACGAACCCTCCTTGCCGAGATACGCAATGGCCTCCAGCGCCTTCATCATCGCCTTAGGGTCCGCGATGTTGGCGTTCTGCTGCAGTGCCTGAATCATCTGCGCGGTCTCGACGCTCGACGCCCCCTGACCCACCGAGAATTTCGCCACGGCCGGGCCGAAGTTCAGCGCCCGATCGACGTCCATCCCGGCCGCGACCATCTGGTTGACGGCGTCGGCCAGCTCGTTGCGCCCCATGCCATTCGACAGGGCGTCACGACGGATGCGCTCGGACATCGCGCGTTCCTGCTCGGTGCGCGCGATGCCGGCCTTGATGGCGATGTCCCGAATGATTGCTTGATACTGCGCAGAAACCGCCGTCGGCACCGCGACGGCCGCGCCGAGCTTCACGGAGTCCCCGATTGCATCGCGCATCCCACCTCGACCAGCCGCGAACCGTTCGTGACCTACCGCACGCATGTCAAGGCTGCGGACGGTACGACCCAAACGAGCGTACGAGCGATCGAGGCGATCGACTTCAACGCCAGCGGCACGCAATGAGCCCAGATTCGCTTCCAGCTTGCGCCGGATTCCTTCCGCAGCGCTGTCGCCCGCGAGGTGAAGCCTGCGAAACTCCTGTTGCAGCTTCGCCGTCTCTCCGATCTGCCGCTGCCACATTCCGCGCTCGCTAGCGGCTTTGCGAATGCCAACGATCTTCGAATTCGTATCAGCAAACGCCTTACCGAGCGTTGCCGACACCGCACCGCCGATGACGATGCCAAGTGCAATATCGCGTGCCATGTCAGTCCTCACTCAATCCGTCAGCCACCACAACAATTCGTCGATCGTCATGTCGTCAACCGACTGCGGCTGCGTTCCGTACTCCTTCATCATCCGCCGGGCCAGCGCCTTCACCGTTCCGATTGGAAGCCGGACGAACGGATCGAAAGGATTCGTACGCACGCTGCATGGCGTCGTAATCGACCATGTCCATTGCTTCGATATCGTCGGGAGCGACTTCGGCCAGCGTCGCGAACAGCACGATTTCGCGCAGCTCGTCGTCACCCTGCGCCTGCTTGCTCGCAGTACGCATGTCGCGTACCTTCGGGCGGCGCATCACCAGCTCGTTGCGCACGACGCCGTCGAACGAGACGGGATACTTCAGCGTGATCTTCACGGTTTCCATTCAGCACCTCAGAAATGACAAAGGGCGGTCAATGGACCGCCCCTAGGGTTATCGAAAAGTTACTTTGACCGGTGCACTGGCCGGCCGCAGCACTTACATACCGAGCGCCTTGCGCACGTCGGCGAGCTGGTCGACGCCGTCGATGACGCGGATCATGTTCAGCACGTCGATCTCGCAGATCACTGCACCGTCGATCTCCGCCTTGTAGTACGACAGCTCGGCCGTGTACTTCAGCTCCGACGTCGAACCCGGCTTCCAACTGCCGGGATCGTATTCGGACAGCATGCCGCGCATGATGAGCGCGACCGATTTCACCTTGCCGCGCGTGTCGCGGAACGCACCGCGAAACGTCGCGTTGAATGCGTTGTTGTCGGCCAGGCCGAAGAACTTCAGCACGTCACGCTCGACGCTGCCCATGGTGAACGCCGCCTGCAGCCCCTCCATGCCTTGGTCGACCTTGACCGGCGCGTCCATGCCGCCCGCGCGATAGTCCTCCGTCTTGATCTTCAGCTTCGGCGGACTGACTTCGGGCGAGCGGCCGGCAAAGCCGCGCCCGTCGACGTACAGCGCCATGTTGTTGAGAGTTTCCGGGACCATGCGTCACCTCTTACGATTGCGTGTCGAGAACTTCCGTCAGCCACTCGTTCGTGACCTCGAAGCGGAAGATCGGGTTTTCTGCGGGCGGGACGTCCGTGAAGCGGATGTTCCAGTACACCTTGCCCTGTTCAAGTTGCGACGCCGAATTGAGCTTCGGATCCGGGTACACCTCGAAGTTGATCACCGCACCCTGCGTGCGCAGGTCGCGCATGAACATCCGTAGCCCTTCGGTCACATCCTTCACATACGTCGCCGTGATACCGCGATCGACGGCCCACTTATGGCCTGCCTGCACGGCGTCCATCACGATGTCGAGCGTGCGCACACGCGTCACGAACGACCACTTCGGATCGGCCGACAGCGTGCGGTTGCCCCACAGGCGGAACCCACCGTCGCGGATGATCGTCGTGATGAACGAGTTGTTCAGCAGGTTCGCGCGGCACGTCTCGTCGCCGTCGAGGAATTCGATCGGCCGCTTCGTGCCGCTGATCCCGACGATCTCCTTGTTCGACGGCGACGCCCAGAAGCCGATCGCCGCGTCGGTCTGGCAGAACAGACCCGCAGCGTACGCAGATGCCGGCGCATCGACGTCCGCGTTCCTCGCCGTGTCCCAATACCGCACGCCGGGATCGACGAGATACAGCCGCTTGCTTCCGAAGTTCTTCGCGTACTGGATCGCGTCCTCATCGGTCTTGTTCGGCCCGTCGACGATCGCGATTGCGCGCAGCTTCGCGGCCAGCTCGTCGGCCGCCGTCGCGACCGGCTGCTTGGCCGTGTGTCCCGGCGCGAGCAGCAGCCGCGGCTTCAGGTCGAACAGCGATTTACCGTCGAGCAGTGCCTGCATGCCGGTGCGAACACCGCCTGCCGACACGCCACCGATGATCGCGGATGTCAGCTCGGCGTCGGTCTGATCGGCCGGGACGCCGACCGCCACCATGACCGTCTTGCTCTGCTTGTAGATGCCCTGAATCGCGCGCGTGATCGCGCTCGTCTCGCCGAATGCTGCGGCGGCGTCGTATTCGCTGGTAATACGCACGGGCACGTGCGGTGCGACGAGGTCCGGGCCCGACGTGTAGGTATCGGCGATGCCGACAACCGACGTCGACGGCACGGCGATCGTACGCGGGCCGACGTCGACGAGCACGGTTGTCACGCCGTGATAGAAAGAAGTAGCAGCCATTCAGATCTCCGAGAAAGCTACAAATAAAAAGGCCGCTCAATGAGCGGCCACACATACGGACGAGTCGATATCGGCGCTATACCGTCGCAACCGGCTGCGCACCCGCAAATGGTGGTGGCGACGGTAGCTCCGCATTCGGCCAGCCGGGAAGGTCACTCGCTTCCCGCAGCGATTGCCGATAGCGGAGCAGCGTCGCAAACTGGTCGGCCGTCAGAGTCGTCCCGTCACCCAACAGTTGCTCGTCCTGGTGCCGGGAAACGAGCCAGTCTGTCGCCTTCAGTGCCGCGTCCCGCTGCGCTCGTTTTGCATTGGCGAGTTCCGCTCGCGTCGGCGGCGGCGGATCGACAGCGATGGGCACTCCGTCTTTGACCGCAAGGCGCTTTCCTATCGCTTGTGCACGCATGAGATCGTCCAGTTGCTCTGCGGTGATCTCGATAACGGCGACTCCATCAGGAGCGGGACTATCGACCGTGTCGTAAAAGGCAACGATGTTGCCGTCCGCGCTGTACGCGGCGAGTTTTTGTCCCATGTCACTTTCCCCAACAGAAGATTCGACCGGCAATGCCGCCGGCTATCGCAGGCCCCGCCGGGTTAGATATCGTTCGCACGCGAGCCACAACCGTGGATTGTGTTGACCACGCCCCGTCGAATGCCCAGATCGTTGCGGTGTTCGAAGCCCAACCGCCCGGATTCGACTCATTCGCCATGCCGCCCAGTACCGCGTTTGGAAAAGTGAGCGGGAGCGTGAGCGTCATGTTGCCGTTCGCGTCGCTGGTGCCCGTGACCCACTGAAAAATCATCCCGCTCGGCAGTTTTTGGCAACCGTTTGTCCCGAGCGAACTGGCGAACGTTTGGCCGACGCGTTGCGTATAAGTCCCGAACGCCTGCCAATACGTACCGCTCCATACCAATACGACGAACTCGCCGGCCATCAGCGTGATCGACGCCGCGAGCCCAACCGTCGTATCGATGATCGCGTTCGAGTTCTTTGTCCCAATTGTCAATCCGGCTTGAGCGCCACGTTGAAACGAAATCGCAGCGCCCGGCGGTAAGCCCGTTTCGCTCGGCAGTGTGGCCGTCTGGGCCCCGGCACCGTTGAAGTAATGAAAGCCGCCGATGTCGTCGTTCGTCAGTGCCGTCGCAGCGGCGCCGATGCCGGAACCTGTGCCGCTGCTCAGATTGAAGTTCCCAAGCGCACGCTGCAGAAACTCGTTGGTTGTAAGCCTCAAGCTCCTGTCAAACTGCGGCGCAGCGGTGCCCTTCGGCGCACCAGTGAAAGCCGGTGAGTCCAGCGGCGCTTTTAGCGCGAGTTGATTCGTGATCGTCGTCGCAAAGTTGGGGTCATTGCCGAGCGCCTTCGCGAGTTCACTGAGCGTATCGAGTGTTTCCGGGGACTGCGCGACCAACGCGGCCAACTTTTCCGCCAGATCGGCATGCGTCGCATACTGCGGATGCGGATCAACTGCCGCAACGTGCCCGTCAAAGTCACTTTGCCTCACCTCAACCGCCTTTTTGAGGTAGCGCGTCCGGTTCGCGAGTTGCTTCGCCTGAAGGTTGTCGATACCTTCCGGGCCGCCGACGACCGGATCCGATTCCTCAAGCTGATAAATCCCGTCTTCCCACCGATCGAACTCAACCAAGTTCGTCATGTTGTGATACTCCCTCTCGTGTATTGGCCGTCCCGCCGCGCGACGCCGTTGTGACGAATCGGAACGGCTCTATAGTCGAGCGCCACAAGCTGACTGCGCGCGGGCGCATAACGCTCAATTGCGCGCCATAGCTTGTCGGCCTGATCACGGGTAATCGGCACGCCAAGCTTCACGATGTACTCGGCCCATGCGCTTGCCTTCCCGTGCAGTTGGTCGCCATTACGAACAAACGAGCCATCGCGCCGTCGCCCACTGCGTCCCTCGATAATCGTTACCTCGCCGAAACCGAGCCGCCGGATCACCTCCCGCACCGCCCACGGCGTCCCCTTCTTCCTGTGCAGCGCCATCGAGCCCTTCACCAGCGCTCGCCGCGCATCTTCGGATTCGGCCAGCTCCCAGCCATCGACGGCGAGCGCCCATGCGAGCCACGGCAACCACGCGGTCGGACAACGATCCGCGTCCCACAACGTGCGCAAGATCTCTGGATCGACACTCGGACGCAGTACGCGAGCGAGTGCGGCCTCCAGCGGTGTCTGGTTGGACGGCAGCAGTGGTTCACGCGTCATCTGCTCTGACCTCCAGATTGATGCTCGTACAGTGCGCAAACTCGCGCGCACCACACAAGACGTCGGCGGCCGGCGAACGCAATTCGATACGCGTGACACCGCTGTCCGGCGCATGCAGCGCCCCTTCAATCGCGGTTCGCGGCATGCCGGCACGAAGGCGTCGTGACTTCGCTATCACGCCGTCGAGCACCTTACGCCGTGCGTCGAGCACAATGTTCGGATCCGGCCCGCTGCCGACATAGATCAGCCCATCGATCGCATACTCGAACTTGATCGCCGGCTCGACCAGAACCGTGTCATTGAGCGGGCGGACCGTCTCCGGCGTAACCTTCGCGCGGACCAGATCGAGCAACGCCGCATCCGGTACACCGTCGCCACGTGCGGACATGATCGTGAGTCGCACCGTACCGGCCACCGGTCGGTCGACAGCGACATCGAGGACATCGGCCGACGCATCCATCGCAAATGCCCGGTATGCCGCGAATGGTCCGGCGACCGTCGCGCGCTCCATCGACATCTGGGTGCGCAACTTCAGCCGATCGTCGGATTCCATGCGCCGCGCGACTGGCGGATTCGCCTCGGGATCGCCGGGCTCAACGACTGCGCGCTCCGTATCCAGCAGCACGGCCAGATGCTCCAGATCAGCGCCCGTCGAGAAAGCGAGCATGCCCGCGCGGGCAGCGTCGTTCAGGCGCGCTGCTGCGCGGATCTCGTCATACGCTGCCAGCTCGATCAGCTTGACGACTGGATCCGACTTCAGCGCCGCCGTCCAGTCCGGATAGATCGATTTGAAGTACTCCAACTTCATCTGGAACGCCGCCTCGAAGTCGAGCACCTCGACAAGATCAGGGGGGTCCAGCGAAGCGAGATCAATAATCGTCATGTTGGCACCTCGATTTCGACGGCCGTGCCGTCGTACTCGCCGCGAATCGCGAACGTTGGTTTGCCGTCGATGATCGACAGCACCTTGACCTGAGTCAGCTTGATACGCGGCTCCCATCGCCCGATCGCGCGTGCGGCCTCGGCCTGCGCCGCCGAGATCCATCCGCGCGTGACCGGAAGATCGACCATCAACGGAATGTCCGAGCCGTATTCGGGCAGCTCCCGGCGGGTGCCCTTGCGCGTGCTGAGGATGTCGCCGAGACTCTGTTTCAGGTGCGCCACGCCACTGATCGGCGCACCCGTCCATCGGTCCATGCCGACGAGCGCACCCGACCGGCTCATCCGCGCTCCTCCAGCCGCTTGAAGTCCGGATGCGCGTCGAGGTATTCGATCTGCGCGGCCGTTCGTGCGATTGCTTCGCCGGAAAGGACGTGCACGACATCGCCGCTCGGAAACACGATCACGCGACTACGGAACCGCGTATCGAGAAACGTCGCACCGGGCGAAGCGGCCGGAGTTGCTGCCTGCGGAATATCTTTTGCCATGATGACTCCCTCAAAAACAAAACCCCGCCGAAGCGGGGCAAAGCAACTTTGTGAATGTGCGCGTTACAACGGGGGCGACACGGGCGCACCGTCACCCTCTTCCATGTGCGAATGTCTGAGGAACGACTTGCCGCCAATTTCAACGTCGTCCGTGTAAAGTGCCCCGCCCTCGACCTGGACGGCAGGGCCACTGTCACCGCCACCCTTGCCCTGCATCCCGCCGTTGAACGTCAACAGCTTCTCCGTCGTCGTGTTGCCCGTGAACGTCGAATCAGGAACATCGCCGAGCAATTTCTCCGTGCGCAACGTCACGCCGTCCGCACGCAGTTCCAGCTCCGTTGCGCCGATGCGAAACACGATCCGCCCACCCGCTGGCACGTCGACGCGGTATTCGTGCTTCTCGTGGTCATAGACCTCCGATGCACCGTCCGGGTAATCCCACGCCGTTTCGTTCGGATTGGACCGAGCAGAACCGCCATGCTGATCAGAGTAGTAGCCCGGAGCCGCGTATGCGCCAGCCAGATCTCCGGACGGGGCGAACATCGACGCCTGCTCGCCAACGGAAGGCGGGCGCCAGAAGCGCACCACACCCGCTGCGGCCGTCTTCCACGGCATCCAGTCGCTGACCCAATCGCCGATCCGCACACGGCACTGTGGCGGCTGATACGAGACGTTCTCGACCGTCCCGTGCTGCACCATGCAGGCCATGCGGCGATCAATCTCGCCCAGCTCGTAGTCGCTCATGATTCGCCGCCTTCCGCACCGGGATCCCAGTACTGCCCCTCGTTGCCCGGGCCAATGTCCGGGTCAACGCCCCATACGATCGCCCGCCCGTCGGGGATATCGTCCAGTTCGATCCCGAGCCCGAATTCATGCGTCCATTCGACGAGCCACACACAGTAGGTGTCGAGCTGCGGCCGGAACGGATCCTCCGCGACCTGCACGACCTTACCCGGCGTGATTGGCAGTTCCCACGTATTCCCGTGCACGACCATTGCGACGCGGGCCGCGACCTCGCGCACGGCCAGCTCCGCACCGTCCTCGATCGGATCGAACACGACACGGGCCTGCATGCGTGCAATCAGCGCGACGTCGCCGGTCCCATCGTCGTGACCGGGTTCGAACTCGTTCAGCTCGATCGCGATCAACGGCGTGTCGATCTTCTGACCGAGCCGTGGATATGCCTCGATCCGCTTCATCGTGGGCAGCTTCGCGCGCATGCCGCGCTCGATTGCCTCATGTAGCGCTTTCAGATTCTCAAGCACGGCGCATCACCTTCTGCAGTTCGTAGTTCACTTCCTGACGGAGAATCACCATCAGCCGAGCCTCGCAGGCTTTCGCGGCCCGCCGAAATGCCGGGTCGCCCGATTGCTGCCACGCCACCGTCACCATCCGGTACGGCATCCGTTCTTTACCGACGCGCTCGTAAATCGGCCCGTCCGGCTTCCGATTCGTCTGTCGCCACGCGCCCTCGAACGACTGGCGGCCGACTCGCATCCCCTTGCGCGTCCGCGTCGCCTTGCCGAGACGATGCGCTTCGATCGGGTTCAGGCCGAGCCACACTTTGCCGGTATCAGCCGAGCGAAGAAAGAAGTAGAGGCGGCGACGGATCGCCTTCTGCGGGATCTTCGTCGCGGCCCCGACCTCTTTCGCCGTCTGGCTCTTGATCCACCCGGCCGTCTTGCGCAACGTCCGTCGCCACGCAGCCTGCATCGCGGACGGCGACAGCCCTTGCAGCACCGCCGTCGCCTCTTTGATATCGATTTCGATCTTCAGATCGTCCATATCGCCTACTGGAGAATGAGGATTGTCCAGCCGGTGCCGTCCGGCTTCGCTTCGAGCACCCGGTAACGCTCCTCGCTCGCGATCAGGATGCTGCCTTGCCGGACCCCGACAGCATCGCGATCACGCACATGGAACACTGGCGCAACCAGTTGCGTACGCTGGCTACCGAGATCAGGGCCGATCCAAGGCGACGCGAACATACCTTCGACGGGCCGGCCGTCGATCGTGATGTCCGCGTCGCCCAGGTCGCGCAGCACCGCAGCGTCGACGTCCGAGATCAGATCCCGGAACGCCATGTCACGCCTTCAGCTTGATGAGCGCTTTCGGGCGCGTGCACAGGTGGATGGGGTTCGACTGCGCCTCGACCTCGACGCCCTTGCCGAAGGGCATCAGTTCCTGCTTCGCGTAGTACGGAATCCCCGTCGTGTTCACCGCCTCGACGTAGTCGGCCGGCGCGAAACGCGTGATGAAGAGATCGGACACGCCCTCCGGCACCGCATGCGCTTCGTCGTCCGCGACATACCCGACATCGCCGACGCGACCGCGATAACGCTCGAACGTGCAGCCACCGAAGTCGAACGCGTCGCGCGCATCGCCACGCAGCTGCGCGGCCATCACGGACGCGAGATACGTTTCCTTCACCGACTTCGCGACGATCAGCTTGTTCCAGAACTCGCGCCCGCAGAGCACACGCACGCCCGTATACGTCATCGCGCCGAGCGCATCTTCGATCGCGTCCTGCACCTCGACGCACTTCTGGCGAATCTCGGTGGTCGCAGTCGACAGTTCGAACGCAATGACCGTCTGCTCGATGCCGAAGTACTTCAGCAGATCGATCAGCACCGTCTTGCCGTCCGCGTCGAGCACCGCGCCCTTGATTGCGCCGATGCGGTGGAATTCGTGCGTCGCATCGAGCTGCCGACGCATCTTCGCGAGTCGGCGATTCACGACGGTCTGGAGTGCCTCCAGCTCCGTTTCGGAACCGAATGCACGCAGGTTCGCGATTTCGTCGGCCATGATCACCGCACGCTGCGGCAGATGCACCGTGTTGAACGGGATCATGTTGCGCTTGCTGCCCGCGACAATAGCGGACGGTGCACCGCGCTGGCCAGACGCGACGAGCGACAGCGTGTCGCCGTCGCGCTCGATCTGGATCGTCGTCGTGGTGATGCCGTCCTCTTCGAACAGCCCGAGCGTGCCGATCCGGCCGGGAACATACGGCTGCTCGTTGATCGCAGCACTCAGGGACGACAGCGAAAACGCGTCGTCTTGAAACAGGGCGATATCCGCCATACAACCTCCGACATGAAAATGGATACAAAAAAGGCCACGCGGTTGGCGTGGCCTTGAATGGGGTGTGTTGTGATCAGCGGACGATCACGTGTCGCTCGGCGAGATCCCCGCGACCGGCCGCATCGAGGCCCGTCAGAAGCGCGCCCGCGACTTCAGCGAGCCGGACGACACCCGTCGCCGGTCGCGGCGCTTCGGACGCCGCCAGCGGCGCATAGAGAATCGCTGCGGCGACCTCCGAACCGTCGTTCGCGGCGTTGTCGTACGGCGCATACTCGCCGGTACTGGTCACACCGAGCACCTGCCCGGCCGGCAGCGCCGGGCCGGCCTTGACGATGATGTGCTCGCGCGAGATCTGACCGTTGCCCTCCGACACGAGAAATTCGGCCGTCAGAGCGGCCTGTACTTTCCAGTTCGACATGAGTTTTCCCCTCCTCGGGTTACGTCAAAGTTACTTGCCGCTCTTGCGAGCCGCGTAGATGGACGCCGCACGCGGCGCATTCGCGACCACGGGCGCGTCTTGCGACGCAACCGGGGCAGCACGATGGTTGATCGGCTTCTGCGAGGCAGTCATGCGCTCGAACAGCCGCGCGCGCACCTGATCCGGCGACAAGCCATCCGAGACAAAGCCGGCCGTCAGCTCGGTCAGGCTTGCGGCCAGACAGATACCAGCGATGTCCTGCGCGTTGCGGATCGCGGCGTCGACGCTCGCGCGATCCCGTAGGCCGGTCGCCAGCACGATGCCCTCCGCGCAGTGCTCGATCCGCGCGTCGCGGCACGCGCTGTAGACGTGGGCAGCGAGAACCGACACGTCCGGACCCGGCGCGGGTGTGGGCGTCGGCAGCCGATGAGGCTCCGGGGCCGGCGTCACCTCGCTGTCGTCCTCCAGCACGGCGCGGATCTCGGCCGGCACCGCCGCATAGCGTGCGGCGAGCCGTGCCGCGCCCGCATACGCCTCGATCCGGATCGGATCGACGATCGCGTCGCAAAAGCCTTGCTCCTTCGCCTGCGCGGCCGTGAGCCAGGTCTCGGCATCCATGATCGCGCGGACTTCCTCTGCGGTTCGGCCGCTGCGCTCGACGTAGGCCGCCAACATGCTGTCGGACGTGCTGTCCAGCAGATCGGCGAGCTTGCGCAGATGCTCCGCTTCGCCAGCCGCGACCGTATTCGGGTTGTGGATCATCAGCCTCGCGTTCGACGGCATCTCGATCGTGTCGCATGCCATCAGGATCAGCGACGCAGCCGATGCGGCGACACCGTCGACGCGCCCCGTCACCTTGCCGCTATGCCGACGCACCGCGTTGTAGATCGCGAACGCATCGAACACGTCGCCGCCCATCGAGTTGATCGCGAGGACGATCGACGTCGCTGTCGACGCTACCTCGTCCAGCTTCGTCGCAAACAGTTCGGCGTCGGTGCCCCAAAAACCAATGTCGCCGTAGATCCGGATCTCGACCTCGTTCCCGCCCGCCGCGTTCGCTTGCGCACGGATATCCCACCACCGCTTCTTCCCTTTCATTCGCCCTCCCCAATAGAAAGATCGCCCGCGCCGTCGACCGGATCGAGCGTGTCATATCGAATCCCGAGCCGGCGCTCACGCGCGAGATCGTCCGCGTTCTCTCGATCGACCTGCTCCGGATCGTCACCACGCGAAAGCACCGCACCGGTCCGGCTCGCCAGTCCGGAGCGAATCTCCATTCGCTTCGCCGTGACGTCCTGCACCGGATGGATATACGGCCAGCCCTGCGGCACCCATCGCACCCGCAGATAGTCACGACGACGTCGGTAGTAATCCGGCATCGGCATCGCGCCCGACAACGCGCAAGCGTCGACCCACCAGCGCCACACCTTCCGGCAAAACTGGTGAATGAACACGTTCCACTGGAGCTGTTCGATCGATCGCCGGAACTCATTCAAGATCACGCGCAGCACGCGATCGCTCACGTCGCGCAGATCGCCCGTCATGACCTCGTACGGCATGCCGACCGACGCCGCAGCGGCCATCAGTTGCTGACGCATGAACGGGCCGTAGTCGGTCCCCGCACCCGGCGGCTCCGCAAAAGTGACGCTTTCGCCCGGCGCTAGCTCCTGCATGCTCCCCGGTTCGAGCGAAACGACCGGTGAGAAGCCGTCGACGTCGTACTCCATCGCCGCGCCCGTCACTGGATCGCCCATGAGGCCCGGCTCGGCGGGCGGCTTCGTGATGAACCCTGCAAAGAGGTTGCTGACCTCTTGCCGGAACAGCACTGCATCGTCGAAGTTGTCCAGTGACTTGAGCCGCAGCAGCACGGTCGACAGCACCGGCACGCCGCGCACCTGTCCGGGCCGAAGCGCATGAAAAACGTGCGCGATCTCGTCAGCCGGCACGCGCACGGTCTGCATGTTGGTCGTCGACGCCCGCCCGTACTCGCCGGGATGACGCTGCAGCAGGTGATAAGCAACACGCCGACCGTCCGCATCGAACTCGACGCCATTGATGATCTCGCCCCCGCCCGCCACGATCTCGTTCTTCTCCACCGGCAGCAGATCGCCTTCGAGTAGCTGGATCTGCATCGGAACCGCCAAGCCCTCACGCGGACTGCGCAATCGGCGACGCACCAATACCTCGCCATCGCTGAAAAATGCTCGGCCCGCAAGCGTCTGTACTCCGCCGATGTCGGCCCGCTCGTCCGCGTCGATCTCCTCGCAGCTATCCTCCCAAAGTTGCTTTTGCATTTTGCGCACTGCATCGTTCGGATGCTGCGGATGCGCCTGAATGCCAGTGCCGATCGTGTTCGAGACAAGCCGCTCGATGACCGCTTTTGCCCACGACTCGTTGCGGATCGCGTCGCGAGCGCGCGAGCGCAGTAGCGGCAGGTTTTGCACCGCCGCCGCATTCGGTCCCGCGCTCGACGTCCGCCACGACTTCGCCCGCGCGCCTGTCGTGCTCGCCGACTCGTAGGCCGCCGCTTTGAGCCGCGTCGGCACCACGAATCCGCGCCGCGCGAGTGACGGAAAGCCCGCCTTCATCGCACCCCCTTGCCGGCGTGACGAATCCGGACGATCGACGAACGCCCGGCCGCGCCGTTCAGGTCGCGAATGATCTCGGTGCGCGCCTCGCGCAGCTCGCCGATCGAGCGATATTTCACGCGCCGGTCGGCATACTGGACTTCCAGCTCGCCCTTCGCGATTGCCGACTGGATGCTCTGCAGATCCTGTTTCGTGTATGCCATGCCATTCCTCGTTTAGCGCCGCTTCAGGTACGTCGAGCGACCAACACGACGCCCCTGAATGCGCGAAACCCCGCTCGGTGGCGGGGTTTCGGTGGGTTTTGCTACCTGCGGCGACGGCCGCGGCGTCTCGATAATCTCGGGCACGTCCGGCGGATCGGGCGGCACCTCGGCCGGCAGCGCCGTCGGCAATGCCTCCAGCACCGGGACCGCATCAAACAGCGAGACCTGCGACGCACGATGCTGCGCGGCTTGCCAGTCCGCTTCTTTCATCAGGTGCACCTTCACACTGCGGGCCGCGTGCAACGCATACCCTTCGCAATCCAGCGCTTCGTTTCTCGGGCTGATCTTCTTCCACACGCGCTTACCGCCACGTGGACCCGGCACCTTGACCTCCGCCGTGAGCTGCGACAGGTAGTCGCTGCGCACGCCGCGATACCAGTGCATGCGGCCCGGCCCGTCGCCTTCGAGTTTCAGTCGGTTTTCGAGAATCAGGTCCTTTGCACGGCTAACGCCGACCATATACGGCCGCAGCCCGTACTTCGCCGCCTTGCTGTTGTTGCGCGTCGAGTCGATCGACGCCTTCGGCACGCTGAAGATCTCCGCGTCGACGTTGCTGCTACCCTTGACGGCCATGACGTTGTAACCGGCCTGCTGCGCCGCGCGCACATACCTGTATACGGCGTCCGACGTCGCACCGTCCGACGAGTCGATCGACGTTGCACGGATACGCAGCAGCCAGCCGTTCTCATGCCGGTATGCGTGCGACAACAGCATCGTCAACGCGCCCCATACGCCGCCTGTCATCGGGTCTTGCTGCTGCTCCGTCACGTTGCCGTATATCTCGCCCCATGCGACGAGCCAGCTTTCCTCGCCGCGCCCCCATGCACGCAGGACGATCGCGAGCCGGTCGTGCTGCACGTCGACGCCGAGCGTCAACACCAGACCGCCGAGCGGGACCGTCAGCTCCGCGTATGGCAGCGCACGTTGTGCGAGCACGTCCAGCTCCGGCAGATCGGTCTTGTACTTGTACGCCCGGCCCTGCGAGTTGTTCACGAACGAACGCATCTTCGTATCGTCGCCCTCGCGCAGCGCCTTGTCGGCGGTCAGCCACTTCTTGACCAGCTCGGCCATGTTCGAGCCGGGAAACGGCGACACCAGCTCGTTGATGCGGAAGCCGGCAACGCCGTGAAACGGTGCCGTCGCAACCCATCGCCCGCGCCGGACAGCGCGAATACGCGTCGCGTCGTCCCACAACGAACCGCAATGCGGGCAGGTGTAACGGGCCGTCTCCGGTTGTGCGCGGCCGTAGACCTCATGTACGACTTCGGCGCCTTCGCTCCACGTGACGTTTTCCCACGCCAGCTCATGCTCCTCGTCGCAATCCGGGCACGGCACCAGATACACGCGCTGATCCGATGCCGCGTAAGCCTGCTGGATGCGCGACAGGCCGTCGATGGTCGGCGTGCCGCCCAAGATCATCTTGCGTCGCCGGGCCGAGTAGCTCTTGTTCCGTTCCTCCAGCAGCGTGATCGAATCGCCCTGCTCGCGAACGTTCGTATTCGCGTCGTCCGGCTCCTCGACCGCGACGACCGGGGCCGGCGTCGACTTCACTTCGTCCGGCGCGTTCGACGTGATGAACTTCAGGAAGCCGCGTGCGAACGTTTTGTGATCCCACAAGTTGTTTTTGTCGCGGGCCGCGTGCACCGGCAACTTCGCCGACAGGCGAGGCGTCACCTCGACCATCGGCTCGAACTTCTCCAGGTTGAACTTCTTCGCCGTCTTCTCTTTCGGGAACATGACGATCATCGGGCACGGGTCAACGTCGATCCGCTTGCCGATGTAGTTCAGCAGCACGCCATCTGTCCACGCGACCTGCGCCGACTTCATGCATACGATCTTCTGCACGGTCGGATCGTCCAGCGCTTCGTGCATGCCGAACACCCACGGCGTGATGTTCGGGTTATACCGGCCGGGGCTGGCCGAACCCTTCGCGCTCAACCTACGATGTTTGCGTGCCCAGTCCGTCGTCCCAATCCGCTCCGGCGGTCGCAGCATCTTCGCGATCCGGCGAATCACCGCGTGGACTGTCTGGGTCGTATTCAGAAAGCTGCTCAAGGCATCCATATATATGCTCGTTCAACCATTCGACGTCCACCTCGACGCCGTACAGCGTGCGCAGCTCCTGCACCAGCTTGTCGGAGAGCGACAGCAGCTCCGTTTGAAATGCGCCGACCATCAGGCCGTACGCCTGTTCGAGCTGCGCCGCGTTGACGAGCTGCCCCTTCTTCTCGGCCAGCGTCAGGAGCTTGATCTCGCGATCGACGATCTCGGTCTTCGCCCGTTCGGCGACGAGATCGATTCCCGTACCGCTGGACCGGCCGGCCGCGACCTCGCGCAAATGCCGGATATACGCGACGCGGATCTCGTCGATCGACGCCACGCGGTAATCGAGCTGGACCTTGTCGACGAATCGCGAAACGGCCGACTGGTCAAGGTCGAGATGGTCAGCGATCTGCTGCTGAGTCGGCATGAATATGACCCCCTATGGGAACTCGCCAGTAGAGAAAAAACGCGGGTGCGAGCCCCCGCGTGCGGCGATGCCCAGAGGGTCCCCGCCTGCTCACAAATTAGGCAGGCCCGCACCGATCGCGACATCGGCGGTCACGCCGTCGCCTGCTCGGTCGATTGCCCACACGACACGGTCCATCGCGTCGTCAAACACGAAGCACCGCGCTGTAACACGTCCCATGCTTCGATCCTCATCCCATGCCGCCCAAAGGTCGAACTGGCAGCCCCCATCACATCGAACATTCATTTCGAGGCACCAATAGAAAAAGCCCCGAGCACTTTCGCACTCGAGGCTTGTGAACCGGACACGTCCGATGGTTACGCTAAAATCGTTTTGGGCAACAACTGCCCGTCATGGAGACCAACTAAATGAGTCAAGATCGACCCACCATTCCTCAGCCCACGCCCGGTCGACGGGAACAGGCTAATGTGCCGCCACGTGAAACGCCGAGACAGCCAACGCCGTCCCAGCCACAGAGGCAGAGATAACGGGAACCAGCAAGGCATAGAGGCGGATTCGTTCTAAGCGGTCCGCCGCCTCTCCATTGCGTGACTGAGCAAGTTTGATCCGTAGCTGCATGTTTTCCAGCTCCACTTCGCGCACCAACTGCAGCGAATAATTCGGCAGATATAGGTTCTTCGGTTCGTTTGCAGGCGCTTGAATATTGTCGAGATTCAGACACCGCAGAATCAGCAACGCAGCCAACAACAAGAGACAGACGTTGAACGTCAACGCCGCCGCCATCAACCAGTATGCCGCATGCGTGTCGAACAGCTTGACGACATAAGCGGATGCACCACCGACGCCGGCTAAGATCACCGTCAGCGTAGTATTCGCTTCCTTTTTTATGTGCTCCGCACATTGAATATGGAATTGCAGATTCTCAGCAGCTTGCTTTTCCACCCAATCGAGCATTCTGTCCTTCTCTTCGCTCGCCGACTGCAGCCCCGCATCTACGTTCGACATATACCCCCCATGCAAAAAAGCCCCAAGGCTTACGCACTCAGGGCTTCGATATTCATTTCGTAAGGGCGAACGCCCTCCCAACAGATCCCGGCAGACAGTTATCGTTGTTGGTCGCGGCGCTCCCGCGATTCAGTATGCCTGTCGGGCGAAGGTTGCGACACGAGTATGCGGTCGCTCATTTATCCAGTGACGCGGTAAAGGATGTGCAGATTTTAAGCGATCCGCTCTTGAAATGGAATACGTTTCATCCTCGCAATTGACGACGCAATGTGTCGTACACCGATCCATCGACCGTATCCAGCAGCGCGAGCATGTCGTGGAAGCGCCACGACCAGTTCTTCCGATACTCGTCGAGCGATACACCGAGTGCGTGCGCCCGGCCAGCGTCGTCGATCTGCCGCTTGCCGGAACCGGAACAGTTCGGGCAAATGTGCCGGCCCTTCGCATCCGAAGCCGGCGACGCAGCGATCCGCCCCATCCCGCCGCAGTCGTCGCATGGTTCGTATTCCCGAAATACCAACGGCCCGTTACGCCCTTCGAAGAACGGGATACGTTCCTCTGATACACACACTTTGCCGCTGCCCCCGCATACATCACACGCGTGCGTTGACGTCGTGACAGGACGCGCACGACGCACGACACCACGCCCTTCGCACTCGACACATTGATCGTTCACCCACTCATCCAGCAACCGCAGCGCGAACCGCTCGACGATATCGACCTTCGAACGCTCGACAGCGTGTCCCGCACGTTGATCGCGGCGCTCGTCGCGCGACAGGCCGGTGAACCGCGCACGCTTGAATCGGCCCGACGTCCGGATCATCTGCGCCAACAGCAACATTGCACGTCGCACCATCGCAGGCGTCGGCATCGGCCCGGCCTTGATTCGGGCCAGCAAGCTCCCGAGATCGTTCGCAAAGGCGAGCGCGCCCAAAGTAACTTTAGGATCGGCAATCGGGTCGGTGAACTGACCACGAACGCTCATCGCAACGCCCACCCGCTCTTTCAAATCGATCATCACTCTCTCCTACTCGTCCTAATGTCCCAATGTCTCAAGGGAAGAAGCTTGCAGGGGTGCGCGCCTGCGACATGCGACATGCGCCGCTCACGTCGCGCATGTCGCGCCCCTGCACCCGCGCCCGAGACCGCGCCTTGGGACGTTGGGACATGGGACGTCCACAGCGCGCCAAGACGGGCCGAGTGGCGCGCTTACCGTGGAGGCACAGCGCGCCGCGCGATTACAGCGGACTGTCGTCATCACCCGCTGCGACCAATTCGCGCTCCGCTTCCGGCTCTTGCTCTTCCTTCACGTAGTACCAGCCACGCGACCCGGTCGACTCGCGCTTGCGCACCCACCCGAGCGACTTCAACGCCTTGCCGATGCGACGCTGCTCTGCCAGCGTCCATTTCGACGTATCGAGCTTCAGAATGTCCGCGAGGATCTCTTCCATCGTCGTGCGCGACACGAATTCCAGGGCCTTCGCGATCTTGTCCTCGTACACGTCGCCCTCGTAACGCTCCGCTTGCTCGATTTCGAACAGGGGGCGCTCATGCTCTTCTACGTGCCACACGACGCCCGATCGATACAGGTGCACGGCTTCGGCCCAGAGTTGATCGCGGACGGCCACAATGCCGTCGATGTCGACCAGACCGCCGACACGCAGCGGCCAGTAACGCCGGTTGCCCGATTCGTCTTTCAGGTA
Organism: Burkholderia sp. A2; assembly: GCF_001729305.1. Lineage (NCBI taxonomy): Bacteria > Pseudomonadati > Pseudomonadota > Betaproteobacteria > Burkholderiales > Burkholderiaceae > Burkholderia > Burkholderia sp. A2. The sequence continues at coordinate 63,274 of NZ_LZXX01000085.1, read as the reverse complement.
CGTGTCGAAGTTGACCGAGCCAGCGAACACGCATTGACGCGGGACGTCGGTCGCCCGCTTACCGTAGAAGTTGCGGAACCGGTCGACGGCCGTCGCGAAGAAGCTCTTCACCGCCGACGAGTCGGCCTTGTTCAACGAGTCCAGCTCGGCCAGCTCGATCACCCACTTCCCGGCCAGCACCGCGTATGTGTCTTTGTTGCCGATCTGGATTGGCGTATCCGTGAACCACGAAGCGCCGGCCAGCACCTTCAGCGCCGTCGATTTGCGATGCCCCTGCTTGCCTTCGAGGATCAGGACGTTGTCGACCTTGCAGCCCGGCTCCATCACGCGCGCGACGGCGGCGATCATCCATTTCATGAACGCGAGCTGCACATACTCGCTGTCGGCGACACGCAGGTAGGTCGACGGCATCGATCGCACGCGCGACACGCCGTCCCATTTGAGCCCTTCGAGGTATTCGCGCACGTCATGGAAGTGCTGCTCGTCCGCCACCAACAGAACCGCGTTCATCACGATATCGGTGCGCACCGAGAGGCCGTAGCGCTGCGACAACCAAAGCGCACAGCGCTGATCGTCCATGTCAGTCCACTCGCCCTTCACGCCTTGCCGGAACGGCGGTGCCTTGCGCTTCATCACGCGGCCACCGAAGTCGTCCTGCTCGATGACGCCCTGCCACGCTTTGTGATTCGCCAAGATCATGTGCACGTTGCCGAGCGTCGGCAGCAGCGTGCCCTTGTCCGAACGCGCGAGATCCTGCTCCCATGTGTGCGCGCCGTTCTCTGCCTCGCGGCCATCCCATTCCGGCTGTTTCGCGGCAGCGGACGTCGCGGCGGATTTCGTCGGCGTGTCGTCCGCGGTCGACACCGCAACCGCCGCCGGTCGGATCTCTTCGTTCGCTGGCGCGATGACGCGCAAGATTGCCGCCTGCACCTGAGCCTGGACAGGGTCGATGCCCTCTTCGACGTGCAGGTCGTTGAAATCGGTCAGCTTGCGCTCGCCGCGCTTGGCGAATACCGGATAGACGACGCTGACGTCGGCGACCATCGCTGCCGCCTCATACGCACGTTTCAGGCCCGTGTTTTCGAACCGCTTACGACGCAACGGCATCACGTCGTTTCCGTAGCTGACCTCGACATACGGCACGCCATTGTCGTCACGACGGCGTGACGCGGCGACCATGTACCACGTGTTCTTCGCCTCGATCCGTACCGGGTCGGCACCAAACGGCAGTTCACCCCGGAAACCGAACTCGTCGGCGAGCCAGTCGCGCATGCGCTGCTCGATCTTCCAGTCGTCGTCGGCGCAGACCAGCACATGCACATCCGGATACGTCGCACGCAAATACCGCACGGCCGGGAGGATGCCGCCCGCGTCAAAGCAGACATTGACCGCGAACGCCTCGTCGACCGCCACGCGGATCGATCGCGCGGTCGCGTAGCCTTCGGCGACCAGTACGATCTGGTCGTCGGCGCTCACCTCGCCGAGCAGATACGACGCGCCCTTCTTTTCCATGCCCTTGTTGAAGCGCTTCGCGCCGTCCGGCGTGATCTTCTGCAGACCGACGAGCCGAGCGTCATCGCCGTACTGATACATCGGCACGAAGATCGTGCCGTCCGCGTCGAAACGCACGCCTTCGGCCGTGATGCGCTTGCGTTCAAGATAGGTGGAATCGCCATGCTCTGCCGCGCGGTTCCACTGATCTCGCGCGCGGTTCGCGGCGAGCTTCGCCTGACGCGCATCGCGCTCGGCCTGCTCACGGTCGGCGGCTTCCTGCCGGCGACGCGTCTCCGCGAGCACTTCCTCGCTCATCGGTGCGCCGCTCCATTCGAATCGCTCGGTGCCCGGATCGTCGCCCGAGAAGTGGCCGAACGTGCCGCCATAGCCGATTACCGCGCCCTTGCTGATGATCTCTCGAAGCTGATACCAGTATTTCTTGCGCGGCCCATACCGATGATGTTTGCCGTCTGCGACCGGATGGCCGGCAGGCAGGTCGGGATGCCCCGCAGCGCGCAATTGCTGAATGATCTGGTCCAGTGTCGCCATACAAAAATTCCCTCGATCAAAGTTACTTTGGCCGCATGTCGCGGCCAGATCACAATTCGTTGAATGGTTCCGTGCTAACTCGCACGCCGAACGGTCTCCAACTCGACGAGACGGCGGTCGCGTTCGACCTTGTGAGAAAAGCTTCGCCATACGGCTCGTCCCGCCGCATAGCACTGCCGCCCGCTCGGCGAGCGGCTGTATTGCAATGCGCTGCGTCGCAACGCGCTACTGATCCCGTTCACGTTCACATGTGTCTCCGGTTATTTGCCACGCAGTCGACGCCATTCCGTCGACATGAGATCGTCGAACGCGGCAAGGTCCAGTGCGCAGAGACGATCGGTAAGTTGGTCGCGGAACGCGTGACGTTCCGCCTTGGTCGCGAGCGCGGCGCATGCGCGCGCCGCTCGCTCGATGAACAGGCGCACGCGCCCGGCTGCGTTCGCTTCCGCAAGAATCGGAGCGAGGCGATCGGGGAACGTGGCGATCAATTCGGACAGCAAGCGCCCCGCTTCGGCGGGGGCATACTCGAATCGGGATGTGAGCGTCGTGACAGAGCACGCCAGTTGCTGCTCGGGCGAGCAGTAGAGGCCGACGTGTTCACGGTCGGGACGACAGCACCCCATGCCAGGCTTAAACCGCTCCATGACGACGGCGTCGACGCGCGGCGAGGTTGCGAGCAGCGTGAATCAATCGCTGGAACAGACGCTGGCCCTTGCGGCCGGTCGCGATGATCTTCTCGGCGTGTTGATCGTCGATCCGCTGATCAGCCAGCGCACGCGTCACGTCGTCGGCGACGAGGCCAACATGCGCCTGCAGGTGCAGCGCCGTCGAAACAAGGCGCAGCGTGCCGGGTTCGCTGACGTCGTCAGCGGCATGGTCGTCGACGTGCTCGGCAACCAGCCCGAAGCGCGCGTTCAACGCATGCAGCGCGTCGAGCGCATACGCCTCGCCCTCTGCCTTTTCCTGCATCCACTCGATCAGCAGCTCGAACATTTCCATCGACAAGCGACTATCGCCAACGCCACGCAGGCGAAGACGAAGCGATTCCGGCGTGATGTTCTTACCGCGCCGGATCGTAAGGTGGTTCGCCGCGTCGGCGACACCGCCGGGCGTGTTGCGAACGGACGTATAAAGCACGTCCAGCCATTCGGTACTGTCGTATCGGCAGGTCATAGCGTTTGAGATCGGAGCGTTTCATCCTGTCGCGACGCACGAAACGTCACTAGGATTCGAGATGTGCGATCGAAACCGCACCGTTAGCTGTTGCAGACATGCGTTGCGCTTGGCGATGGCCCCGATTGGCGGACGAAGGCCCAATCGACCCGACTGTTCAGTTCCTCACATCGCACGGCACCGTGGCAAAGCTGCTCAATTGGAGGGCAGTGTTCAGCCGGCACCCGCCGGCCCGCCTGCTTCCATTGCTGGACCGCCGCGCGAGTCACGCCGAGATGATCTGCAAGCGACTGCATAGTCAGCCCGGCCGCTTTGGCGGCCCGATCCAAGGGGTGTTCAACGATGTTGTCCATGAGCTTCCATCATCAGCGCAATGATAGAAATTCTAACATTCGAGAGATAGAAAATATAGCCGTATGCGCGCAAGATTTTCTTACCATTGAGCGCATGGACATCGGTGAATGGATAAAGGCCAGCCGCGAAGCTGCCAGCCTCAAGCAAGATGAACTCGCGGAGCGATTGGGGAAGACGCGCGGCAACGTGTCAGCGTGGGAGAACGGCCGTCACGAGCCAAGCTTCGGCCAGATTCTTGAGATCGCACGTATTACCAAACATGCAATTCCCATCCCCGGCGTTGCGGGTACGCCCATTGGGAACGTTGTCCCGGCGAATGTCGGCACGCGTCGCGTACCGCTGATCAGCAGCGTGCAAGCCGGCCTGATGAGCGAGGCAATCACTCCGTTTCCACCTGGCGGTGCATTCGAGTACCTGCTAACCGATCTAGAGCTATCGGATCATGCGTTCGCCCTTGAGGTAGAGGGGGAATCGATGGCACCGGAGTTTATGCCCGGCGATAGAATCATCGTTGAGCCAGCCATTGCACCTAGGCCGGGCGACTATGTCGTAGCTAAGAACGGCAAAGAAGAAGCCACGTTCAAGAAGTACAGGCTTCGTGGCGTGAGTACGACTGGCGCGGAAGTGTTTGAGCTGGTCCCACTGAATTCCGACTATCCAACGATAAATAGCGAACACGAACCCGTTCGGATTATTGGCGTGATGGTTGAACACCGTCGATATCGCCGGCGATAACTCGCTCCCCGCAGTCCCGCTTCGGCGGGATTTTTTTTGCGCACCCCACTCCTGACTATTGCCTGCTCGATCTCAATAGATAGATTTTCTACCCGCAAGGATAGTTTTTCTTGCATGTGATTGGATAGAAAATCTATCATCCTCACGTCACAACCTATCGTGAGGAACTGATGAATCGCGAACTTCCTGAACTGCACGCCTCGCAACCCGTCGCTCACCACTGTCAAGCGAGCCGCCTGATCGATTGCCAGCTCTACGACCGTCACGAATGGCTCCGCGACGAGCAAACACCCCGCATTACCCCGTCCGAGCCGGCACGCCAAAGCAACTTTGAAAAATCGAAGATCTTCCGCTGGACGGTCGTCGCCGCCCTGCTGTTTGTCGTCGTGAATGTGTTTCAAGACGATCCGGTCGTCGCCCCAACGACCGCTTACAACGTCACCGTCTAAACCGCCCCGACATTGCCGGGGCGAGAGCCCGCCCCGGCGTCATGGAGACCACCATGCCGCGCATCAAAGTCAAAGCAGAACCCCTATTCGACGTCGAACGTCGCGACACCCTCTCACTCCGCACTTTCACGCGATACGACCGAAGCGCACGCCGTCCGTCGACACCGATCCTGATCGGCAAGTACGTTGTCGGACGTCGCCCGCTGCCGGACAGCGTGCATACGGAATATTTGATCCTCGACGGTACAGAGATCGCCCGCAGGCAGATCTCGATTCCGGACGAAGGCAACTGCGCTGACGCAATCAAACGCCTGCGCGACGCCAAGCGCGCAGCGGGCGTCGAGGCGTCGAACGCGATCGATAAAGCGAAGAAGCGTGGCAAGACGCGGACGGCGGTACCGCAGGAGGTTGCGTAATGGACGACCGCACGCAACAGCTCGACCTGACGGCCCCGATCCCGACCGGCAACATCAAGGCCGCAGCCGCTGCGGCCGGCGCAACGTCAGCGGACCTGTGGATGGTCCCCTACGACCAGCTTCATTACGACCCGTCGGACAATATTCGACCGGTTGATCCCGAGTGGGTGAAGCACCTCACCGCGCTGATGATGGAAAACGGATACGACAAGGGCTCACCGCTCCATTGCTACGCGCGGAAGGTCGCGGGCAAGGATCTGCTGTTCGTATACAAGGGGCAGCACCGCTACCTCGCGGCCGGCAAAGCGATCGAAGCGGGCAAGGACATCGGAAAGATCCCGGTCGTCGTCCGTGACGCCAAGACGGTCAACCGCGCCGAAATGGTGATCGACGGTTATCTCAGCAACAACGGCAAGCAGTCGTCGCCGCTTGATCTGGCCGCTGCCGTCGCAGAACTGCGCGACATTCACGGCATGACGCTTGCCGCCATCTGCAAGCGCTTGAACGTCACCGATCAAACGATCCGCGACGTCGGCCTCCTCGAACGGGCACCGGCCGAACTGCATCAGCTCATACGGAACGGCCAATGTACCGGCACACTGGCCATCGAGCAGATCCGCCTGCACGGTGGCGACAAAGCGCTCGAACGCATCGTCGTCGGGATCTCCAAAGCCGCTGAAGCCGGCAAGACGAAGGTAACGAAGAAGTACCTCGAAGCAGCGCCCCTGCTCGATACACGCCCGGACCCGGAACCTTCCGCCGAGCATGCAGCACCCGCATCCGCCGACACGGACACCGACACTGCACCGCTCGCTGGGTCAACGACCGCGGAATGCACGATTGCGACTCAAGCGCCGATGCAGGCAGCGTCGCGGCAAAGCGCCCCCACCAAAATCAGCGAGAAGCAGTCAAAGCAACTTTTGCAGGCCCTGCAGGCTGTACTCCATGACAAGAACTTCGGCCGACTGGCAAAGCCGACGATCGAAGCAGTTCATACCGCGCTGATGCCGCTCGCCGATCTACTCGGCCGCCCCTCAACGACAAAGGTCTGGCCATTGTCCGAGCCGGATGCAAACGGCTGCTGCGAGCCTGTCGATACGGTATGCGGACCTGAGCGAACCGGAAGAATTAAGGGGCCGCTCGCATACATTCGCGTCGCGCAGCCCGCACCCGGCGCATGGATTTACGCGATCGAATACAACACCGGGACCAGCTTCGCGAGCGACCCGCTGAAGGTATCGCCCCAGACGCGCGCGGTATGGACGCGCGTTCAAGCGATTCGTTCCGGCGCAGCGCGGCTCATCGAGACGATCAAATCGCCGGCCCACGGACGAACCAAGGCCGAGCAAGCATCATTCAAGCGCATTCTCGAATGGGCGCACGAGATCATCGACATGCCCGATCCCGACATGACGGCCGAATTCTCTGCCGCCACCGCCAAGGGTGAACGTCCTGATTTGTCGGACGTGTTGACGGCCATTGGCCATAAGCAGCGGATCGCGTCAAATAAGGCGCTGCTCGATACAGCGTTCCCGGCGCGAAAAGCAAAGCCCGGCCTCGACCCCGCGTCCGCATGGCCGTTCCCGACCGGAGCCGCAAATTGAACCCGCGCCCGGCCCTTTCTACCCCACGTCCGCTGCCGCGTAAGCGGGAACACGCAAAGAAGCGCCCGGCTATCGCACTGGCGAGCGTCAACGACACTTCGATGCAGTCTGACTGCAGCGGGCTGACGCCCGCAAAAGCGATCCAGAAGGACGAAGCGCCGCTCACGCGGCGCAAACCTATCCAGACAAACGAAGCCTTGGCGAACACCCACCAAGGCAGGCTCGCGCGGCTCGACGCGCTTCGCATCGAGATCCGCGCATTGGTTGCCGAGATCTCGCACGCGGCCGACGTCGAGCTGCTGGACCTGATTGCCGGCGAGATCGGCTCCTTCGACCGCCACAAAGCCGCACAGGACGCACGCACCTGGGCAGAAACAGCCGCGATCACGCTTGAGACGGGTTTCATGCAACTCGCCTGCGCAACGCTGCCTATCAAAGAACAATGAGGAAAGCTGAATTGAGTACCACCACTGAACGCCTCCTGCGACTGCCGACGGTTATCAGCATGGTCGGCTTGGGCAAGACGACGATCTACGACATGATGAAAGAAGGCAGCTTCCCGCGACCGCGACGCGTGCGCAACCTGTCACTTTGGGCAGAGACGGAAGTGCAAGCGTGGATTCGCTCCATCACATCGGCCGCGACATCGGCAGCTCAATGAGACGTCCCGACGATTCGCCACAGCACCGGTATCGCGCCGGGCTTGTGGCGATCGTAACGCTCAAAGAACCCGCTGCATTGAAACCGCAGATCCCGGACACACTCCTTGAAACTGTGTCGATGCGAGCGCCAAAGGCGGAACGTCTCCGCGTGCAACGCGCACGAAGCCCAGATCTGCGAAATAATCCTCTGCGGTCGTTGTGAGAAGCACCAACGACCGGACGTTTCGAGTATTGCACTCGTCCACCAGCCGCGACACGATCACCCGCCCGATGCCGGAGCCGCGCAAGGACTCAGCCACTGCAATGGAACGTAAAAGCGCGACGTCGCCGTAGTTCTCAAGGCCACCGCATCCGCACATCGTCGAACCTTCCATCGCAACCACAAAATTCTGCAAGTGGCCTCTGACGCCAACGACGGGCAGACTACATTGGCACAGCAGCGTTTCAATCGACGCTAGGTCGTCGACAGTAGCCGGGCGGATCTCCATCGTCACTCCTTGGACTGGATTTTAGATACTTCGCTGATTCACGCGCTTCGACAGTTCCTCAGCGCGTTCCTTTCGCTCGCTGTACCGATCAACCAGATAAGGGCCGACATCGCGCGTGAGCAGCGTGAACTTCACCAGTTCCTCCATCACGTCCACCACGCGATCGAAATACGCGGACGGCTTCATCCGCCCTGCTTCGTCGAATTCCATGAACGCCTTGGCCACCGACGACTGGTTCGGGATGGTCAGCATGCGCATCCAGCGGCCAAGTACGCGCATCTGGTTCACCGCGTTGAACGACTGCGAACCACCGCTGACCTGCATAACCGCGAGCGTCTTACCTTGCGTCGGCCGCACGGCGCCGACCGACAGCGGAATCCAGTCGATCTGCGCCTTCATGATCCCGGTCATCGCGCCGTGGCGTTCCGGCGAACACCACACCATCCCTTCCGACCACATCACCAGCTCGCGCAGCTCGACGACTTTCGGATGACTGTCGGGTACGTCATCAGGCAGCGGCAGGCCACTCGGGTTGAACACGCGCACCTCGGCGCCCATCGCCGTCAGCAGGCGCTCGGCCTCCTCGACCAGAAGGCGGCTGAACGAACGCTCGCGCAGCGAGCCGTAGAGCAGCAGGAGCCTCGGCGGATGAGTCGACGGCGACGCCGGCCGCAACTGGCTGGCGTCCGGCACACGGAACAGTTCGGCATCGAGTTGCGGCAATTCGGTCAGGTAGTCGGTCATGGCTGAATTCTCGGATGATCTCAAGTGCGGCACTCGTACCAGCCCTTCGAGTGATTGACAACACGCACTACCAGCAACATCACCGGCACCTCGATCAGCACACCGACGACGGTGGCCAGCGCCGCACCAGAGTGGAAACCGAACAGACTAATTGCGGCCGCGACGGCAAGCTCGAAGAAGTTCGACGCGCCGATCAGGGCTGACGGACATGCGATGTTGTGCTTCTCGCCGACCGCGCGGTTCAGCCAATAGGCGAGCGCCGAATTGAAGAACACCTGGATCAGAATCGGCACCGCCAGCAGCGCGATCACCAACGGTTGCTTCAGGATTGCTTCGCCCTGAAACGCGAACAGCAGGACAAGCGTGGCCAGCAGCGCGGCGATCGACCACGGGCCGATCTTCGCCATTGCTGCATCAAACGCCGGCTGCCCCTTCGCGAGCAGCACCCTGCGCCAGATCTGCGCGAGGATGACCGGGATGACGATGTAGAGCACGACTGACGTGAGCAGCGTCGCCCACGGCACCGTGATAGCGGACATGCCGAGCAGCAACCCGACCAGAGGCGCGAATGCGATCACCATGATGCTGTCGTTCAGTGCGACCTGCGACAGTGTGAATAGCGGATCGCCGCCCGTCAGCCGACTCCATACGAACACCATCGCCGTGCAAGGCGCAGCGGCAAGCAGGATCAGGCCCGCGATGTAGCTGTCGAGCTGGTCGGCCGGCAACATCGGCGCGAACAGATGCCGGATAAACAGCCAGCCGAGAAACGCCATCGAGAATGGCTTGACGAGCCAGTTCACAATGAGTGTGACGCCAATGCCTTTGACGTGTTGACGAACCTCATGCAACGCGCCGAAATCGACCTTGACCAGCATCGGGATGATCATCACCCAGATCAGAAGCCCCACCGGAAGGTTGACCTGCGCATACTCCATCCGGCCGATCTGCTGGAACAGGCCGGGCAGCACCTGGCCGAGCGCGATGCCCGCGACGATGCATAGCGCGACCCAGACGGTCAGGTAGCGTTCGAAGAAGTTGATGGACGGCTTTGCGACAGCCCTGTCCGGCGGGGCGACGTTGGACGTGTTCATTGGACAGTGTTCAGTCGTGAAATCATTGGCGGCCGGTCGATTCGGCAGACGGCCATGCGCGTGGTCAGTTTTGCGAGATCTCGAACAACGCCGCCTGCAGTTCCGCGTTGTTCATTCGATCAAGCGGCAGTGTCAGCAACTGCAGCATGCGATAACCGATGGCTTGCCGCGTCAGCTCGAAGGTGAGACGCTTCCCGTCATCGCCGCCCGTCGCGTTCGACGGATCGGCGTAGCCCCAATGGACTTTGACGGGACTACCGGGCCAGTACGGGCATGTCTCTGCCGCCGCGCTGTCGCATACGGTGATGACGACACGCATTTCTGGCACGCCGTCGCCGACGAACTCGTCCCAGCTCTTGCTGCGGTATCCGTCGACGTCGACGCCCGCGTTCGTCAACGCTTCCAGCGCGAACGGATTGAGGCGACCGCTTGGCGCACTTCCGGCGCTGTACGCGCGCACGCTCTTGCCGAGCTTCGCGGCCCAATGATTCAGCATCCCTTCCGACAGCACGCTTCGCGCCGAATTGTGGGTGCAGAGAATCAGTACATTCGTGGTCATTTCAGTGCATCCAAAGTTACTGTTGGTCGATATGCACGGCGAAGCGCTTCATGATTGTTGCTCCTTGGCGGGAGAACACGCACTAACCGACGAGCAGGGATTGCCGCCGCAGCAGTTCTCCGTGAGGTAGGCCAGCAAGCCGTTCATCGTGGCGAAGTTCGCGCAGTAAAAGACGAAGCGGCCTTCCTGACGGCTGGTGACGAGTTGCGCATGTGCCAGTTCTTTCAGATGAAAGGACAGCGACGACGGCGGCACGTCGAGCAGCGTGGCAATCTGCCCGGCCGGCATGCCTTCCGGCCCGGCTTGCACGAGAGCGCGGAAGACCGCGAGCCGAGACTCATGCGCGAGTGCCGCAAGCGCGGCGATGGTTTGGTTCGTTTCCATATTTCTATATTAATCGAAATATGGAACACTTCAAAGGATGACGTCGGAATTTTGGTGATACCCCCGTCGTGGCCAGTCAATCAAAAAGGGGGTATCGAAGGGGGTACCAAATCGCATCAGAGAACATGTTTTTGTTAATTATCAATTACATATGTCATTTAAAAACCCTTCAACTTCCACATGACGATATGTCTGATCACTTCGGTTGCTCCTGTTCGTGTTGGTTCGGCGATTCGCGTGGAACCCTTGCCAGTCGGGCATCTTACGCCCGCCCGCCGCTCGACTCTCCGTTCGCTCGATATCTCGTCCGGTCGAAAAAACGGGTAATAAAGGGCATCAATTGAAATCTTCACAGAAGATAGCCGCTTTCTCACCGTATCACTCGCCGACGTCAAGATCCGACGAGCGAAGGCAGGCGACAAGCCTACCAAACTTACCGACGACAATGGACGGTATCTGTTGGTGAAGCCGTCCGGCTTCAAGCTCTGGCGTTACAAATACAGGATTGCCGGGAAGGAAAACCTCTTCCCGATTAGCGAATATCCCACGATCAGCCTTCAAGACGCGCGCTGCGCGTGACGATGCCCACGAACTCGTCAAGAAGGGACCGCACCAGTCACATGCTCGGCACGAATTGCTGTCGGCACGTATCAACGAAGGCAAAGCCACTTTTCGCGGAGTCAGCGACGCGTGGCTGATGCAAGCGTGGGCAAATTGGCTCGACGACGTCGAGCGAGAAGCACTCCAACCCCAAGACGGCGGCGCAGCAGATGTCTCCCTGTTGGTGACCGATGCAGCAGTACCTGCGCCATCTGACAAGGCCCGGCGCACAAACCTACGCCAAGACCTGCGCTCGTGCTTTTTGGGGATAGGCCGTTATCGACACTTCCGTCATTCGACTTCGACAGGTTTGATGTCCGGCATTGACAAACCGAAGGTGGGCCAGGAATGGAGGCAAGCATCGTTCGCGACCGTAATAGGCGCGCCGAGGTACCCGCGAACGAACACAGGAGATGGTGTGCCTCGCAACGCGAAACACTGCGCTCAGCGTTGAGCACACCTGGATGACCGCGCGCAGCGCGAGACGATGCGAGATTCCATCCAGGTTGACTTGCACGGCCGATACCATCGCAAAGGTCCTTGCGGCTCCTTTCCCAAAAACGACCGTGAAACAGGCAAAGGGACAGTTGCGATGGTCAATTGCTCTGGCGCCACTGCTGCGCTTTCATAAGTCGGCGACTGAAGCCCCGCCCACCTTCCCGTCGACGATGTCCTTACCTTGTTGCCGTGCTGCGCGTCTCGCAACTCCAAAGTCGGAGAACGTGTGGGGCTGGTTCAGCCGGAAAATACGACTACCGGGGGAGCTTGCTATCGAGGCCGGACGACATATGCGCACCGCAATGTCATACCCTTCGGCATAACGGGAATGTCTGTCAAAGCGAATAAACGTACGGGAAAATACAAGAGGATGAAGTTCGAACCCCTTGTAGAGAAGAAGCGGATATGTCGGCATGTTGATTACTCCACAAGGGGAGGCCCACTATACACGGAACGGGTAGCAGGGTGACCGAGATTCTTCGAATTGCATCGTCCGAAGCGCCAGCCCGCGCATCTCGATACTGGTCTACAAGCGAATCGCTGCCGACCCATTACGACGGCCGCCAGCCAGCGAATCCGGCACACGCATGGTTCAGGGCGGTGACAGCTCCGCTCGCGCCCCCCCTCTCGGCCGCACCTACTCCGGATGGCGTCGGAAACTGCTCCTGGTAAGCTAGACGACAGGCAGCTTCCGCCCTTATTTCAGCGGGCGCGATGTTCGGTCTCTAGAGTGCCCATGACCGCATGCCGACGCTAGCGCTACCGACCGATCTCGACATGATGCAGCGACATTGCATCTACACTCCTGGTCACGGCCGAAATAAAATGGCTGCCCCCTCCGGCGAGGCGCGTATGATGGCCTCATGCGGGCCGCATGTGCAAATCGATGGCTCCTCCCTCCAGCTTGGGCCTCCCGCGGTTGTGCACGGTATTTTCCGTCTCTTCAGTCCGCCACGTCGTGCGGCATACGTCCCTCGGAACCGGCTCCTGCGCAGCCCGTTCAAGTGAACCCTAGTGCTCTCGCTGGGCATCAATTCAAATTGCAGGTCTCGATCAAAAGGCGGCGAAGATGAGTTGGCACTGCAGCGTGGAACGCGAATTGGTACATATCAGACGAGCGATCAGACTCCTTGAAAAAAACGCAGCAGGCCTTCATCAACAGATTGTCTATAAGCAATCCTTTGTATTGGAGAATCAAGCTCGCCCCTCTTCACGCGCAATCCGGGAGGCAGGTACAGCAAGCCGACTTCACGATTCGGAGCAACATCATGATTGACGCCAGCCCAAGCAACACGTTTCGACATCTCCCGCTCTCGAGCGAACAAGACGCGGAAATTCGGCATTACATAAAGAGGAAGGAGCAAAGGGGCGACCAATGGGATACCCAAGAACTGGCCATGATGCTCGAAGACATGCTGTCTCCTCCGCCAAGCGACGACGAGGAGCCGGAGCCGACCGTTGAAGCAACGAAACTAGCCTGCGAGTTCGCTTTGGCATCGATCAACGAAGCCATGGAATCTGTTTCCGCAAGCGAAGAGCGGCTTGCCGCGGTGGAAGCCGAGGAAATGAAACATTTGAGAGGATAGGGGTTTGCCTGCGCCCACATGTCATGTCCACGACTTGTCGATTACACACGGCCAGCATCGTGGATACCCCAGTGGGTACGGCGTTGGTGTATTCAAGAGCCGGGCCTGTGCGCGGCAACCTACGCTCCCGCCGGGTTGCCCCCTCTCGCGGCCAATGAGAGGTGGTCGACCCCCACGGGGACCACTGGTAAATTCAGGTTACCCAATCAATTTTTCGCAGTCACACGAGCACGCACCCTACAGCGGTATCAGCAACTGTCACTCGAATGATGCAGCAGTACCTGCTCTTTATCTGACAAGCCCGGCGTACAAACCTACGCTTGTGCTTTTGCGGATGGGCGGGTGCCGGTCCTGAACAGCCGGTCGCAGACGAAACAACAGGGATGGCTCCCTAAGAGCAAGCAGTCACGTCGGTGAGCAGTCGCCGACCGAATTTCAGTCACTTGCTCTGCCGCGTTCAAAAGCGCTTGACACATTTCTTGACGACGCGTACTGTCGGCCGCTGAAGTATTCAAGAAGCGCGATTGCTGCTCATCATCGACCGCAGCCTGCGGTATTCGTTGTCCTCTCCCTCCTTGATTTCTTTTTCCTCGTTCATTCGGGGCACATGCGCTCGTTTATTTTCAGGAGATCTAACATGGATACCGGTACCGTCAAGTGGTTCAACGACAGCAAAGGCTTCGGTTTCATCACCCCCGACAAAGGCGGCGATGATCTGTTCGCCCACTTCTCGGAAATCCGCAGCGACGGCTTCAAGACCCTCGCGGAAGGTCAGAAAGTCAGCTACGAAACGAAGAGCGGCCCCAAAGGCCTGCAGGCCTCGAACATTACCCCGCTGTAATCGCCGAACCCTCAGCCCATCGACGGAGCGGCACATCGCGGCCGCTTCACGTGCCAAACCCGGCGTCGCATGGGCGACTCGACGCAGGCCCGGCATGGCCGTCCGCTTTCATCAGGCCATCGCTTCCGGGCGTGTGCCTATACCCCAATGTCGCACGCCGCGCGCATGTTAGGCCGCACCAGCGCGATCGCACACAGAGCGCTCACCGATCCAAGCGAGTGGCGCAGCAGGAGAACCCCCATGACCCGAAGCTGGCCTCGCAGTAACAAGGCGCCTCCCCGTGCCAAGCAAGCCATGATCCTGCCAAAGCTGGGCACCGCATTAAACTGGGTGCCACCCAAGCCTCTCTCCGTCACGAAATCACATTCAAAGAAACGCTCGCTTGCTCCACAATAACGCTCGCGGGTCCGGATGGCGGCGTCGAGGAAGTGCATCCAGACAGCAACTTCTGCGTGACACTAGAAAACGGCACGCCAGTCGCCGCATACGCATGGGGTGCATGCGCCTGCCCGAACGCCGGCCAGACAGGCGACAACGCCCCCTCATCTAGCAAGCCGTTCCCACACCTTCCGCTCATGTGTGGTGCGCCTTTGTGCCACTCCCGAATAAATTGAACGCAAAGCAAGCGATGCGCGTATGATGGGCTCATCCGAGCGACCAGTCGTCCTCTGACGTTCGCCCCTCCAGCCTTCCGCTTGCTGCATCGCCCCTCCTTCGCGCAGCAACGTTGTTCCCCTCACCCATTGGCCGCCCCGTAACGGGATACTGGCCGGATGTGTTCGCCCATGCCACTCGTCGTGGCCGAACGCCAGGAGTTCGTCATGAACATGCATGTCTATCGTGGATTCGAGATTTATCCACTCATTTATCCTCACGTGCCGGCGCTGAACGGCTGCCCGCATAACTACGACGCCGGATTCGACGCGGCGGTCAAGATTTGCCTGCGCGGCACCACCGATACGCTGACGCAGAGCCAGACCTTCAGATTGGGCGACGCATCGCCATTCGACAACGCCGGCGACGCGCGTCGAGCGTCGGTGCGCTATGCCGAGAACATCATCGATGACAATCGACGCAGTCAGGCGTTCTTTTCCAGCGCACGCTGAGGCCACGCGCCAACGCAACGCAATTTGTTGTGCATGCGGCGATTTCGGCGCGGCATTGAGAAAACAAGGCTGATTCGCGAGTTGCGCAGCCGCACGAGCTACGAGAAGCCGACGACGGAACGCAAGCGGAAAAAGGCCGGCGCCGTTGTCAGATAGCGCCGGCGCGCGAAGCACATGTTGCCGCCTCGCAAGATGTACTAGGGGACCATCGTGTTCAATATGCCGGCCGATGTTCCTCCGTTTTTCCCGCTGACAAAATGCGAAGTAGATTTCGATCAAAAGAAGGAAATGGTGACACTCCTGCCGAGCTTCTATGCGTTCGGATATGAGTACACTGGCCGTGGCCTCCTGATTGGTCGGGACGATGCATTCAGGTTGATTGCGGCAATAGAGAAGGCGCTCAGTACCCGGGGATGATACGGGTGCCGAAGCATTCGCGAGTATCGACAACAAGACGACGACCATCATGCGCTTCGCGACCAGATACGTGGATTTGCTCTGTTTCCTTGTTGCAATGCAACTCGTCACTCAAAGGAAAACTCGTGAGTGGCTGTCGCCATTTCAGCTCGTTGAATCATTGCAGGCATGGCTCGTCGTCCATCGTGCGAAATGCGAATGGCGCGATCGTGTCTGGATAGGTCACGCATCGCTTCAGATAGCGAAGTCCGTCAGCTCCGCAGACAAGTTCACATGTGCGGAACAGTTTCTCGGCACGGAAGACGATTCGACAACGCGGCCGCGAGGCGCGCTGTTGAGTCGGTTGAATCTGCGGTCAAAGTGCGTTCGCTACCTTCGGCAGCAGGTCTGACAGTGACGATACTCGCACGGGGACGAGCATCCGGGCATCAGCAGCAAGCCAGCAAGATGCCGTCCTCATAGCTGGCTCGATCATCGAGCATCGAACAACCGTTCCTTGCGACTGATTCCATTTCCGGCTGTTCCATCGATGGCTCAGTTCACCACGAAAGTTGGGCGCATATGTTCTTCAATTCGACAAGATTCCGAATCAATCCGACACCACGCAGGGCCGATGAGCAGTACGTCGCGCACGCGAGAATCACCACGTTCCTCTTGGATGGATCGGAGCGAGAAGTGCACGCTAGCGGCGACCTGGCCGTTTTCTACAGTCGTGGCGATGCAATTGCGTACGCAACGAAATGGGCGGAGGGGTGGCTGACGTCACAGTTTGGTTGAATATCCGCACTGTCAACCAACGAACGGGAAAAGCATAGCTCACCGCATTCTTCTGCATCGAACATCTATACGAATGGCCGCATTGGAAGGAGTCTGACTTGCTAACACCATCTCGAAAAAATGACACGCCGGCGATGACGATCGACCAAAGTTCCATACCTCACTACGTCGTTGTGTTGGGTGGCTGGCGGCCCTATGTGTTGAATATAGACCGTATCGTTATCCGACGCGACGCAAGCCGGTTGTTGCTTGCCTTTGCACGCACTCGCGGAAAACTCGAGTGCATCGACGGCGACGATTGGAATACGTTTTCCGAGACGCAGAATCTTTCAGCGCCTGAGCGTCGGGAGGCACGGTTCTACGCGCTGGTAAAAGGGACCGAGACCGAACATCAACTGCGGCTGCTTGCAATTCTCTGACTCGGCATTCCGGACGGAGACATGGCGAAGCCATACATCTAAACTGCGAGACGCATTGCTAAACCGCGAATGGTTCCGCAGCCGCGCCGAGGCCAGGTGCTCATCGAACGCTGGCGGCAGCTCTATAACGAGCGACGCAATGCAGCGCCCCCCGTCACTCCGCCGGCTGCAGCGCGGCAACCTTGTTCCGCCCGGTCGCCTTCGCGTAGTACAGCGCCTCGTCCGCCGCCTTGATCACGGCATCAGGCTGCCCTTCCTGATCCGGCATCCAGCACGCCAGGCCAATGCTCGCCGTCACACGTCCGTATTCGCTGCCGGCGTGCTCGAGGGCCAACGCATCGATTGCCGCGCGGATCCGCTCGGCAATCTGCGCCGCTCCGGTTTGTGGCGTGTCAGGAAGCAGTACGACGAACTCCTCTCCGCCATAACGCGCCGCCGTATCGGCCGGCCGGCGAATATTGTCGCCGATGCACCGCGCGACAGCCGCCAACGCATCGTCCCCGGCCTGATGGCCGTACGTGTCGTTGTAAGCCTTGAACCGGTCCACATCCACGAAAAGCAGCGAGAAAACGGAATGCGCACGTCGCGCGCGACGCCACTCCTGGTCCAGTACCTCGCCAAAGCTGCGGCGATTGCTCAGGCCGGTGAGACCGTCCGTCCGGGCGAGCAGCACGAGTTCCGACTCCGCCCGCATACGGCGCCGTAGCTGCGAACCGAGCAGAAGGGACAGTGCGATGAACGCCACCCCGAACGTCGCGACCAGTCCGCCGATCTTGATCGCACGTTGCCGCCATGCGGCGTAAATGTCCTCCTCTGCCTCCGCCACCATGATGATCAGCGGCAGTTTCGGCAAATGCTTGAAGTAGTACAGGCGACGCACGCCGTCGATCGATGACGTTTCGGAGAAGGCGCCCTCGCGCGCGGTCTGAAACCGCCGGAACGTCGCGGCTTTGCTGATGTCGCGGCCGATGGTATGCACATCGTACGGCTGACGCATCACCATCTTGCCGTCTTCGCCGATGAGCGAAATCGAGCCATGCTTGCCAAGCGAAAGCCCGGCGAAGAGTTGATGGAAATAATCAAGATTGACCGCGATAACGACAATGCCGCCAAACGATCCATCGGGGTTCGAAATCCGCCGCGTGAGCGCGATACTGAGCTTTCCTCCACGCAAACGGGAGACGAACGGGTCACTGATATAGAGTCCGACGTTCGGGTTGTCGCGGTGGACCGTGAAGTATCGCCGATCGGCGAAATTGCCCTTGCGCGGCTCGTCATAGCCCGAATCCAGAACGATATTGCCGCCTGCATCCATCACGAGCATCGAGCCGAGAAATTGCGCGGTCATCGCGTGATCGAACAGCACCGCACGGCGCAGACCGGGCGAAGCGTCCATCACATCGCGGCGCTGCAACCCATGGATGACCGCTTGCAAAGACAGGTCGTACAACTCCAAATTACGTTCGATGTCGCGCTCGGCGACCAGTCCGAGGTTGCGTGACGTTTCCCTTGCCCGCTCCATCGCGTCGTCGCGGCTCTGCAAGAGTTGCAGCACGCATAGCGCCATGAGCGCGCATGCGATCACGGAAGCAATCGCCACGATGATGTAAGGGGCAGTCTTACGGGGATGCATGGGTCTCCTCACCGCGAATGCGCGCCCCTCGCGTCGAGCGCAGATTGCTCATACTAAATCAGTTAGGGCGATATTCGCGCCCAGCGCGAGCGGAAAAGCTCAGCCGCGGGCGATTATAAATATTCAGCAAGAAAAATTGCCCGCCCGTAGCCGGCTCCTGCCTCCCGATACACACGTTCGACGCGCCTCTACAGCGCGCTTCGATCCCCGCGACCGACTCGTGACAATGACCGTGCGGGGCAGCTGCAACAAAGCGAAAGTCTGCCGCTGGCTTGCGCGAAACGCTGCTTCGAGTCCGTGACCGTTCACGACGTCGGGAACGCCTCGGCGTTTTTTGAAAGCACGTCCTGCAGCATGACCGTGTCCGGCGACAAATCGGCCGCGAACGGGCCGCTCGAGCTTCGCGCGCTCTTCGTCGAGCCGCTTTAGCCGGTGAAGCGTCGACGGCGACGATGCATCGTCGTGCGGGCATGCGCAGGAACGCGGATTGCTGACGGCCTTCGCACACGGTTGCGGCGCATGTCGGCCTGTCATGACACCGACCGACACAATGCGCCGATTCGTTTCCTATCCGGCATCAATCGCCGGCGTGACGGAGCATTGCCGATCGTTTCTCAACCGATATCCGGAATGCATTAACTCGATCCCATTGAATCGCACATTTTACCGGCGCAACGAGTAATAATTGCGACCGGCTTTCAATCCAATATTGGAAGACAAAAACATTATTGACTTCGACTTTCCCGCAAATTTAGAATCGCCTACGACGGCTTACGTATCGTTTTCCTCGCCGCTCCGGATTCGCCACTCACCTGCGCGAAGGCCCGTTGTATCGACCTTCCCGCGGGGCATCGACGTGCGCCCCTGTCGTTTTCAGCTTTCGGCATATATCGGCCACTCGGTTATTTGCCAACTCATTTTCCTTTCGAAGAAACGCAATACCTCCATTCACTCCAGTCATTCGCGAAAGTGAATGCAAATCAGCACCCAACGGACCCAAGATCCGCCAATTAGATATCCGGATAAAAAATCGCCAGTCATCAGGAGGGACATCAACATGCATCGCCTTGCGAAGTCGCTGTGTCTCGGGCTCGTCTGCGCCGGCCTGCTGTCGGCCTGCAACGACGACGACGTCCGGTCGACCACCCCGCCGTCGAACACCGCCGCGTTGTCGTTCCGCATGGATACCGGCGGCCAGATCAACGCGTTCTACCGGCAGGACAAGGTCGCCGCGCACCTGCTGGTACGCTCGTCGACGAAGCCGCGCCTGCTCGTGGTCTTCCCCGCCGGCAACAGCGGCACCGGGCTGTGGTTCGACGACACCGCGCAGCCGGTGAACTGGACCCTCGACACGCCGCCGTCCGCGCT
The DNA here is from genome assembly GCF_001729305.1 of Burkholderia sp. A2. Taxonomy (NCBI): domain Bacteria; kingdom Pseudomonadati; phylum Pseudomonadota; class Betaproteobacteria; order Burkholderiales; family Burkholderiaceae; genus Burkholderia; species Burkholderia sp. A2. The sequence goes on along the minus strand of NZ_LZXX01000085.1, from coordinate 43,324 downwards.
GTCGGCCCCGGACGCACACGGCCGCCCGCTGTACGGCATCGGCGCCGACGTGTCGGTCGACACCGCCACGCTGACGATCCGCCAGGGCGTGCTCAGCAACGTGCGCTTCCTGCGCGATTTCAACGGCGGCGCGACGATTCCGCCGCAGATCCTCACCGCGCCGACGGTCCAGGGCGGCACCGCGCAATGGCAACGCGACCGGCTCGACGGCGCGCCCGGCTATGCGCTGCGCATCACGCTGCGCGACGGCGGCAGCATCGCGCCGGCAGCGGACGGCAAGCTCGTGCTGAACGCGCCGGCGGGCTCGCACACGCTGAAGCTGCACATCGATGCGCTGTCGGGCGAGACGCCGCTGTCGCCGATCACGCACGCCGACCTCTTCGCCCCGTCGGTGAATCCCGACCCGGTCAGCCAGAACGTGCTCGAATTCCTGAGCTTCAACGACAAGCTGTTGGCGGGCTCGTGGCAGTACGACACGTACTTCGGCCGCGACACGCTGATTTCGGTCCGCATGCTGATGCCCGTGCTCGAACCCGCTGCGATCGAGGCCGGGCTGTCGTCGGTGCTGAGCCGCCTGTCGGCCGACGGCAAGGTCGCGCACGAGGAAGGCATCGGCGAATTCGCGCTGGTCGACAACCAGAAGAACGGGCGGCCGAACGATCCGACACCGACCTACGACTACAAGATGATCGACAGCGACTACCTGCTCGCGCCGATCGCGGCCGCGTGGCTGATCGACGATACGCGCGGCCAGGCGCGTGCGGCAGCCTATCTGGCGCAGCGCGGCAGCGACGGGCAGACCAACGGCAGCCGCCTCGTCGTCAATCTGCTGCACGTCGCGACGACCGCGCAGCCGTTCACGCAGCAGCCGTCGGTTGCGAACCTGATTCACCTGCGGCCCGGTGAAATCGTCGGCAACTGGCGCGACAGTACCGACGGCCTCGGCGGCGGCGTGTACCCGTACGACGTGAACGCGGTGCTCGTGCCGGCCGCGCTGCGCGCGGCGAACGCGTTTCTCGCCCGCGGCCTGCTCGATCCGTATCTCGATGCCGGGCAGCGCGCGACGCTCGCCAACACGGCGAACGAAGCGGCCACGTGGGAAACGCAGGCGCCGCCGCTGTTCCAGGTCAGCGTGCCGGCCGCGCAGGCGGCCGCCGACGTGTCGGCCTATGCGCCGTCCGCCGGCGTGCCGGCCGGCGCCGCGCCCAACGCGTCGCTGGCCTTCTACGCGCTGTCGCTCGACCAGCAGGGCAACCCGATCCCGGTGATGAATTCGGACGGCGGCTTCGCGCTGCTCTTCGGCACGCCGCCGGACGATCAGCTCCAGCGGATCGTCACCGACGTCACGCGGCCATTCCCGACCGGCCTCGTGACCGATGTCGGGATGCTGATCGCGAACCCCGCGTATGCGAACCCGTCGCTGTGGCCGAAGTTCACGAGTTCCGCGTATCACGGCACGGTGATCTGGTCGTGGCAGCAGGCGATGTGGGTGGCCGGGCTCGATCGCCAGCTGGCGCGCCAGGACCTGTCGGCCGCGACACGCACGCTGCTCACGCAGGCGCGGCAGACGATCTGGCAGGTGATCTCGAACGGACGCGACATGCGCACGTCGGAAATGTGGACGTGGTCCTACGTGAACGGCAAGTACCAGACCGACGCATTCGGCACGCGCAGCGCCGATGCGACCGAAGCCAACGCGGCGCAGCTCTGGAGTACGACGTATCTCGCGATCCGCGATCCGCAGCAACGCGCGGGCAAGTACTGGTGGCAAGCGTCGCAGCCGATGCAGGGCGGGCTGCCGAAGCAGGCGACGGCGGTGGCGTCGCGCTAGCGCGTCGCCGCGCGCGTGCCGGCCGGCGCCGGCCCGCAAAAGCCCCGGGGGCGCGCCCGTCGCCGGGGTGTCGATGACATGCGGATCATCGCGACACCACGCGGTTGCGCCCTTCCCGTTTCGCCTGGTACAGCCGCTCGTCAACCGCCCGCAGCAGCGCATCGACCGTGCCGCCGTCGACGCCGTATTGCGCGACGCCGACGCTGACCGTCACCTGCACGCGCTTGAAGTCCAGCCCGAACGGCGCACTCGCGATCGACGAACGCACGCGCTCGGCCGTCATCCGCGCGCCTTCGAGCGGCATCTCGGGCAAGAGCGCCATGAATTCCTCGCCGCCGACCCGCGCGAGCGCGCCCGCCGGCCGGATCGCCTCGAGGCACTGGCGCACGACGCCGCGCAGCACCTCGTCGCCGATCTGGTGCCCATAGGCATCGTTGATGTTCTTGAAATTGTCGAGATCGAGCGCGAGCAGGCAGAACGGCGTGCCGTCGCGCTCGGCCCGCACGATTTCGCGCTCGACCTGCGCGATGAACTGGCGGCGGTTCGACGCGCCCGTCATCGGGTCGGTCGCGGCCATGTACTCGAGCTTCTGATTCGTACGCCGCAACTCCTGCAGCGCGCTTTCAGTGCGCGCCATCGATTCCGACAGCCGGCTCATCAGGTCTTCCTGGCTGTAGATCGCCGAGAACGAGCGCGTCGTCTGCAGCGCCTGCACGACGCCGTAGCTCAACAGGAAGAACCCGCCCGCGAAGATCGCGTGCGCGAGCCACCACATGTGATTCCACGGCTTGCCGAGGATGAACGCGAGCGACGACAGCGCGAACGCCATGATCGACACGCCGTAGATCACCATCAGCGGCGAGCGGATCCGCCGTGCGAGCAGCAGGCCCACGTTCAGCAGCGAGAACACCAGTGCGCCGCCTTCCATCGACAGCCGCGTGCCGAGCGCACCCGCGACCGGCGAATACGCGACGTACGCGACCGCCACGTTCACGATCAGGAAGAACACGATCCACGGCAGCCACGTCCGCACACTCGTGCGCTTGTCGAGCCGGTCGGGCGGACGCGAATACGACAGCAGCCCCGTGAGCAGCAGCGCCGACATCACGAACCGCGACGCGGGCCCGTACAGCAGGAACAGCCAGATATTGTGGTGCGCCATCCCGGTGAACGCGCCGTGCAGCGCGTAGATCATCGCGAAGCCGAGAAAACCGAGCGTCAGCCAGCGCAGCAGCGGCTCGCCGGACGACCGGTAACACACCCACGTCACGTAGGTGACGAACGCGCCTTCGATCGTCGCCGCCGCGATCGCGATTTCATGGAAGGCGTGGTTCTCGAACACGACGCTCCGGTCGCTGAAGAACCACAGATAGGCAATCAGATAGGCCGGCAGCAACGCGAATCCGACCAGCAGGCATTTCGCGTAGAGCCTGACGGCCGCGCTGACGACGCGCGGCGGTTCCCCGGCTGCATAGGTCGTACTCATTCGGTCCCCGGTCGGTCTGCTGCGTTGGCTGGAATCTTCTCGGGACGGATCGTGCCCCCACGCGCGATCCGGCCCATCGTGCCGAAAGGCAAATGTCAGAGCAAGTATAGGAGGGGTAATTCGTTTGACAAGTCAGGGGAAACGGCATTGCCGGGTGCATGCCTTTTGCTTCCCGATCGTTTCGAATGGCGCATCGGTCGCGCCGATTCGCTGCGGCGGCGCGCGGTGACGCCGAAGCGCGACCGCGGCCACCGCCGGTCAAAGATCAGAGGATTTCGAAGAGGCCGGCCGCGCCCTGCCCGCCGCCGATGCACATCGTGACGACCACGTACTTCACGCCGCGCCGCTTGCCCTCGATCAGCGCATGGCCGGTCAGGCGCGCGCCTGACACGCCGTACGGATGGCCGACCGCGATCGCGCCGCCGTTCACGTTCAGGCGGTCCTCAGGAATCCCGAGTGTATCGCGGCAGTACAGCACCTGCACCGCGAACGCCTCGTTCAATTCCCACAGGCCGATGTCGTCGACTGTCAGCCCGGCCTGCTTCAGCAGCTTGGGCACGGCGAACACCGGGCCGATGCCCATTTCGTCCGGTTCGCAGCCGGCCACCGCGAAGCCGCGGAACGCGCCCAGCGGCTGCAGCCCTTCGCGCTGCGCCGCCTCGGCGCTCATCACGACGCATGCCGACGCGCCGTCCGAGAACTGGCTCGCATTGCCCGCGGTGATCACGCCGCCCGGCACGGCCGAACGGATCTTCGACACGCCTTCGAGCGTCGTGTCGGGGCGGATGCCTTCGTCGGCCGAGACCGTCACTTCCTGCGTGAACAGGCGGCCCGTCGCCTTGTCGGCGATGCCCGCGAGCACGGTGATCGGCACGATCTCGTCGCGGAAACGCCCCGCTTCCTGCGCGGCCGCGGCCCGCAGTTGCGACTGTACGCCGTACGCGTCCTGGCGCTCCTTCGAGATCCCGTAGCGCTTCGCGACGTTCTCGGCGGTTTGCAGCATGTTCCAGTAGATCTCGGGCTTGTGCTGGACGAGCCAGCCTTCCTGGATCATGTGCCGGTTCATCTCGTTCTGCACGCACGAGATCGACTCGACGCCGCCGGCCACATAGATCTCGCCTTCGCCCGCGATGATCCGCTGCGCGGCCAGCGCGATGGTCTGCAGCCCCGACGAACAGAAACGGTTCACCGTCATCCCCGGCACGCTCACCGGCAACCCGGCGCGCAGCGCGATCTGCCGCGCGATGTTCGCGCCCGTCGCGCCTTCGGGGTTCGCGCAGCCCATGATCACGTCCTCGACGCGCGCCGGGTCGAGCTTCGCGCGCTCGAGCGCGGCCGCGACCACGTGGCCGCCGAGCGTCGCGCCGTGCGTCATGTTGAAGGCGCCGCGCCAGGATTTCGCGAGCGGCGTGCGTGCGGTCGATACGATTACGGCTTCGGTCATGCGAGTCTCCTTCGGTCCTGCTTCATGTTGGGGTCTGCGCTACGCCGCCGGGCGCGCGCTGGCGGACGTCGCATGCGCGACGCCCGCTGCCTGCATCTGCTGCCATGCGTGCGCGAGCGACCCGTTCAGGTCGATCGCCCGGCACGCGTCGTTGATCACCGCGGCTTCGAAACCGGCCGCGCGCGCATCGAGCGCCGACCACGCGACGCAATAGTCGGTCGCGAGCCCGCAGCACCACACGCGCTTCGCGCCGAGCTCGCGCAGATAACCCGCGAGCCCCGTGCGCGTCGCGCGGTCGGCTTCGACGAACGCGGAATAGCTGTCGACCTGCGCGTCGCCCCCCTTGCGGATCACGAGCCTCGCGTGCGGGATGTCGAGGTCGCGATGCAGCGCCGCGCCGTCGGTGTCCTGCACGCAGTGCACGGGCCACAGCACCTGCTCGCCGTACGGCAGCGCGAGCGTCGAGAACGGCTCGCGGCCCGGGTGGTTCGCCGCGAACGACACGTGCTCGCGCGGGTGCCAGTCCTGCGTGAGCACGACCTGGTCGAAGCGTTGCGCGAGCGCGTTGATCACCGGCACGACCGCATCGCCGTCGGGCACCGCGAGCGCGCCGCCCGGCATGAAGTCGTATTGCACGTCGATCACGAGCAGAACGTCGTCGGTGCGTTTCATTGCGTATCTCCAGACAGGATCGGTCGCGCCGCGATGCGGCGGCGTCAGCCGTTGAACCCGCGGCCGGCCTTCGCCAGTTCCGCGATCGACGGCGCGAGCTGCCATGCGTCGCCGTTCGGCGCGGCCGCGTAGCGGCGAATCGCGCGCTCGACGTTGTAGAGGCCGACCATGTCCGCGTACAGCATCGGGCCGCCGCGCCACAGCGGGAAGCCATAGCCGGTCAGGTACACCATGTCGATGTCGGACGCCTTCGACGCGATTTTTTCCTCGAGGATCTTCGCGCCTTCGTTGACGAGCGCGAACACCAGCCGCTCGACGATCTCGTCGTCGCCGATCTTGCGCCGCTCGACGCCGCGCTCCTTCGAGTACGCGACGACCATCTCGTCGACGAGCGGCGACGGCTTCGCCTTGCGGTCGCCCGGCACGTAGTCGTACCAGCCGGCGCCCGTCTTCTGGCCGAAGCGGCCCTGTTCGCACAGACGGTCGGCGATCTTCGAATAGTGCAGATCGGGCTGCTCGACGTAGCGGCGCTTGCGGATCGCCCAGCCGATGTCGTTGCCGGCGAGGTCGCTCATCCGGAACGGCCCCATCGCGAAGCCGAACTTCTCGATCGCGCGATCGACCTGCGCGGGCAGCGCGCCCTCCTCGAGCATGAACAGCGCCTGGCGGATGTACTGCTCGATCATCCGGTTGCCGATGAAGCCGTCGCACACGCCCGACACGACCGCCGTCTTGCGGATCTTCTTCGCCACCGCCATCACGGTCGCGAGCACGTCCTTCGCGGTCTGCGCGCCGCGCACGACCTCGAGCAGCTTCATCACGTTCGCCGGGCTGAAGAAGTGCATGCCGACGACGTCCTGCGGACGCTTCGTGAACGCCGCGATCTTGTCGACGTCGAGCGTCGACGTGTTCGACGCGAGGATCGCACCCGGCTTCGCGACTTCGTCGAGCTTCTTGAACACCTGCTCCTTCACGCCGAGTTCCTCGAACACCGCTTCGACGATCAGGTCGGCGTCCTTCAGGTCGTCGTAAGACAGCGTCGGCGTGATCAGCGCGATGCGCGCGTCGAGCTTCTCCTGCGTGAGCTTGCCCTTCTTCACCTGCGCGTCGTAGTTCCTGCGGATCGTCGCGAGGCCGCGCTCGAGCGCATCCTGCTTCGTCTCGAGCAGCGTGACGGGCAGCCCGGCGTTGATGAAGTTCATCGCGATCCCGCCGCCCATCGTGCCCGCGCCGATCACGCCGACCCGGCGGACCTCGCGCAGTGGCGTATCGGCCGGCACATCGGGAATCTTGCTCGCCGCGCGCTCGCCGAAGAACGCATGGCGCAGCGCGCGGCTTTCCGGCGTCATCATCAGCGCGACGAAGCCGTCGCGTTCCGCGACGCTGCCCTTGTCGAAGCCGTTCAGCACGCCGGCCTCGATCGCATCGATGCACTTGTGCGGCGCGGGGAAATTCGGCGCGGCGGCCCGCGCGGAGTTGCGTGCGAACTGAATGAAGCCCGCCGCGTTCTCGTGGACGATCTGGCGATCACGCACGCGCGGATGCGGCCCGTTCTGCGCGCCGACCCTGCGTGCGAACGCGACGGCCGCGTCGAGCAGGTCGCCGTCGGCCATCTCGTCGAACAGCCCGCTCTTCGCGAGTTGCTCCGACGGCACCGGCGCGCCCGACACGATCATGTTCAGCGCGGTTTCGAGCCCCACCGCACGCGGCAGCCGTTGCGTGCCGCCCGCGCCCGGCAGCAGCCCGAGCTTCACTTCGGGCAGCGCGACCTGCGCGCCCGGCGCGGCGACCCGGTAGTGCGCGCCGAGCGCGAGCTCCAGCCCGCCGCCCATCACGACGCTGTGCAGCGCCGCGACGACCGGCTTCGCGCTCGCCTCCACCGCGCGGATCACGGTGTGCAGCGTCGGCTCCTGCAGCGCCTTCGGCGTATTGAATTCGGTGATGTCGGCGCCGCCCGAGAACGCGCGGCCCGCGCCGGTCAGCACGATGGCCGTGACCGACGGATCCTGCGCGGCGCGATCGAGCGCGTCCATGACGCCCTGGCGGGTCGACAGGCCGAGCCCGTTGACGGGCGGATTGTTGAGCGTGATGACGGCCACGCCGTCGCGAGTCGAGTAATCCACTGCCATCTGCCTGCCTCCATGCATCGCGCGCCGGATTGGCTGCGCTTCATTGTGCGCGGTCGAACGGCCGCATGTCCGAATGAACGCAGGCAGCATACAACGAAAAAGCACGGTCGTTCAATTTGAATTTCGTGCCCGATCCGGGGACGGATCGGCGACCGGTTCGCGGGCAGGCGGCGCCCCGGACACGCGGCTTATGGCGCGCACGCTGCCGTCGGCAACACGTAATCGCGGAACGTCTCGCGCAGCTTCAGCTTCTGCAGCTTGCCGGTCGCGGTGTGCGGCAGCGCTTCGACGAACACGACGTCGTCGGGGATCCACCACTTCGCGACCTTGCCTTCGTAGAACGCGAGCAGCGCGTCGCGCGTCAGGTTCGCGCCGTCGCGCGGCACCACGACGAGCAGCGGCCGCTCGGTCCATTTCGGGTGCGCGCACGCGATACACGCGGCTTCGGCCACCCCGGGATGCGCGATCGCGACGTTCTCGATATCGATCGAGCTGATCCACTCGCCGCCCGACTTGATCACGTCCTTGCTGCGGTCGGTGATCTGCAGGAAGCCGTCGGGGTCGATCGTCGCGACGTCGCCGGTCGGGAACCAGCCATCCGACAGCGGCGACGCATCGCCGCGAAAGTAGTGGTCGATCACCCACGGACCGCGTACCTGCAATTCGCCGAACGCGACGCCGTCCCACGGCAGCTCGCGGCCGTCCTCGCCGACGATCCGCATGTCGACGCCGCAGATCACGCGCCCCTGCTTTTCGAGCAGCCGGCGTTGCGCGTCGAGCGGCCGCTGCGACTGCGCCCAGTTGAGCTTCGCGAGCGTGCCGAGCGGCGACAGTTCGGTCATTCCCCACGCATGGATCACGCGCACGCCGTATTCGTCCTCGAACGTGCGCAGCATCGCGGGCGGGCACGCGGAGCCGCCGATCACCGTGCGGTTCAGCGTCGAGAAACGCACGCCGGCGTCGCGCATGTGGTTCAGCAAGCCGAGCCACACGGTCGGCACGCCCGCGGAGAACGTCACGCGCTCGGCCTCCATCAGTTCGTACAGCGATTTCCCGTCGAGATCCTTGCCGGGCAGCACCAGCTTGCCGCCGGTGAGCGGCACCGCGTACGGCAGCCCCCACGCGTTGACGTGGAACATCGGCACGACGGGCAGCACGGCATCCATCGCGGACAGGTTCATCGCGTCGGGCAACGCGGCGCCGTATGCATGCAGCACGGTCGAGCGATGCGAGTACAGCACACCCTTCGGATTGCCGGTCGTCCCCGACGTGTAGCAGAGCCCCGACGCCTGCTGCTCGTCGAGGCGCGGCCAGTCGTAGCAGCCGTCCTCGGCTTCGACGAGCGTTTCGTAGCAGAGGAACGGCGTCGCGCCGGACGGCAGGTGCGCGGCGTCCGTCATCGCGATCCAGCCCTTCACGTGCGGACATTGCGGCGCGATCGCATCGACGAGCGGCGCGAAATTGATGTCGAAGAAGACGTAGCGGTCTTCCGCGTGATTGACGATGTACGCGATCTGTTCGGGAAACAGGCGCGGGTTGATCGTATGGCACACGGCGCCCATCCCGCCGATCCCGTAATACGCTTCCAGATGCCGGTAGCCGTTCCACGCCAGCGTGCCGACGCGGTCGCCGGTTTCGACGCCGAGCCGCGCGAGCGCCTGCGCCAGTTGCTTCGCGCGGCGTTCGCAATCGCGGTACGTATAGCGATGCACGTCGCCTTCCACGCGCTTCGACACGATCTCCGTGTCGCCGGCGTGCCGCGCGGCATGCGCAATCAGCGACGACACCAGCAGCGGCACATCCATCATCTGGCCCAGCAACGGCTTACCCATCGTCTTGTTCTCCGTGAGGATGCGAATCGGTGACCAGCCTGGCGGCCGTTTCCGTCCGGAAGCAGCCCTCGTGCGCGCCCGTCGGCGGCCCGGACGGGCGTGGCGCACGATGCGCGGGCCGCCATGCGGGCGGCGCGACGCCGCCTTACAATATCGGCTTACCCAGAGGCGCTCAACATGTCGTTTTCCCGAAGCGCAGCCGATGCGGCTGACACCCTTCCCGACCTCGCCGCGACGCTCGGCGCGCCCGCCGAGCGCGCGTTCGTCACGCTCGGCGACGCGTTTCATACGCGGTTGCCGGCCGCGCCGCTTGCCGCGCCTTACGTCGTCGGCTTTTCCGACGAAGTCGCACAACTGCTCGACCTGCCGCCCGCGATCGCCGCGCAGCCCGGCTTCGCCGAGCTGTTCGCCGGCAACCCGACGCGAGACTGGCCCGCGCACGCGCTGCCGTACGCGTCGGTCTATTCCGGCCATCAGTTCGGCGTGTGGGCCGGCCAGCTCGGCGACGGCCGCGCGCTGACGATCGGCGAGTTGCCCGGCGCCGACGGCCGGCGCTACGAACTGCAGATCAAGGGCGGCGGCCGCACGCCGTACTCGCGGATGGGCGACGGCCGCGCGGTGCTGCGCTCGTCGATTCGCGAATTCCTGTGCTCGGAAGCGATGCATCACCTCGGTATCCCGACCACGCGCGCGCTGACGGTAATCGGCTCCGACCAGCCGGTGGTGCGCGAGGAAATCGAGACGGCGGCCGTCGTCACGCGCGTGTCGGAAAGCTTCGTGCGCTTCGGCCACTTCGAGCACTTCTTCTCGAACGATCGCCCCGACCTGCTGCGTCAGCTTGCCAATCACGTGATCGACCGCTTCTATCCGGCCTGCCGCGACGCGGACGATCCGTACCTCGCGCTGCTCGAAGCCGCGACGCTACGCACGGCCGAGCTCGTCGCGCAATGGCAGGCCGTCGGCTTCTGCCACGGCGTGATGAACACCGACAACATGTCGATCCTCGGCGTGACGATCGACTACGGCCCGTTCGGCTTCGTCGATGCATTCGACGCGAACCACATCTGCAACCACTCGGACACCAGCGGCCGCTATGCGTACCGGATGCAGCCGCGCATCGCGCACTGGAACTGCTACTGCCTCGCGCAGGCGCTGCTGCCGCTGATCGGGCTGCAGCACGGCATCGCCGACGACGATGCGCGCGCCGAGCGCGCGGTGGACGACGCCCAGGCCGTACTCGCGAAGTTTCCGGAACACTTCGGCCCCGCGCTCGAACGCGCGATGCGCGCGAAGCTCGGCCTCGCGCTCGAACGCGACGGCGACGCCGACCTCGCGAACAAGCTGCTCGAGACGATGCATGCGAGCCACGCGGATTTCACGCTGACGTTCCGCCGGCTCGCGCAGCTCTCGAAGCACGACGCGAGCCGCGACGCACCGGTGCGCGACCTGTTCATCGACCGCGAAGCGTTCGACGCCTGGGCGAACCTCTACCGCGCGCGGCTGTCCGAGGAAACGCGCGACGATGCGGCGCGCGCGGTTGCAATGAACCGCGCGAACCCCAAATACGTGCTTCGCAACCATCTGGCCGAAGTCGCGATCCGGCGCGCGAAGGAAAAGGATTTTTCGGAAGTCGAGCGGCTCGCGCAGATCCTGCGCCGCCCGTTCGACGAACAACCGGAGCATGAAGCGTATGCGGCGTTGCCGCCCGACTGGGCCGGTACGCTCGAAGTGAGCTGCTCGTCCTGAGCCCGCAACCCGCACATCTCGACCGACCGATCAGGAGAACCCCATGTCCCACGATTCCGACGACAAGACCTTCCCGTACCAGAAGGACGACGCCGAGCTGCGCCGCCGGCTCACGCCGATGCAGTACGAGGTCACGCAACACGCGGCGACCGAGCGCGCGTTCACCGGCGAATACACCGACACCGAGGATGCCGGCATCTACAAGTGCGTCGTCTGCAGCACGCCGCTGTTCGAATCCGGCGCCAAGTTCCATTCGGGCTGCGGCTGGCCCAGCTATTTCAAGCCGCTCAACGGCGAGGTGATCGACGAGAAGGTCGACTACTCGCACGGGATGGTGCGCGTCGAGGTGCGCTGCAACCACTGCGGCGCCCATCTGGGCCACGTGTTCGAGGACGGCCCGCGCGACAAGACCGGTTTGCGGTACTGCATCAATTCGGCTGCGTTAAACTTCGAGTCCCGACCCGAAAACGAATGAGCGGCGCCGGGCGGATCTGCCGGGCGGCCAGCGTCGGGCCGGGCCGCCCCGATCCGCGACGGCGATGCCTGGCGGGTCCCTACAACGGTGGCAGGCCGCGCCAGCGGCCCGTCACGCAGCTGCGAGCGCCATGAAATTCCTGTTCGATCTGTTTCCGATCATCCTGTTTTTTGTCGCCTTCAAGGTCTGGGGCATCTTTACCGCCACCGCCGTCGCGATCGTCGCGACGCTGGCCCAGGTCGCGTGGGTCGCCTTCCGGCACCGGAAGGTCGATACGATGCTGTGGGTCAGCCTCGGCGTGATCGTCGTGTTCGGCGGCGCCACCCTCGTCCTGCATGACGAGAAATTCATTCAATGGAAACCGACCGTGCTGTACTGGCTGTTTGCGATCGGGTTGCTCGCCGCGCGTTATGCGTTCAGCAAGAACCTGATCGAGAAGATGATGGGCAAGCAGCTCACGCTGCCGCACCCCGTATGGGACAAGCTGAACGTCGCCTGGGCACTGTTCTTCGCGGTGCTCGGCGTCGCGAACCTGTACGTGGTGCACAACTTCACCGAATCGCAATGGGTGAACTTCAAGCTGTTCGGTACGACGGGCGCGATGGTCGTGTTCATCATCCTGCAGAGCCTGTGGCTCACGAAATACCTGAAGGACGAATGACATGAGCGACGCCTTTCTCCACGCCTCCGCCGACGAACGCATCGCACTGATCGAAGCGCGCCTCACCGCGTCGCTCGCGCCGCTGTCGCTCACCGTGCGCGACGACAGCGCCCAGCACGCGGGCCATGCGGGCGCGGCCGCCGGCGGTCATTTCACGGTCACGATCGTATCGTCCGCGTTCGCGGGCAAACCGCGCGTCGCGCGGCACCGGCTGGTGTATGATGCGCTCGCTGATGCGATGCAGCGCGGCATTCACGCGCTCGCGATCGTGGCTTACACGCCCGAAGAATTCAACGAATCTTCAATCTAGTCTCATTAGGAATTCCCGATGATCCTGAAATCCCCCCGCCTGTGGGTCGCGGCGGCTGCGTTTGCAGCGGCACCGGCATTTGCCCAGAACATCGCCGTCGTCAACGGCACGCCGATTCCGAAGTCGCGCGCCGATGCGATGGTCGCGCAGCTCGTCCAGCAAGGCCAGACCGACGGCCCGCAACTGCAGCAGGCCGTGCGCCAGGAACTCGTGAACCGCGAAATCCTGATGCAGGAAGCGATCCGCGAAGGCATCCCGAACCGTCCGGACGTGAAGGCGCAAGTCGCCGTCGCGCAGCAGACCGTCGTGCTGCGCTCGATGATCGAGAGCTTCCTGAAGAAGAACCAGCCGACCGACGCCGAAGTGAAGGCGCGCTACGACGAACTCGTCAAGGGCGTGGGCGGCAACCGCGAGTACCACCTGCACCACATCCTCGTCGAGAGCGAGCAGCAGGCGAAGGACCTGATCGCGAAGATCAAGGGCGGCGCGAAGTTCGAGGATCTCGCGAAGCAATACTCGAAGGATCCGGGTTCGGGCAAGAACGGCGGCGATCTCGACTGGTCCGATCCGAAGGCGTACGTGCCGGAATTCGCGGCGGCCGCGCAGAAGCTGCAGAAAGGCCAGATGACCGACACGCCGGTGAAGACGCAGTTCGGCTGGCACATCATCCGTGTCGACGACATCCGCGACATCGCGCCGCCGCCGTTCGACCAGGTGAAGGCGCAGATCGCGCAGCAGCTCGTGCAGCAGAAGCTGCAGGCGTTCGAGGAAGGTCTGCGCCAGCAGGCGAAGATCCAGTAACGCCGGCGCGCGTCGCACGCGCATCGAAAAGCCGCTCTTCGGAGCGGCTTTTTCTTTTGGCGTGCACGAAACGGATGTCGCGCGACGCGATGGTGCGGGGCCGACGCGCAATAAAAAACCGCTCCGAAGAGCGGCTTTTCCATGCCAGGCGTTACCCGCGCGCGGCGTTCGCTACGCGGCGGGACAGAACACGTCGTGATAGCGCACGTCGCCCGCCGGCAGCGGAGCCGATTCGTCGAACGACAGCGCAAGAAAATACTCGGCCGGCACGCCCGGAAACACGATGTCGCCGTGCGGTTCGAACCCGAAACGCGCGTAATACGCGGGCTCGCCGAGCACCACGCAGCCGCGCGCGCCGAGCCGGCGCAACGCGTCGAGCCCCGTGCGCACGAGCCCCGCGCCGACGCTTTGCCGCTGGCAATCGGGCCGCACCGCAAGCGGCGCGAGCCCGTACCATTGCTGGCCGCCGGCCGGCTCGCCGCCGATCGCGACCGGCGAGAACGCGACGTGCCCGACGATACGTCCGTCGCGCTCCGCGACGAGCGAGACGCTCAGCGCACCGTCCGCACGCAGCGTGTCGACGATGCGCTGTTCGAACTGCCCGCCCTGCGGCTCGCCCGCGAACGCCGCGCGGATCACGCGGCCGATCGCGTCGGCCTCGCTCGCACGTTCGTCACGCAGCGTGACGACCTCGACCGGCGCGTTCGGGTCGAACATCATCCCGATCAACCGATCCAGCGACGCGCGTTGCGGAATACGCGCAGCCACGGGCTCGCCTCACCCCAGCCTTCCGGATGCCAGCTCATCGTGACCGTGCGATGCACGCGCTCCATGTGCGGCATCAGCACCGAGAAGCGGCCGTCGGCCGTCGTGACCGACGTGATGCCGGCCGGCGACCCGTTCGGGTTGAACGGGTAGCGTTCGGTCGCTTCGCCGCGGTGGTCGACGTAACGCATCGCGACCGCGACGCGATCGATGTCGCCCTGCTGCGAGAAGTCCGCATAGCCTTCGCCGTGCGCGACCGCGACCGGAATCCGCGAGCCTTCCATCCCCGCGAAGAAGATCGACGGCGACTTCTCCACTTCGACGAACGAGAAGCGCGCCTCGAACTGCTCGGACTTGTTGCGCGTGAACTTCGGCCAGGCTTCCGCGCCCGGGATCATCGACGCGATGCTCGACAGCATCTGGCAGCCGTTGCAGATACCGAGTGCGAAGGTATCGGGACGCGCGAAGAACGCCGAGAACATGTCGGCGAGATTCGCGTTGAAGCGGATCGTCTTCGCCCAGCCTTCGCCCGCGCCCAGCACGTCGCCGTACGAGAAGCCGCCGCATGCGACCGCGCCCGCGAAATCGGCCAGCGATGCGCGGCCCGCGAGCAGGTCGCTCATGTGCACGTCGTGCGCATCGAAGCCTGCGCGGTCGAACGCGTACGCGGTTTCCAGATGCGAGTTCACGCCCTGCTCGCGCAGGATCGCGACGCGCGGCCGTGCGCCCGTCGCGATGAACGGCGCGGCGATGTCGTCGGCCGGATCGAACGTCAGCACCGGCGAGATGCCCGGATCGGCCGCATCGAGCAGCGCGTCGTATTCGGCATCCGCGCAGGCCGGGTTGTCGCGCAGGCGCGCGATGCGCCAGCTCACTTCACTCCATGCGCGATGGAGTTCGGTGCGCGGCGCGTCGAAGATCTTCTTCGCGTCGCGGTACACCTCGATCACGTCGCGATCGTTGACCGAGCCGATCACGTGCGAGCACGTCGACAGGCCGAACTCGCGCAGCGCGCCGAGCACCGCGTCGCGGTCGGACGCACGCACCTGCACGACGGCGCCGAGCTCTTCGGAGAACAGCGCGCGCAGCGTACGGTCGTCGCGACGGCCGCTCGTCTGCTTCGCCCAGTCCTTCGCGTCGCCGTAGTCGGATTCGTGGTTCGGGTCGAGCGTCAGCATGTCGACGTTCAGCGACACGCCCGCATGGCCCGCGAACGCCATTTCGCACACCGTCGCCCACAGGCCGCCGTCCGAGCGGTCGTGGTACGCGAGCAGCTTGTCTTGCGCATTGAGCGACTGGATCGCGTTGAAGAAGCGCTTCAGGTCTTCCGCGTCGTCGACGTCCGGCGTCGTGTCGCCGACCTGTTGCGTGACCTGCGCGAAGATGCTGCCCCCCATCCGGTTCTTGCCGCGGCCGAGATCGATCGCGATCAGCACGCTATCGCCCGCGTCGGCCACGCGGCGCAGTTGCGGCGTGAGATGACGGCGCACGTCCTCGACCGGCGCGAACGCCGAGATGATCAGCGACACCGGCGACACGACTTCCTTCGCGACGCCCTGCTCGTCCCACTTCGTCTTCATCGACAGCGAGTCCTTGCCGACCGGGATGCCGATCCCGAGCGCCGGGCACAGCTCCATGCCGATCGCCTTGACCGTGTCGAACAGCGCGGCGTCTTCGCCGGCCGTGCCGCACGCGGCCATCCAGTTCGCCGACAGCTTCAGCTTGTCGAGCGACGCGATCGGCGCGCTCGCGATGTTCGTGATCGCTTCGCCGACGGCCATGCGGCCCGACGCCGGCGCGTCGATCACCGCGAGCGGCGTGCGCTCGGCCATCGTCATCGCCTCGCCCTTGAAGCCCGCGTAGTCGAGCGCGGTGATCGCGCAGTCGGCCACCGGCACCTGCCACGGGCCGACCATCTGGTCGCGCACCGACGTACCGCCGACCGAACGGTCGCCGATCGTGATCAGGAACGACTTGCTGCCGACCGTCGGATGCTTCAGCACGTCGAGCGCGACGGCCGACAGCGCGATGCCCGTCACGTCGACCGGCGCACGCTCGACCGCGACACGCGTGACGTCGCGGTGCATGCGCGGCGGCTTGCCGAGCAGCACTTCCATCGGCATGTCGACCGGGTATTCGTCGACGCCCGTCGCTTCGTCGTCGACCAGCTTCAGCTGGCGTTCGTCGGTCGCGACACCGACCACCGCGAACGGGCAGCGCTCGCGCGCGCAGATCGCCTCGAAGCGCGGCAGGTCGGCCGGCGCGATCGCCAGCACGTAGCGCTCCTGCGCCTCGTTCGACCAGATTTCGCGCGGCGACAGGCCCGACTCCTCGAGCGCGACCTTGCGCAGTTCGAAGCGCGCGCCCTTGCCCGCGCCGTCGACGATTTCGGGGAACGCGTTCGACAGGCCGCCCGCGCCGACGTCGTGGATGCTCAGGATCGGGTTTTCCGCGCCGAGCTGCCAGCAGCCGTTGATCACTTCCTGCGCGCGACGCTCGATTTCCGGGTTGCCGCGCTGCACCGAGTCGAAGTCGAGTTCGGCCGTGTTCGCGCCGGTCGCCATCGAGCTCGCGGCGCCGCCGCCCATGCCGATCCGCATGCCGGGGCCGCCGATCTGGATCAGCAGCGAGCCGGCCGGCACGTCGTGCTTGTGCGTGTGCTGATCCGCGATGTTGCCGAGGCCGCCCGCGATCATGATCGGCTTGTGATAGCCGTGCACCGTGCCGCCAACGTTCTGCTCGTACACGCGGAAGTAGCCGCCGAGGTTCGGGCGGCCGAATTCGTTGTTGAACGCGGCGCCGCCCAGCGGGCCGTCGATCATGATCTGCAGCGGCGACGCGATGCGGTCCGGACGGCCGTACGGGCCATGCACTTCGTTCGGGTTGCGCTCGGCCACCGGCTGCGCGGCGTCGCGCGCGTTTTCCCACGGCTGGCGTGCATCGGGCAGGTCGAGGTTCGACACGGTGAAACCGGTGAGGCCGGCCTTCGGACGCGCGCCGCGGCCCGTCGCGCCCTCGTCGCGGATCTCGCCGCCCGCGCCGGTCGCCGCACCCGGGAACGGCGAGATCGCCGTCGGGTGGTTGTGCGTCTCGACCTTCATCAGCGTGTGCGTGAGCTCGGTGTGGCGGCCATAACGTTCGCCCGGCTCGCCGGCCGCGCCGGCCTTGCGCGGGAACCAGCGCTCGGCTTCGGCGCCGACCATGATCGACGAGTTGTCCGAATACGCGACGATCGTGCCCTGCGGGCTCAGCTTCTCGGTGTTGCGGATCATCGCGAACAGCGACATGTCCTGCGCTTCGCCGTCGATCGTCCACTGCGCGTTGAAGATCTTGTGGCGGCAGTGTTCGCTGTTCGCCTGCGCGAACATCATCAGTTCGACGTCGGTCGGGTTGCGTTCGAGCTTGCGGAACGCGTCGACCAGGTAGTCGATTTCGTCGTCGGCGAGCGCGAGGCCCAGCTCGACGTTCGCACGCTCCAGCGCGCCGCGGCCGACACCCAATACGTCGACGGTCGACAGCGGCTTGGCCGGCAGTTCGTCGAACAGGTGCCTCGCATCGTCGCGCGCCGCGACCACGCTTTCGGTCATCCGGTCATGCAGCGCGGCCGCGACGGCCGCGCGCGCGTCGTCCGACTGCGCCTTCTTGCCGCCGAGCAGGCCCGATTTCAGCGTGACCGTGAATTCGACGCCGCGCTCGATGCGGCGCACCTGCGTGAGGCCGCAGTGCTGTGCGATGTCGGTCGCCTTGCTGGCCCACGGCGAAACCGTGCCGAAGCGCGGCAGCACGACGAAGGTCTCGGTCGCGCCCTTTTCGCCCGCCGGCTGGAACGGCGCACCGTAGTGCATCAGCGCATCGATGCGCGCGCTGTCGTCGGCCGACAGCGGTTCGGCCGCATTGACGAAGTGCAGGAACTGGCCGCGCACCGCGACGATGTTGGCGTCGATTTGCCTGAGCGTGTCGAGCAGACGGGTTTGACGGAAATCGGAGAGGGCCGAAGCGCCGGGAAAACACGAGAAGTGAGCCATGGGCTGGACTGACGTCGATGAGTCGCGCGAGGTGGCGACGTGGGGCGAAAGGAAGGCCGTAATTATACCCGGAAGTCGGCCGCCCAAGACCGGCCAATCGGTAGTCCGCCTGCACCGCCACGGCGACCGTGCGGGCGGCGCACCCGGCCGCACGCGAGGCCGGCCCCGCGCGGGCCCGCGGGGCGGCCGCCGTGGCGCGGCCGCACGGGCCCATGCTCGGCCGCCGCCGGCTCGCGCACTTTTGGCGCTATCATTCCGGGTTCACCGGGCCCGGGCCCTCAGCGAATTCTCACCGGGCGGCGTGCGCGCCGCCCGTCATCGAAGCAATCCAATGGATGTCATCGTCATCGGCGGCGGAATCAGCGGCGTCGCCACCGCCTACCAGCTGCGCGCGGCCGGCCATCGCGTGTGCGTGGTCGAACGCCACGCGACCGTCGCGCAAGGCGCGACCTATGGCGACGGCGGCGCCCTGCTGCCGAGCCCGCTCGACGTCTGGTTCGGCCCGACTTTCATGCACCAGCGTCAGGCGCGCGACAGCGGCATCGTCTACAAGCCGGGCTTCAACGGCGGCGTGCGCCGCTTCGTCAAGCAGCTCGGCACGCTGCGCGAGCCCGACGCATTTGCCGCGCAGTACGCGCGGCTGCGCCCGCTGATCGACGTGTCGCGCGACACGCTCGCCGATATCGAGGCGCGCCTCGAGCTCGAATTCGAGCAAAAGCCCGGCCTCCTGCACGTCGTGCGCGATCCGCGCGACTGGGACGCGCTGCAACCCGCGCTCGACCTGCTGCGCACGCTCGACCAGCCGTACCGCACGCTCACCGCCGACGAATGCGTGGCGCTCGAGCCTTCGGTGCCGGCCGAACCCGGCTTTGCCGGCGGCGTGCTGCTCGAAACCGAGCGCACCGGCAACTGCCCGCTGTTCGCGAAACTGGTCAAGCAGACGCTCGACGAGCACGGCGTGCAGTTCCGCTTCGGCGCGGACGTCGCCGCGATCCGCGTCGACAACGGCCGCGTCGCGGTCGAACTCGCGCCGCCCGGCAACCGGAGCGCGGCGCGCGCGCGCGAGGTCGACGTGATGTCCGCCGATGCGATCGTGGTCGCCGCCGGTGCCGGCAGCCTTGCGCTGCTCGAACGGCTCGGCTGGCGCCTGCCGCTGCACCCGGTGCGCATTCATACGCTCACCGCGCCGGTCGCGTACGAAGAACATGCGCCGCACCTGAGCGTCGTCGATTCGATCAAGCGGATCTCGATCACGCGCACCCACCAGCGGCTGCGCATCGGCGGAGCCGCCGTCCTGCAGAGCCTCGCCGATACCGCGAAGCCGCTCGCCGAGCCGCTGTCCGAGGCCGCGCTCGCGCTGCTCGGCCAGGCCGTCCACGACTGGGTGCCCGGCGCCGCGAAGATCTCGGCCGCGCTGTCGTGGCAAGGCATGCAACTGCTGTCGCCGGACGGCTTGCCAGTGGTGGGTCCGACCCCGCATCCGCGCGTGTTCGTCAATTTCGGCCATGGCCCGGCCGGCTGGGGCCTCGCGTGCGGGTCTGCTAAAGTGGTGACCGACTATCTGGGCGGCAACGCCCAGCACTGGCCCGCCGACACGCTCGCCGCGCTGAACGCCGGCCGCTTCACGACCTGACCGCCGCGGGCCGGCCCGTGGCGGCACCCTTGCCAGCCGCCACGATCCCGCGATGACCGTTACCCCCGTTACCCGCGTTACCCGCCCGCTCCCCGATTCCGATCCGATCGCGCTCTTGCGCGTCGCCGACCTGCGCGCGGCCGAAGCCGACGCCACCGCGGTGCTGCCGCCGCACACGCTGATGGGCCGTGCCGGCGCGGCCGCCGCGCGCTGGCTGTCCGAGCGCGTCGCCGGCGACGATCGCCCCGTCTGGTTCGCAGTCGGCCCCGGCAACAACGGCGGCGACGCGCTGGTGGCCGCCGCGCAACTCCAGCAGCTTGGCGTCGCGACGCAGGCGTGGATGCCGGTGCCGGTCAAGCCGGACGACGCGCAATGGGCGCTCGGTCTCGCACGCTCGGCCGGCGTGCCGCTGTCGGCCGCCCCGCCCGCGTCGCTGGAGGGCTACGCGTGGGTCGTCGACGGGCTGTTCGGCATCGGTCTCGGCCGCGCGCTCGACGGCGCGTTCGCCGAGCAGGCCGCGCGCATCGCCGCCCATGCCCGCGGCGGCGGCCGCGTGCTCGCGCTCGACGTGCCGAGCGGACTCGACAGCGATACGGGCCGGATCGTCGGCGCGGGCGCCGCCGTCGCGGCCACCCACACGCTCACCTTCATCGGCGCGAAGCCCGGCCTCTACACGGGCGACGGCCGCGATCTCGCCGGCGAGATCCACGTCGCGTCGCTCGACGTCGCGCCGCCCGCCGCACCGGCCATCGTGCTGAATGCGCCCGCGCGGTTCGCCGCGGCACTGCCCGCGCGCGCGTTCGCATCCCACAAGGGCACGTACGGCAGCCTCGCGGTGCTCGGCGGCGACACCGGCATGTGCGGCGCGCCGATCCTCGCCGCCCGCGCCGCGCTGTTCGCGGGCGCCGGCAAGGTGCACGTCGGCTTCCTTGGCGCGGGCGCGCCGCCGTACGATCCGCCCTTCCCCGAACTGATGCTGCACCCGGCCGACACCCTCGATCTCGGCACGATGACCGCGATCGCGGCCGGTTGCGGGCTCGGCACGCGCGAAGCCGCGGCGACGCTGGTGCGCGACGTGCTCGCGCACGACACGGCGACGCTGCTCGACGCCGACGCGCTGAACCTCGTCGCGACGCACGCGGACCTCGCGACCGCCATCGCCGCGCGCGGCGCACGCGGCAATCCGTGCGTGTTGACGCCGCATCCGCTCGAAGCCGCGCGCCTGCTCGGCGGCGACACGGCCTCGGTGCAGCGCGATCGCGTCGCGGCTGCACAAGCGCTCGCCGCACGCTACGCGGCCATCGTCGTGCTGAAGGGCTCGGGTACGGTGATTGCGGCGCCCGACGGCCGCGTGACGATCAACCCGACCGGCAACGCCGCACTCGCCACCGGCGGCACCGGCGACGTGCTCGGCGGCCTGATCGGCGCGCTGCTCGCGCAGCGAGTCGCGCCGTACGAAGCCGCGCTGGCCGGCGTCTACCTGCACGGCCTCGCGGCCGACACGCTGACCGCGAACGGCACCGGCCCGGCCGGGCTCACCGCGGGCGAACTCGCGCCGATGGTGCGCACGCTGGTCAATCGCCTTTTTTATCCGTCGCCGCGCGCCGACACGTAACGCCGCTATACTGACTGCCCCGCCGCACGGCGGGCCTTCTCGTCCGCCGGCCTTCCGATCACGATGAGCCGGCGCGGCATTCCTCCCGATTCACGCTTCACTCGAACCGCCATGACGCTGAAATCGCTCCCCGCCTGGACTGCCCTTCAATCCCACTTCGAACAGATCCGCCACGCGCGGCTGCGCGACTGGTTCGCGCCGGAAAACGACCGCGCGCCGACCCGCGCCGAACGCTTCACGATTCCGGGCGGCGGTCTCGCGGCCGATTTCTCGAAGAACCGCATCGACGACGAAACGCTACGCCTGCTCGTGCAGCTCGCGCGCGACGCCGGCGTCGAGGCACGCCGCGACGCGATGTTCGCGGGCGAGGTCGTCAACCCGACCGAAGGCCGCGCCGCGCTGCACACCGCGCTGCGCGCGACCGATCCG
This sequence comes from Burkholderia sp. A2, assembly GCF_001729305.1. Lineage (NCBI taxonomy): Bacteria > Pseudomonadati > Pseudomonadota > Betaproteobacteria > Burkholderiales > Burkholderiaceae > Burkholderia > Burkholderia sp. A2. The sequence continues at coordinate 21,470 of NZ_LZXX01000085.1, read as the reverse complement.
CAGGCTCCGTTCCACGCGCAGGTGAGCGCCGAGCGCGCGAAGATGGCGACGTTCGCGCGCGCCGTGCGCAGCGGCACATGGACGGGCTATACGGGCAAGCGCATCCGCCACGTGATCAACATCGGCATCGGCGGCTCGGATCTCGGCCCGAAGATGGTCGTGCATGCGCTGCACCACGTCGCGACGCCCGAGATCTCGACCCACTTCGTATCGAACGTCGACGGCGCCGATCTCGCGCGCGTGCTCGAACAGGTCGATCCCGAGGAAACGCTCGCGATCATCGTGTCGAAGACGTTTACGACGCTCGAGACGATGACGAACGCACGCTCGCTGCGCGACTGGTTCGTCGCGCGCGGCTGCCCCGAGGATGCGCTCGCGAAACACTTCGTCGGCGTGTCGGCGAATCCGGCCGAAGTCGTGAAGTTCGGCATCGCCGCGGACAACGTGTTCGAAATGTGGGACTGGGTCGGCGGCCGCTATTCGCTGTGGTCGGCGGTCGGCCTGTCGATCATGATCGCGGTCGGCCCCGAACAGTTCGACGAGCTGCTGGCCGGCGCGAACGACATGGACCGCCACTTCCGCGAAGCGCCGCTCGAGCGCAATCTGCCGGTGCTGCTCGGCCTGATCGGCATCTGGTACCGGAACTTCTTCGGCTCGCAGAGCTATCTCGTCGCGCCGTACTCGGAAGCGCTGCACTACCTGCCGTCGTACCTGCAGCAGCTCGAGATGGAGAGCAACGGCAAGTCCGCGCGCCTGGACGGCGCCTTCGTCGACTACCCGACGTCGGCCGTCACGTGGGGCGAACCGGGCACCAACGGCCAGCATGCGTTCTTCCAGATGCTGCACCAGGGGCCGACGATCGTGCCGATCGACTTCATCGCGGTGCTGACGCCCGAGCATCCGCTCGCGAGCCATCATCCGAAGCTGCTCGCGAACTGCTTCGCGCAGAGCGAGGCGCTGATGCTCGGCCGCACGCTCGACGAAGCGCTCAAGGTCGCCGGGCCGGGCAAGGAAGCGCTCGCGCCACACCTGACGTTCCCCGGCAACCGCCCGACCACGACGCTGCTCGTCGATGCGCTGACGCCGCGCACGCTCGGCGCGCTGATCGCGCTTTACGAGCACAAGGTGCTCGTGCAGGCGACGGTGTGGGACATCAATCCGTTCGACCAGTGGGGCGTCGAGCTCGGCAAGATTCTGGGCAAGGTCGTCGAAGCCGATCTGTCGGCCGATTCGGTCGATCCGGCGAAGCACGACTCGTCGACCACCGCGCTGATCGAGCGCGCTCGCGCGGCGCTCAAGCGTTGAAGCACTGACGCGGCGACGTCATGCCCGTGGTGCCGGCCGCGCGTTCCACCCCGCGGCCGGTACGAACATTCACGCGTTGCGCGAAGCCGCGCGCGGCGCGACGATGCGCCCGGCGTCGATGGTGACCGTCGTCGCGCAGCGGCGCGCGAGTTCGGCATCGTGCGTGACGAGCACGAGCGTCGCGCCGTGCGTGCGGTTCAGTTCGAACATCAGGTCGATGACCGCGTGGCCGGTGGCCGCGTCGAGGCTGCCGGTCGGCTCGTCGGCGAACAGGATCGCCGGGCGCGTGACGAACGCGCGTGCGAGTGCGACGCGCTGCTGTTCGCCGCCCGACAGCAGCTTCGGATAATGCGCGGTGCGTTCGCCGAGACCGACCTGCACGAGCAGCGCCCGGGCGCGGTCGGCCGCGTCGCGCGCACTGATGCCGCCCTGCAGTTCGAGCGGCAGCATCACGTTCTCGAGCGCCGTCAGGTGCGGCATCAACTGGAACGACTGGAACACGAAGCCGACCGCGCCGTTGCGCAATGCCGCGCGTTCGTCCTCGTCGAGCTGGTCGAGCGCGCGACCGAGCAGGCGAACCGTGCCGCTCGTCGCGCTGTCCAACCCTGCGAGCACGCCGAGCAGCGTCGATTTGCCCGACCCCGACGCGCCGACGATCGCGAGGCTGCTGCCCGGCGGCACGGCGAGCGTGATGCCGTCGAGGATCGTCAGCTCGCCCGTTGCATCGGCGACCCGCTTGCACACGTCATGGACTTCGATGATCGGATCGGTAATCTTGAACATGGACACGACATTTCGCTGGAAAAGACGCGCGGCGGCCGCCGCGCTGCTGGGCACCCTGCTGGCCGTCACCGTGCCCGCACGCGCCGCGACGGCGCCGGCATCGAGCCCGCCCGTGATCGTCGTGCTCGGCGACAGCCTGTCGGCCGAATACGGATTGCCGCGCGACACCGGCTGGGTGGCGTTGCTGCGGCAACGGCTCGCGACCGAGCGAATCGATTATAGCGTCGCGAACGCCAGCGTCAGCGGCGACACCACGAGCGGCGGCCGCGCGCGGCTGCCCGCGGTGCTGCAGCGGCTCAAGCCGTCGATCGTCGTCGTCGAACTCGGTTCGAACGATGCGCTGCGCGGCGTGCCGCTCGCGACGACCGAACAGAACCTGCGCGACATCATCGCCGGCGCGCGACGTGCGCAGGCAAAGGTCGTGCTGGTCGGCATGTACGTGCCGCCCAATTACGGCCCCGACTACACACAGAAGTTCCATGCCGTCTATACGCGGCTGTCGAAGGATCTCGGCGTGCCGCTCGTGCCGTTCCTGCTGGCCGGCATCGAGAACAAGCCTGACATGTTCCAGGCCGATCAGATGCATCCCGCGCAGCAGGCCCAGGGCATCCTGCTCGACAATGTATGGCCGGCGCTGAAGCCGCTGCTCGGCAAGCCGCACGGCTGAGCGCAGCGCACCGGAAAACAAAAAGCCCCGCTTCGAGCGGGGCTTTTCGATGGTTGCGGGCGAAACGGTGCTCAGTTGTCGCCGTCCTGCTGCTGGCTGGCCGTCGTGCTGCCGTACAGCTTCACCTTCGAACGGTCGCGCAGCGCGGCGAGGTAGGCTTCGCCTTCGCTTTGCGCGTCGACCTGCGCCATCTGCTGCTGCGCGGCCGCCAGTTGCTGCGGATCGACCGCCGAACCGGGGATCACCGCGTTCACGCGGTAGATCGCATAGCCGTCCGCGCCGAGGTCGACACCGACGTAAGCCGGCAGCGTCTTCGCATCGACCTTGTAGACGGCGCTCAGCGCGGCCGGCGTCAGGCCCTGCGACTGCGTGCGCGACACTTTCTGCGCGGCCGTAAAGCCGTCGGCCGACTTCGACTTCTGCAATTCGGCCAGCTTCGCCGCGCCGTCCTTCTTCGCGAGTTCCGCGGCCTGCTCGGCGATGACCTTCTGGCGCACGACATCCTTGATCGCGTCGAGCGCGGGCACCGCAGCCGGCTTGTGCTCGGTCACGCGCGCCGAAATCAGCGTGTTGTTGCCGACGTCGATCGCCTGCGTGTTGTTCTGGTTCTTCACCGAGTCGTTCGCGAACACGGCGGCCAGGAACTTCGGATTGTTCAACGGGCTCGTCGGCGGCAGCTGCGGATTCGGCGTCGGCGTGACGGTGGCCGTCTGGATCGTCAGCTTGTACTTGTCCGCGGCCGGCTGCAGCGTCTTCGCCTTTTCGTAGACGGTCGACGTGAAGCCTTCCGCATTGTCCGAGAACGCCTTCGCCGCGTACTGCTGCTTCAGGTCGATCGCGATCTGGTCTTTCACTTCCGCGAACGGCTTGACGACGGCAGGCTTCACTTCGGTCGCCTTCAGGATGTGGAAACCGAGATCCGACTGCACGATACCGCTCACGTCGCCCTGCTTGAGCGAGAACGCGGCGTCGTCGAACGCCTTGCCGCCCGCGGTCGAGCCGCGCGTGATGAAGCCGAGGTCGCCGCCCTTCGCCGCCGACGGCGCGTCCTGCGAGCTCTTCTGCGCGATCTGCGCGAATTGATCGGGATGCGCTTTCACGTCGGCGAGCAGTTGCTCGGCCTTCGCCTTCGCGGCCGCCTTGTCGGCCGCGCTGGCGCTGCCCGGCGCGGCGATGAAGATGTGGCTCACGCGCACCTGTGCTTCGGTACGGAAATGCGTCGGGTTGTCGTCGTAGAACTTCTTGATGTCCGCTTCGGTCGGCTGCGCGCTCGCGGCCGCCGCGGCCGGCGAATAGACGAGGTACTGGATCGTCGCGGTTTCGGGCGTCGCGAAGCTCTGCTTGTGCGCGTCGTAGTACGCGGTGAGCTGCGCGTCGGTCGGCTGGACCTTCGCTGCGAAGTCGCTCGTCTTCAGCACGAGCGCCTGCACTTCACGCTGCTGCGCGGCGAGTTCGGACAGGCGTTGCGCGAGGCTCTTCGGCGTGAACGCGCTCGACACGATGCTGGCCGGAATCTGCTGCAGCGCGAGGCTGTAACGCACGCGCTCCTGGTACTGCTCGGGCGTCATCCCCTGGAACGACAGCAATTGCGCATAGCGTTCGACGTCGATTGTGCCGTCGGGTTTCTTCAGCGACGCGATCATCGGATCGCTCATCAGCGCATCGCGCACGGCGTTGTCGGACGCGGTCAGGTGCAGACGTTGCGTCTCGTCGGCCAGCACGCGTTGCTGGATCAGGCCGTCGAGCACCTGCTTGCGATGCTCGGGCGTGTCGAACATCTTGATGTCGAACTGCCCACCGAGCGCCTGGCGCGCCTGGTCGATCTGTTGGCGGAACGCGCCGTCGAATTCGACCCGCGTGATCTTGTGCCCGTTGACCGCCGCAACGTTCGCACTGTCGTCGAAGAAGCCGCGGAAGCCTTGGATCCCGACGAAACCCAGCCCCGGCAACACGATCAGGAGCAGGAGCGCCATCATCAGGCGCTGGTGATTACGGAAGAAATCGAGCATGCGTGACGGGAAAATTGGACAAAACGACCGATATTACAACATACGGGGTGGGACGGGAAAAAAGCAGGCAAATGCTGTGCGCGAATGGAACCGGAATCCGGAAGCCGCGCGGCGGCTTCGTCCATTCTGCGGTCACGCGCCCGCAAGCGGGCGCAACGAACGATGCAAATAAGAAAGCCCGCACAAGGCGGGCTTTCTTATTTTTTGGCGGAGCGGACGGGACTCGCCTACATCCTGCAGGCCGCGGTTACGCGTGCACGCGCAACCCTTCGAGTCCCGCCGGAAGCCGCGCAGGCGGCTTCCTCCACTCCGCAGTCACGCGCCCGCAAGCGGGCACAACGACCGAACGCACAAACAACAATGCCCGCACTAGGCGGGCATTGTTGTTTGTTTGGCGGAGCGGACGGGACTCGAACCCGCGACCCCCGGCGTGACAGGCCGGTATTCTAACCGACTGAACTACCGCTCCTTGGTCTGGCTGAATCGGGAAACTGGTGGGTGCTGAGGGGTTCGAACCCCCGACCTACGCCTTGTAAGGGCGCCGCTCTACCAGCTGAGCTAAGCACCCGTTTCCGATTCGTTCTAACTGCGATCTGCGTTTCCGCATCAACAATCAGCGAGCCCGCAAGTTTAATTCATCCCCGATCATTTTGCCAAGCCTGCACGCGAATTTTTTTACCGCGCGCGCTCGCACGATTCCGATGCGCATAAAAAACCCGCGGACACTGCCGCGGGTTTCGTGAACGACCGTCAGCAACGACGGTGTTCAGGGCCTCAGTGCTTGACGACTTCCGTCGAGCCGGCATCCTTCGCCGCCTCGCCGACCGGCGCCGCAGCCTTCGCCTCTTCTTCCGGCGGCAGCGGCGTTGGCGAACGCTCGAGCGCGAGCTCCAGCACCTTGTCGATCCAGCGGACCGGCACGATTTCGATCGCGTTCTTCACGTTGTCCGGAATGTCCGCGAGATCCTTCACGTTCTCTTCCGGGATCAGCACGAGCTTGATGCCGCCGCGATGCGCCGCCAGCAACTTTTCCTTCAGCCCGCCGATCGGCAGCACTTCGCCACGCAACGTGATCTCGCCCGTCATCGCGACGTCGGCCCGCACGGGAATACCCGTCAGCACCGACACCAGCGCGGTCGTCATCGCACCGCCGGCGGACGGACCGTCCTTCGGCGTCGCGCCTTCCGGCACGTGGATGTGGATGTCCTGCTTCTCGAACGCTTCGTCCTTGATACCGAGACGACGCGAACGCGAGCGCACGACCGAACGCGCAGCCTCGACCGACTCCTTCATCACGTCGCCGAGCGAGCCCGTACGAATCACGTTGCCCTTGCCCGGCATCACCGCGGCTTCGATCGTCAGCAGGTCGCCACCGACTTCCGTCCACGCGAGGCCCGTCACCTGACCGACCTGGTTTTCCTTCGCCGCGAGGCCGAAGTCGTACTTGCGCACGCCGAGGAACGTGTCGAGATTCTCGCCATCGACCTTGATCGCGCCCGACGCCTTCTTCAGCAGCAGCATCTTCACGACCTTGCGGCAGATCTTCGACACTTCGCGCTCGAGCGAACGCACACCGGCTTCGCGCGTGTAGTAGCGGATGATGTCACGAATCGCCTGCTCGGTGACCTCGATCTCGCCTTCCTTCAGCCCGTTGTTCTTCTTCTGCTTCGGCAGCAGGTAACGCTGGGCGATACTGACCTTCTCGTCTTCCGTGTAGCCCGACAGGCGGATCACTTCCATCCGGTCGAGCAGCGGCGGCGGAATGTTCAGCGAGTTCGACGTCGCGACGAACATCACGTCCGACAGATCGAAGTCGACTTCGATGTAGTGGTCGGCGAACGTGTGATTCTGTTCGGGATCGAGCACCTCGAGCAGCGCCGACGACGGATCGCCGCGGAAATCCATGCCCATCTTGTCGACTTCGTCGAGCAGGAAGAGCGGATTACGCACGCCGACCTTCGCGAGGCTTTGCAGGATCTTGCCCGGCATCGAACCGATGTACGTGCGGCGGTGGCCGCGGATCTCGGCTTCGTCACGCACGCCGCCGAGCGCCATCCGGACGAACTTGCGGTTCGTCGCACGCGCGATCGACTGGCCGAGCGACGTCTTGCCGACGCCCGGAGGCCCGACGAGGCACAGGATCGGCGCCTTGACCTTGTCCACGCGCTGTTGCACCGCGAGATACTCGAGGATCCGTTCCTTGACCTTCTCGAGGCCGAAGTGATCCTCGTCGAGCACCTGCTCGGCGTTCGACAGGTCGTTGTTGACCTTGCTCTTCTTGCGCCACGGCAGGCCGATCAGCGTGTCGATGTAGTTGCGCACGACGGTCGCTTCCGCCGACATCGGCGACATCAGCTTCAGCTTCTTCAGCTCGGCGTCGGCCTTCTTCTTGGCTTCCTTCGGCATGCGCGCGGCGTTGATGCGCTTCTCGAGCTCCTCGAGATCCGCGCCTTCCTCGCCCTCGCCCAGTTCCTTCTGGATCGCCTTGACCTGTTCGTTCAGGTAGTACTCGCGCTGGCTCTTTTCCATCTGGCGCTTCACGCGCCCGCGGATGCGCTTTTCGACCTGCAGGATGTCGATCTCGGCTTCGAGCTGCGCGAGCAGGTGCTCGAGGCGCTCGATCACCGGGAACATCTCGAGGATGTGCTGCTTCTGGTCGAGCTTCAGCGGCAGGCGCTCGGCGATCATGTCCGCGAGGCGACCGGCTTCATCGATGCCCGACAGCGACGTGAGAATCTCCGGCGGGATCTTCTTGTTCAGCTTCACGTACTGGTCGAACTGCGACACGATCGCGCGACGCAGCGCTTCCGTCTCGGCGCTGTCGGCGTGATCCGGCTCGAGCGGCATCACTTCGCAGGAGAACTGCGTCTCCTGTTCCTCGATGGACAACGCCTTCGCGCGCTGCAGGCCCTCGACGAGCACCTTCACGGTGCCGTCCGGCAGCTTCAGCATCTGCAGAATGTTGGCGATACAACCGACCTCGTACATGTCCTTTTCGGTCGGTTCGTCCTTGGCCGCGGTTTTCTGGGCGACGAGCATGATGTGCTTGCCGCCTTCCATCGCTGCTTCGAGGGCCTTGATCGATTTCGGCCGGCCCACGAAGAGCGGAATGACCATGTGCGGGAAAACGACGACGTCCCGCAGCGGCAGCAGCGGGAGCGTGATGCGTTCCGGCGGGAGAAGTTGGGTGCCTGACATTTCATTTCCCCATGAGTGGAATCAATTGTTCGGTAATTGAGGCCGCCACAACGAATTGCAAGCCTTCAAGTGCGGGAAATATTCGGTAAGAAAGTAACCACCGCGTGTCGAGTCAGAGTTACCCACAAGATAAACGAAAAAAAGCCGCCCACGGACTCATGAACGGCCTTTTTCGCTGAACATCGTCGGCAAGCCGGTCAGTTCGAACCCGCCACCTTCGGCGTGTCCTCGTAGATCAGCAAGGGCTTGCCGTCCCCATCGATGACATTCTCGTCGATGATGACCTTGCTGACCCCTTTCATCGTCGGCAGCTCGTACATCACGTCGAGCAATGCCTGTTCGATGATCGAACGCAAACCGCGCGCGCCGGTCTTGCGGCGGATCGCCTTGCGGGCGACTGCCTGCAACGCGCCCGGCCGGATTTCCAGTTCGACGCGCTCCATCGCGAACAGCTTGTGATACTGCTTGACGAGCGCATTCTTCGGCTCGACCAGGATCTTCATCAGCGCGGCTTCGTCGAGCTTGCCGAGCGTCGCGACCACCGGCAGGCGGCCGATCAATTCGGGGATCAGACCGAATTTGATCAGGTCTTCCGGTTCCGTCTCGCGCAGCACTTCGCCCGCATCGCGTTCCTGCTTGCTCTTGACCGTCGCGCCGAAGCCGATGCCGGTTTTCTCGGTACGATCGGTGATCACCTTTTCGAGACCGTCGAACGCGCCGCCGCAGATGAACAGGATGTTGGTCGTGTCGACCTGGATGAAATCCTGGTTCGGGTGCTTGCGGCCGCCCTGCGGCGGCACCGACGCCATCGTGCCCTCGACGAGCTTCAGCAGCGCCTGCTGGACGCCCTCGCCCGACACGTCGCGCGTGATCGACGGGTTGTCCGACTTGCGGCTGATCTTGTCGATTTCGTCGATGTAGACGATCCCGCGCTGAGCCTTGTCGACTTCGTAGTTGCAGTTCTGCAACAGCTTCTGGATGATGTTCTCGACGTCCTCGCCGACGTAGCCGGCTTCGGTCAGCGTCGTCGCGTCGGCGATCACGAACGGCACGTTGAGCAACCGTGCGAGCGTCTGCGCGAGCAGCGTCTTGCCGGAGCCCGTCGGGCCGATCAGCAGGATGTTGCTCTTCGACAGCTCGACGTCGTCCTTCTTGTCGAGATGCTTCAGGCGCTTGTAGTGGTTGTACACGGCCACCGCGAGGATTTTCTTCGCGCGCTCCTGGCCGATCACGTACTGATCGAGGATGTCGCGAATTTCCTGCGGGCTCGGCAGATCCGACCGGGACAGGCTGGCCTCGACGCCGGCGGCAGCCGCCTCGTCGCGAATGATTTCGTTGCAGAGGTCGATACATTCATCGCAGATGAACACCGACGGGCCCGCGATGAGTTTTTTCACCTCATGCTGGCTTTTCCCGCAAAACGAGCAATACAACAGCTTCTCGCTGTTCGAACCTTTTTTGTCCGCCATGAATGTAGAGCCTCCGGACAGGTAAATGACATGATACGCCGATTGCTCCGGACGCCGCGCCTAGGGCGCGACCGGAGCCGGCTGGATGCGCTTGCCGCAGATGCTCAGGGCACTCGGGACGTTTGAGGGCGCCGGCCCGAATCGGGGCGGCACCCCGTTTAAGCTCACGGGCGCTTCAACAGCACCTGATCGATCAGCCCGTACGCCTTCGCGTCCTCGCTCGACATGAAGTTATCACGGTCGGTGTCGCGCGCGATGCGTTCGACGTCCTGGCCCGTATGCTGCGCGAGCAGGTTGTTCAACCGCTCCTTCAGGTAGAGGATCTCGCGTGCCTGGATCTCGATGTCGGATGCCTGGCCGCGCGCACCGCCAAGCGGCTGGTGAATCATCACGCGCGAATTCGGCAGCGCGAAGCGCTTGCCCTTCGCACCCGACGCGAGCAGGAACGCGCCCATGCTGGCCGCGAGGCCCATGCAGAGGGTCGACACGTCCGGCTTGATGAACTGCATCGTGTCGTAGATCGCCATCCCGGCCGACACCGAGCCGCCCGGGCTGTTGATGTAGAGGCTGATGTCCTTGTCGGGATTCTCGCTCTCGAGGAACAGCAATTGCGCGACCACGAGGTTGGCGGTCTGGTCGTTCACTTCGCCGACCATGAACACCAGGCGCTCCTTCAGGAGACGCGAATAGATATCGTACGAACGCTCGCCGCGGCCGCTCGTTTCGACGACGATCGGCACCAGCCCCAGCGCTTGCGCCTCGAAACCCTGCGGCGCGTTCGAAGCAAGCATGTCCAGCAATTCAGCGCGAGTGATCATTCAATGAACCTTGTTCGAATGGAAAATTGAACGGAAGGAAGCCGCCCGCCCAATCGCCATATTAATGGCAACCGTGCGCTTGACGTAAAAACGGCGTGCGGGCCGTCGCTCCGACAGCCGGCACGCCGCTAGAGCAACACTTACGCTTGCGCCGATGCGCTCGCGAGTGCCTCGAAGCTCACTTCCTTGTCCGTCACCTTTGCCTTGCCCAGCACGAAATCGACGACGTTGCTTTCAACGACGAACGCTTCCATCTCGGCGAGGCGCTGCTGGTTGGAATAATACCAGCGGACCACTTCCTTCGGGTCTTCGTAGCTCTTCGCGAACTCGTCGACTTCCGCGCGGATCTGTTCCGGCTTCGCCTCGAGGCCGTTCGCCTTCACGAGTTCGGCCAGCACGAGGCCCAGCTTCACGCGACGCTCGGCCTGCTCGGCGAACATTTCGGCCGGGATCGGCGCGTCCTTCGCGTTCGGCACGCCGCGCTGCGCCAGATCCTGGCGAGCCATTTCGACGAGACGTTGCTGGTCCTGCTCGATCAGCGCCTTCGGCACGTCGAGTTCGGAAATCTTCAGCAGCGCGTCCATCACCTGGTTCTTGACGATCGACTGCGTGCGACGCTTCGCTTCACGCTCGAGGTTTTCCTTGATCTCGGCGCGCATCTTCGTGAGGTCGCCGTCTTCGATACCGAGCGACTTCGCGAATTCCGCGTCGATTTCCGGCAGGTGCGGCCATTCGATCTTCTTCATCGTGACCGTGAACTGCGCCGTTTTGCCGGCAACGTCCTTGCCGTGGTAATCGTCCGGGAACTTGAGGTCGAACGTACGCTGTTCGCCGACCTTCAGGCCGAGCGCCGCCGTTTCGAATTCCGGCAGCATGCGGCCTTCGCCGAGCACGAACGGGAAATCTTCGGCCGTGCCGCCCTGGAACGCGACGTCGTCGATCTTGCCGACGAAGTCGACCGTCACGCGGTCGCCGTTCTTCGCTGCGGTGTCCGCGCCGCCGTCGCCGTGCTCGCCGGCTTCGCCACGTGCGTGGAAGTGCACGCGCTGCTTGCGCAGGATGTCCAGCGTGCGGTCGATTTCGGCGTCGCCGATCGACGTGGTCGAGCGCTCGACTTCAGCCGTCGCCAGATCGCCGATCTTCACTTCCGGGTAAACCTCGAACGTCGCGTCGAACGCATATGCATCCTCGGCCTGTTCCTGCTTCGGCTCGAAGCTCGGCTGGCCGGCGACGCGCAGGTTTTCCGCGCGGCTGATCGTGAAGAATTCCTGGCCGATCTTGTCGCTCAGCACTTCCGCCTCGACCTGACCCGCGTACTGTTGCGCGACCATCTTCAGCGGCACCTTGCCCGGGCGGAAACCCGGCATGCGAACGTTCTTCGCGAGTTTCTGGATGCGGGCGTCGATTTCCTTCTGCACGGTGTCTTTCGGCAAAGAAATCGTCACACGGCGTTCAAGCTTGCCGAGGTTCTCAACAACGTTAGCCATGGCTTCAATCGTCCTAAAATTATTCGAGCGAATCGGGTTTTCCTTGCCGTGCCTGCCTGCAGCATGCGGTGCGTCGCACTCGCATGCCACGCCGGAGCGCCACGCCATCCCTGCACGCGCCGGATGGCTAGCGCAAGCGGCTCGGAGCACGGCTTTGGCCGGAAGAATCGACTATTCTAGCAAACAATTTTCCTCATACCGCCAGATCGGTGCGACACGCATGCGTCCCGCGCCGTCGACGGCCCGTTGCACGGCCCATGCACGCGGATCGCCGCTATGCCGAACGGCGTATCCACCCGCGGCCCGCCATCCTGTAAGCTCCAATAGCGTGTGCGCCACCCTCGTGGCCCGACCATTCATTCTTCACACCAATCACGCCTTCCGGAGACACCATGCCGCAACACCCGTCCGCGCCTGTCGTCGTCATCGCGCCCGATTCGTTCAAAGGCTCGCTTTCCGCCGAGCAGGTCGCGGACGCGATCGCCGTCGGCATCCGCCGCGCCCGGCCCGACGCCGTGGTGCGCTGCTGCCCGATGGCCGACGGCGGCGAAGGCACGCTCGACGCGATGCTGGCGGGCGGCGGCACGCGGCGCACGCTGCAGGTGGCCGGCGCGTCGCTGGCGGCGCGCGATGCGGCGGTCGGCGTGATCGATGCGCGCACCGCGATCGTCGAGACGGCCGAGATCGTCGGCATCACGGACCCGGTCGGCATGAGCGTGCCGGTCGACGCGCGCAGCACGCGCGGGATGGGCGAGGCAATCCGCACGCTGCTCGACGACGGCGTGCGCCGCTTCTTCGTCGCGCTCGGCGGCAGCAGCACCAACGACGCGGGCGCCGGGCTGCTCGCGGGCCTCGGCCTGCAGTGCTTCGACGCCGCCGGCCAGCCGGTCGAGCCGGTGCCGTCGCGGCTCGCCGACATCGCGCGCATCGACGCATCGGGGCTCGATCCGCGCCTGAAGGAAACGGAATTCGTCGGCATGTCCGACGTCGACAACCCGCTGACGGGCGCGCATGGCGCGACCGCCGTGTTCGGTCCGCAAAAGGGCGTGACAGCCGCCCAGGTCGCGACCCTCGACGCGGCCCTCGCCCGCTTCGCCGACCTGCTCGAAGCCGAACTCGACCGCCGCGGCCGCGATCTGCCGGGTGCGGGCGCCGCGGGCGGCCTCGGTTTCGCGCTGCATATGCTCGGCGCACGCTTCGAGCCCGGCGCGGAAGTGGTCGCGCGCCAGGTGGGGCTCGACGCCGCACTGGCCGGCGCCGACTGGCTGATCACCGGCGAAGGCCGCTCCGACGTGCAGACGCTGCACGGCAAGGCGCCGTTCATCGCGTGCCGGCATGCGCGGGCCGCCGGCGTGAGCGCGTCGCTGCTGTCCGGCGCGGTCGACCCGGCCGCGCTGCCGCGCCTGTCCGAGCATTTCTCCGGCTGCTTTTCGCCGGCTCCGGGGCCGATCACGCTCGACGTCGCGATCCGTGACGCGGCCAACCTGCTCGCGAACGAAGCGGAACAGTTGACACGCCTGAAGTACGGTGCACACTGACCGTTGACCCGAGCGCGCGATACAGGAACAATCGGGCCCGCCCTTTTTCTTCAGGATTCGACATGAAAGGCCGTCAAGCCGGGCTCGATCAGTTTCTGACCTATCGCCTCCATGCGCTCACGAAGCGCTCCGACCGCGGGATCGGCGAGGTGTACCGGCACAAGCTCGACATCTCGCTGCCCGAGGCGCGCGTGATCGCCGCCGTCGGCGCGTTCGGCCCGTTCTCGATCATGGATCTCGCGCGCCACACCAATCTCGACAAGAGCCAGGCGAGCCGGGCGGCCGAAGCGCTGCTGCGCCAGGGGCTGCTCGAGCGCAGCGCGAGCGACGAAGATGGCCGGATCGTGCTGATCGCGCTGACCCCGGACGGTCGCGCGCTGCATCGCAAGATCATGCCGATCGTGCGCAAATGGAACGACGGCTTGCTCGCATGCCTGTCCGACAGCGAACGTCAGACGTTCGAGCGGCTGCTCGACAAGGTCGTCACGCACGCGACCGAACGCGACGACTGAGCCGCGAGGCGGGCGGCCTCGCCGGATCGGCGAGCGCTGTCGGCAGGTTTGATCCGACGAATCGGACGGGCCGCCCGGGTCGCGCCACGCGCGATCCGGGCGGCCCGTTTTGCATCATGCGGCGGCATCGCACGAAACGCACGTGGTCGCGTTCCCGGCAGCCGCGAATTCAGCCGCCCCGTGCGCACTACAACCCGCTGTTCGTCGCGCGCTGGCGCAACAACCCGAGCACCGCGTCGCAGTACGGGGTCGGCACGCCAAGCTTGCGGCCGAGCTCCGGAAACACGCCAAGGATCGGCCCGATCTCCAGCGAGCGCCCCGCCTCGAAATCCTGCAGCATCGACGTCTTGAACGCGCCGAGCTTGCGCGTGACCGCGATCCGCTCGGGGCCGCTCATCCCGGTGGACAGGCCAAGCCTCGCGCCGATCGCGGCCGCCTCCTCCATCATCCGCAGCGCGAGATCCTGCGTGAACGGATCGTCGAGCAATTGCTCGGCCGTCGACCCGGTCAGCGCGCTCAGCGGATTCATGTTCATGTTGCCCCACAGCTTCGCCCAGATCTCGGTCCGGATGGCACGCGTCGACTCGACGTCGAAACCGCCAGCCGCGAGCGCCGCGGCGAACCGCGCGGTGGCCATGTCGAGCCGCGGATCGGGCGTGCCGACGATCAGCCGGTTGCCGCGCCCGCGACGCACGACACCCGGGGCGTCGGTACTCGACGACAGGTGCACGACGCAGCCGATCGCCTGCGCGGGCGGCAACGCTGCCGACACCGCACCGGCCGGATCGACCGCATCGAGCGGCACGCCGTCGATCGCCCCTTCGAGCCCGTGCGTGAACCACCAGGGCAGCCCGTTCATCGCCGCGACGATCACGGTGTCCGGCCCGACCAGCGGCGCAATGCGCGCGGCCAGCGCCGGCAGCGCCTGTGCCTTCAGCGCGATCACCACGTAGTCCTGCACGCCGAGCGCCGCCGCGTCGTCGCTGGCGCGCACCGGCACCGACGAGGTTGCGCCCGTCTCGTCGATCACGCGCACGCCGTGCGTATTCAGCGCATCGAGCGTCGCGCCGCGTGCGTACGCGCTCACGGTCATGCCGGCTCTCGACAACGCGGCCGCGAGCAATCCGCCGATCGCGCCGACGCCGACCACCGCCGTGCGCGCCGACCCCAAATTCGTGTCGTTCATGATGGCATTCCGCCTCCTGGGAGCTGACGAGCATAACGCTGAATGGTTGCGTGCACAACCATTCAGCCCGCGTAGAGCCCCTCCGCGCGGCACACGTTCGTACGCGTCAGCGCGGCAGGCCGCCGGCCTCCACCGCTTCGTCGTCGGTCGCACCGCCGGTCGCGCCGAGCATGCCGGCGATCTGGCTCTTGTCGTGCATGCCGAGCTTGCGGTACGCGCAGCGCAGGTAGTGGCGCACGGTCGTCGGCGAGATCGCCATCTGCTGCGCGACTTCCTTGTGCGAACGCCCGGCGCCGTAAAAACGGATCGCCGCGAGTTCGCGCGGGCTCAGCCGGTCGAGCAGCGAGCGCGGCCGCGCGTCGATCTGGAACAGCCCCGCGACGGGCACGCACTGGATGCGCAGCGCGTCGCCGACGAACGGCCGGCCCGACTGGCGCCGCAGGTGCGCGACGAGCGGCTCCGGCACGCGCGCGCCGGCCCAGGCCGGCCATTCGGTGCGCAGCACGTCGTCGAACCCGTGATCGGCATGGTGCAGCACCCCGAAGTTGTCGCACAGCGCACGCGCCGCCGGCGCGACCGTGTCGGCGCGCTCGCGTTCGCGCGTGAGCTGCGCGGCCCGATTGATCGTCAACGCGGCCGCGAGATGCGGAATGACCTCCTCGAAACGACACGCGTCGTCGTCGCTGAACGGCCGGTTCAGGCCCTGACGGTAGATCGACACGAACGTCGTCAGGCCGAAGCGGCGGTCGAGCGTACACACGAACATCAGTTGCGCGAGCCCGTACTTCACGCACCAGTCGCGAAACCGCGCATCGAGCCCCGGCTCGACGACCGACAGCCGCACCGCGCGACCGTGCGCGCCGCGCAACGTGCGGTGCGCAAGCGGATCGCAATCGCGCACGCGCTTCCAGTCGATGAAGAACGCGTGCGGCAACCGGTACAAAAAACTGTTGTGCATCACCGGACCGGTCGGCAGATGGGTCGCAACGCCCGTCCACGCGGCATCGAACGGCATGAGCGCCTGCAGTAGCGAAAAGAACCGGTATTCGAATTCGCCGATGGCGGACTGCGCGGCCACCGCGTACAGGTCGAGCAGCATCAGCCCGAGTGCACGCTGCGCTGCGTCGCCGCGCGTGACGCCGTCGAAATCGGCGCGACGTGCCGGCCGCGGCGGCCACGCGAACTCGTCGAGCACGATGGCGGCCGGCACGTCGCGCAGTGCGTCGAGATCCTGCCCGATATCCGTCGTGATCCTCACTTTCCGCTCCCCTGCCCGCTCGGGCTGCTGATGTGCGCAACGACACCGGCCGATTATAGCGAGCGGCTTTTTTGGCGGGCCACGGCGCCGGAACGCTCGCCTGCCCCATCCATTTGAACGGTGCGCCGCCCGTTTGTGCTGCGCAGCACGGCGCGCGGCGGCATCGCGCGGCCTTCGCGCCGCGCGCCGCGGGTTTTCCGCACCGTTCATCTGGACGACTGTTCGACGGTTTTCCCGCTGCGGACACTGCGTCGCGACCACACCAACGACAAACCGATGCAGGACGGTATGGAGAACCCGACGTGACGACACCCCGCTTCATCCGCACGGCCGCGGCCGCCGCGACGCTGGCCGCATGCGGCGCCGCCGCGCATGCGCAGTCCACCCTCACGCTGTACGGCGCGCTCGACGCCGGCGTGCAATACCTGACGCACGCCGACGGGCATCGTTCGGCCCTGCGGTTGCAGAACTACGGCATCCTGCCTTCGCAGGTCGGGATCAAGGGCCACGAGGATCTCGGCGGCGGCTGGCGCGCGCTGTTCAAGCTCGAACAGGGCCTCAACCTCAACGACGGCACCGCGACCGTGCCCGGCTACGCGTTCTTCCGCGGCGCATACGTGGGCATCGCGGGGCCGGTCGGCACCGTCACGCTCGGCCGCCAGTTCAGCGTGCTGTTCGACAAGACGCTGTTCTACGACCCGCTCTGGTATGCGTCGTACAGCGGCCAGGGCGTACTCGTGCCGATGAGCGCGAATTTCATCGATCACTCGGTCAAATACCAGTCGCCGACCTTCGCCGGCTTCGACGTCGAGGCGCTCGCCGCGACGTCGGGCGTCGCCGGCAATACGCGCGCCGGACGCGTGCTCGAGCTCGGCGGCCAGTACACGAGCAACGGCCTGTCGGTGAGCGCGGTGCTGCACCAGGCGCACGGCGACGTATCGGCGGCGGCCGACGCGTCCGCGCGGCGTCGCGAACTCGGCACGCTCGCCACGCGTTATGCGTTCGCGACGCTGCCGCTCACCGTGTATGCGGGCGTCGAGCGCCTGACCGGCGACCTCGACGCGGCCCGCACGATCGTCTGGGGCGGTGCGCGCTACCTGACGTCGAACGGGATCGGCCTGAATGCGGGCATCTACCACACCGATTCGCGCATGCCGGCGATCGGCCATCCAACGCTGTTCATCGCGAGCACGACGTACGCGCTGTCCAAACGCACCGTCGCGTACGTGAACCTCGGCTATGCGCGCAACAGCGGCCAGAGCTCGCAGACCGTCTACGAATACGACCCGACGCCGCTCGCCGGCGCGTCGCAGTTCGGCGCGATGGTCGGCATGTACCACCTGTTCTGATTCCCCCAACGAGATCCCGCCATGAAAACCCTGTCCCCGGATGCCGCCCTTTCGCCCGACGGTCGCGCATCGACATTCGCACGCTCGACGCTCGTCGCGCTCGTCGTGTTCGCGGCCGTCACGCCGCTGCTGCTCCTCGTGGCGCCCGCCGTCGCCGGTCAGCTGGCGACGCAGCTCGGCTTGTCCGCATCGCAGATCGGTACGTACTTTTTCATCGAACTCGGCGCGTTCAGCCTCGCGACCGTGCCGTCCTACCTGTGGCTCGGTCGGGTCGATGCGCGCCGCGTCGCCGCGTTCGCCATCGCGCTGTTCGGCGCAGGCAACCTGCTGACCGCGCTATGGATGCCGGGCTTCGCCGCGCTGCTCGCGCTGCGCGCCGTCACGGCGCTTGGTGGCGGCTCGCTGATGGTGCTCTGCATGACGAGCGCGGCGACGAGCAAAAACAGCGACCGCGTGTACGGCCTGTGGGTCGTCGGCCAGCTGATCGCGGGCGCGATCGGCCTGTTCGTGCTGCCGCACGTGTTCGCCGCATTCGGGCTGCGCGCGCTGTACGTCGCGCTCGCCGCGCTCGCGCTGCTCGCGGCGCCGCTGTCGCGCGGCTTTCCGTCGTCGCTCGGCACGCGGACGGCATCCGCGCGCGGCGACGCGCCGCACATGCCGCGACGCTTCGTCGTGCTCGCCATCGGCGCGGTGCTGACGTTCTATCTCGCGATCGGCAGCGTGTGGACGTTCGCGAGCCGCGCGGCCGCCGAGGCCGGGCTGGATCCGCAGTCGACCGGCAACGTGCTCGCGATCGCGAGCGTGATGGGGATCGCCGGCGCGGCGCTCGCGTCGTGCGCGGGCGGCCGGCTCGCGCGGCGCGCGATGCTGGCGGCCGGCTACGCGCTGCTCGCGGCGTCGCTCGTCGCGCTCGCCGCGATGCGTGACACCGCCGGCTACAGCGCGGCGATCTTCACGTTCAAGTTCGCGTGGACCTTCGTGCTGCCGTTCATCCTCGCGACCGTCGCGCAGATCGACGCATCGGGCCGCCTCGTCGCAACGCTCAATTTCGTGATCGGCGCGGGCCTCGCCGCCGGTCCGCTGCTGGCCGGCCTGATGCTCGACGCCGGCGGCACGATGCGCGTGCTGTTCGCGGCCGCGACGGCCGTCGCGATCGTGTCGTTCACCGCGCTGCGCCACATCGATCGCCGTTCTTCCGTTTCCTCCCAACCGTGACAGGTCACGCATCCATGAATCGCACTGCCTTCTTCACCGACGAACGCACTTTCTGGCATACCGGCGGCACGCACGCGCTGTTCTTCCCGGTCGGCGGCTGGGTCCAGCCGCCGTCGAGCGCGGGCTACGCGGAATCGCCCGATTCGAAGCGCCGCTTCCTGTCGCTCGTGCAGGCGTCGGGCCTGGCCGCACAGCTCGACCTGCGCGGCGCCGAGCCCGCGACGACCGCCGACCTGCTGCGCATCCATCCGGCGCATTACCTCGACGCGTTCCGCGCGCTGAGCGACGCGAACGGCGGCGATCTCGGCGATCTCGCGCCGTTCGGCAAGGGCAGCTACGAGATCGCCGCGCTGTCGGCCGGTCTCGCGATCGCGGCGGTCGAGGCGGTCGTCGGCGAGCGCGCGGCGAATGCGTTCGCGCTGTCGCGGCCGCCCGGCCATCACTGCCTGCGCGACCGCCCGATGGGCTTCTGCATGCTCGCGAACATCCCGATCGCGATCGAGGCCGCGCGCGCGAAGCACGGCATCGAGCGCGTCGCGGTGATCGACTGGGACGTGCATCACGGCAACGGCACGCAGTCGATCTACTACGACGATCCCGATACGCTGACGATCTCGCTGCACCAGGACCGCTGCTTCCCGCCCGGCTACAGCGGCGCGGACGATCGCGGCGAAGGCGCGGGCATCGGCGCGAACCTGAACGTGCCACTGCTCGCGGGCAGCGGCGACGATGCGTATCGCTATGCGTTCGAGCGGATCGTGCTGCCGGCGCTCGCGCGTTTTCGCCCCGAGCTGATCGTCATCGCGAGCGGCCTCGATGCGAGCGCGGTCGATCCGCTCGCGCGCATGCAGCTGCATACCGACAGCTACCGGTTCATGACCCGCGCGGTGAAGGACGCCGCGCAGCGCCATTGCGGCGGGCGGCTCGTGATCGTTCACGAAGGCGGCTATTCGGAGGCGTACGTACCGTTCTGCGGGCTCGCGATCGTCGAGGAACTGGCCGGCATTCGCACCGAGGTCGCCGATCCGATGCTCGATCTCGCGATCGCGCAGCAGCCGGGCGAGCGGTTCGTCGCGTTCCAGCGCGCCCTGCTCGACGAACTGGCCGCGTCTTTCGGGTTGTAACGCGCGAACGGACGTGACGGGGCCGGCTGGCGCCGGCCCTTGCGCGATCGGTGCGGATGGGGTTTCCTGTGTCTTTACCCCTGTTCCGGCACGAGGCCGCACTCTTCCGATGAAATCGTCCCCGCGCGACAACAACGACAACGCCAAAACGCGCCGCCAGCCGTCGAAGCTGGCCCTGAACATCGCCGCCGTGACGGTTGGCCTCATCACGTTCGCGATCGGTGCGGCGTGGGTGATCTATAGCTGGGTCGTCGACCGGGAAGCGCAGTATTTCGCGATTCCGCTGGTGTTCTCGGTGCCGGTGATCGTGGCCGTCGCGATCCGCAGCTTCTGGGAATAGGTCCGGCGGAAACGGCGAAGCGTCGCGGTCGGGCGACGTGCGGCGCTTGATTGGCGACCGACGCAGCGCTCACCTACGAGCCATTTGCAGGCCGGCATGCGTTCACGGATTGTTGCATGCTGCCCCTCGATACCACACTGAGTGCAGACACAGCCAGCACCGTACCAACCGATTTCAGCACGGACTCCGCGGAAGGAGGCTCACCGCCCACGATCCGCCACCCCGCAGAAGTCGAAGTGGAAACAGGGCAGTCCAGCGGCTTCCTGACGGTCGCCTCGGGTCTTGCGCTCCACGCCACGTTGTCGGCAGGCGTGGCCGCGACCGCCGGCATGGCCAGCATCAGCGCGAGAACGCCGATCGACGTACGTACGGTGTTGGTCATCGACGGCCCCCGTTGAACAGCCAGCGTGTGGAAACATCACGCCATGTTACCGGTCGCCGATTTACCGTGCCTGCGCGAATGGCATCATCCCGGCTGAGGGCCATCAACAAAAAAGCGCTGCGGTCAGCCGACCGGCAGCGCTTTTTCGCGAACGGCCCGTGACGGGGCGCGTTCGACTTCTGGTGCGTGAGGCCGGACTCGAACCGGCACACCCTTGCGGGCGTCAGGACCTAAACCTGGTGCGTCTACCAATTTCGCCACTCACGCGCATTTCCGTCGCCTGATCGCGGGGGGACGCAAGATGCGTGCTCCACGCGCCCGGAGCTTGCCCGGGACTTCACGCCGGCCCGAAAACCGACATGCCCGATCAGGCGAGCGCGAGATTCTACCCGATCCGTTCGGCGTTGTCTCGCCCCGTCGGCGCCCGTCGTGCCGCGGTGCTAGAATGCCGCGCTCGACGTTTCGGCAGCGCGCCGCCGCGCGTCCCCCGAACCCGCCCCACCCGATTTCGCCCGTGAACTTCGACGACTACTGTCAGCAAAAGGCCGCCCCCGCCGGCCCCAGCGTCTACTACGCGCTGCGCCAGGCGCCGCTCGCCACGCAACCGCGCCTGACCGCGCTGTTCGCGCTGCGCCGCGAACTCGAGGAAACCGTCAAGGAAACCAGCGATCCGACCGTCGGGCACACGAAGCTCGCGTGGTGGCACAAGGAACTCGCGGCACTCGTCGACGGGCAGCCGTCGCACCCGGTCACGAAGGCGCTCGCGCAGCATCACCCGGCGATCGCCGCCGAGGCCGATGCATTGCGCACGCTCGTCAACGGTTACGGGA
>NZ_LZXX01000084.1:0-37057 GCF_001729305.1 Burkholderia sp. A2 | reverse complement strand
GCCGACAGCTCGATGATCGGTGGATGCGTGGTCTTGAAGAACGTGTTGTAGAACGGCAGTTCCTGGATCTGGCGATACGCGGCGTCGGCGAGTTCCTTGCGGCCGTAGCCGACGTTCACGCACCAGAGGCCGGCCATCCCGTCGATCACCTTGTTGCCGTCCGAGTCCCACAGGTAGACGCCGTCGGCCTTGACGATCACGCGGCTGCCGGCGCGGTTGAGCGCGCCCATGTCGGAGAACGGGTGGATGTGGTGCGCGGCGTCGAGCGCGCGAAAATCGGCAGTCGAGTACCGCGGAAAAGCGTCGTTTCGATCGGTCATGTTTTCTCCGTCAAACAGCGCCGCACGCCTACACGTGCAGCAGCAGATGCCTGCGTTCCCACGAGCTGATCACGCGGAAGAACGCTTCGTATTCGGTTTCCTTCAACGCCAGGTAGGCCTTCACGAACTTGTCGCCGAGGATGCCGGCGAGCGGCTCGCACGCGGCCATCAGCGAGATGCCTTCCTCGAGGTTGCGCGGCAGCTGGTACGGCAGGTCGTAGCCGTCCGATGCGATCGGCTCGGTCGGCGCGAGCTGTTGCGTGATGCCGAGATAGCCGGCGGCGAGCGTCGCCGCGAATGCGAGGTACGGATTGCAGTCGACGCCCGGAATCCGGTTCTCGATACGACGCGCGACGGGGCTCGACTGCGGGATGCGAAAGCCCACCGTGCGGTTGTCGTAGCCCCATTGCACGTTGATCGGCGCGGCCATGAAGCGCGACAGGCGGCGATACGAATTGATGTACGGCGCGAAGATCGGCATCAGCGCCGGCGTGTACTTCTGCAGCCCGGCCAGATAGCTGTGGAACAGCGGCGACACGGCGCCGTTTTCGTCGGCGAACAGGTTACGCCCGGTGCGTATGTCCGCGAGGCTCTGATGAATGTGCATCGCGGAACCCGGCTCGTTTTCCATCGGCTTGGCCATGAACGTCGCATACATGTTGTGACGCAATGCGGCCTCGCGCACCGTGCGCTTGAACAGGAACACCTGGTCGGCCAGCGACAGCGCGTCGCCGTGCATGAAGTTGATCTCCATCTGCGCGGCGCCGACTTCATGGATCAGCGTCTCGATATCGAGGCCCTGCATTTCGCAATACTCGTAGATGTCCTCGAACAGCGGATCGAACTCGTTGACGGCCTCGATCGAATACGACTGGCGGCCCGTTTCCGCTCGCCCCGTACGGCCGACGGGCGGACGCAGCGGCAGGTCGGGGTCGGCGTTCATGTCGACCAGATAAAACTCGAGTTCCGGTGCGACGACCGGCTTCCAGCCCTTCGCCTCGTACAGGTCGAGCACGTGGCGCAGCACGTAGCGCGGCGAGATCTCGACCGGCGAGCCGTCGAAATGCACGCAATCGTGGATCACCTGCGCGGTCGGATCGACCGCCCACGGGATCAGGCAGATCGTCGACGGATCGGGTACGCACACCATGTCGGGATCGGTTACGCCGGTCAGCGTGCCGTCCTCCGGATAGTCGCCGGTGACGGTCTGCACCATCACGGCCTGCGGCAGGCGCATCGATTCGCCGGATTCGAACTTGTTGCGCGGAATGATCTTGCCGCGCGCGATGCCGGCCATGTCGGGAATGATCGCCTCGACTTCGGTGATGCGGTGCTGTCGCAGGAATTCGCTCAGTTCGGGTTGCATGATCGGTCTCGTTAGTCGATGTCGATATCGGATGCGGCCGGCGACGGCGTCGCGCCGCCCGCATGAAGGCGGTGCGTCATCCGCGCGCGGCACGCCGCGCCGAACGCCGCGAAGATGTCGCGCGACAGCGGCTGCTCCGCGTAGCGCCATTCGGGATGCCACTGCACGCCGAGCGCGAACGCACGCGCGCCGCGCACGCTGACGGCTTCGACCAGCCCGTCGGGCGCGCTCGCCTCGACGGCGAGCCCCGCGCCCAGGCGCGCGAGGCCCTGGTCGTGCAGCGAATTGACCGTCGCCTCTTGCGCGCCGCGCGCGATCCGCTGCAGCAAGCCGCCCGGTGCGAGCTGCACGACATGCGCGGGACCGTACTGCCGTTCGAGCGGATCGTCCGGCCGTTCGCGGTGGTCGTCGAAGCCGGCCATCACATGCAGCCGCTGATGCAGCGTACCGCCGTACGCGACGTTCAGCTCCTGCATGCCGCGGCAAATGGCGAGCACGGGCACGCCCGCGTCGATCGCCGCGCGGATCAGCGGCAATGCGGTCGCATCGCGCGCCGGATCGTGCAGCGTGTCGGGCACGCTGGCGGCGCCGCCGTAGTGATGCGGTTCGACGTTCGAATAGCTGCCGGTCAGCAGCAGTCCGTCGATTGCCGCGACGATCGCATCAGCCGGCTGCCGCGCGCCGAGTGCGGGCAAGACGAACGCCAGCGCGCCGGCGCCGTCGACGATGGCGGCGAGGTACTTCTCGCCCGCCGTGTGGTTCGGGTGGGCGCCGCGCAGGATGCGGTCGGCGGTGACGGCTACGATCGGTCGTGCACGCATCGGCGTCTCTCCGGTAAGGGCGCGCGACACGCTTGCGCGCGCAACGATGCAGGTTCACGGGTACGTCGCACACGCGCGCAATCGCGCGGCGCAGGCGCAAGCGCGCTCCTGCCGCACGGATGCTGCGACAGCGGGCGATACGACCTGGGACGAAAACGGAAACGGACGCTAGGGCAACAACGATGCGCTGCCGTCGCACTGCACCGCGCTGAACAGGTGCGCGGTCGCGAGATTGAAGCGGCGCGGGCCGCGATGGGAAATGGCGAAGAAGCGAGGCTCGCGTAACGGGGTGGCGCGCGTGCCGCGATCAGCATGCCGGTTCGGCCCGGCCTGAGGCGGCGCGCCCGCCGACGGACTTCGCGTCCGGCGTATCGAAGGGCTGGCGGCTTTCACGATCGTACTCGACTGACTGATGGAGGCAGGACACGTGTCGCTATGCCGCGTGGCGACACGTCAGCAAGATGTCTCGCAGCGGATGCCGGCGCGGTCGGGCCATGTCGATGGCCTCGCCGCCGGTACCCACGTGACGACTTCCTGACATTCAGCTTATATCACCTAAAAATTGCGTCAAATTTTCAGGGGCCGATGACGCCATCGATCAGACGAAAAAAAACGGCATCGATCGCGCGGATCGATGCCGTTTTGTGCATTGCATCGGCTTGCCTGCCCTGTGCCGACGGGGCGGCACGCACTGCCTCGCCGCGCTGCCGCATGAATGCGGCCCCTGCTCAGCGATGCGCGAGCGCCGTTTCGACGAGCGTCTGCAGCAACGGCACGATCCGCGCTGCACGCGCTTCGTCGTACGCGTAGGGACGCGTCTCCTCCATGTAGGTGATCTGCGACAGCTCGAGCTGCACGGCCTCGACGCCGGTCTCGGGCACGCCATAGTGGCGCGTGATGTAGCCGCCCTTGAAGCGCCCGTTCGCGACGGCCGTATAGCCGCCGTGCGCGAGCACGCGCGCGGCGAGCGCCTCCGCGAGCCCGGGCGCCGCACTCGCGCCACTCGACGTGCCGAAGTTGAAGTCCGGCAGGCGGCCGTCGAAGAAACGCGGCACGTGCGAGCGGATCGAATGCGCTTCCCACACGAGCACGCGGCCGTGTTCGCCTTTCACGCGCGCGATCTCGCGTTGCAGCGCGTCGTGATACGGCACCCAGTAGCGGTCGCGGCGACGCATGATCTCGTCGTTGCCGGGCAGCGCGTTCGCCGGATACAGCGGCGCCTTGTCGAACGTATCGACCGGCACGAGGCCCGTCGTGTCCTGCCCCGGATACAGGTTCTCGTTGTCGGGCGGACGGTTCAGGTCGACCACGTAACGCGCATGCGACGGCACGAGGATCGACGCGCCGAGATCGGCCGCGAAGCCGTACAGCCGCTCCAGATGCCAGTCGCAATCGTCGACGAAGCGCGCGTCGGGCGTCATCGTCGCGGCGATGTCGTCGGGAATGTACGTGCCCGCATGCGGAATCGAGATCAGCAGCGGCAGCGTGCCCTGCTTCAGCGTGAATACAGCCGGTTGTTCAGTCATGTCGCCTCACCGTAAGAGTCGGCCGGCGCACCGTGCGCCGGTTGCCGCGCGTCAGCGCAGCAGTTGCGCCAGCGCGGCGCGGTAGTCGGCGTACGCGGCGGCTTCGTCGCGATGGCGGCGGCCGCTCACGACGCGCTCGCCGCCCGTGTAGACGTCGAGCACCGGCGTCTCGCCGTGCTCGGCGAACACGATGCCCGACAGCCATGCGGCGCTGTCGTGTTCGGCAATCGCCGGATGATCGGGATCGAGCACGAGCCAGTCGGCGCGACAGCCCGCGCGCAGCGCACCGATGCGCCGCCCGCTCGCCTGCGCGCCGCCCGCGAGCGACGCATCGAACAGGCGATCGGCGACGTGCGTCTGCGACGCGCTCGCCAGCACGTTGCGCGCGCGGTGCACGAGCCGCTGCCCGTATTCGAGCAGGCGTAGCTCCGAGCGCCAGTCGACCGACGCGTGGCTGTCCGAGCCGACGCCGATCACGCCGCCCTGCGCGAGATAGTCGACGGCCGGGAACACGCCGTCGCCGAGGTTCGCTTCGGTCGTCAGGCACAGCCCGGCGACCGCGCGGCGCTTCGCGAGCGCCGCCGTCTCGGCTGCATCGACGTGCGTCGCGTGCACGAGGCACCAGCGCGCATCGACGTCGAAACGATCGAGCAGCCATTGGACCGGGCGTGCGCCGTACGCGCGCACGCAGTCGTCGACTTCGGCCGTCTGCTCGGCGATGTGGATATGCACCGGCGCATCGTCGGGCAGCCCGTCGAGCAGCACGCGCAGCCCGTTCTCGGACACCGCGCGCAGCGAATGCGGCGCGACGCCGTAGCGCAGCCCGCCATGCTCGGGCGCCGCGCGACGCATCGCGTCGAGCAGTTCGAGCACGCCGTCGGGCGTGTTGATGAAGCGGCGCTGGTCGTCGCGCGGCGGCTTGTTGCCGAAGCCGGCGAACTGGTACGACACGGGCAGCATCGTGATGCCGATGCCGGCCGAGCGCGCGGCGTCGACCACGCGCGTGCCGAGCGCCGCGATCTGCGGATAGCGGGAGCCGTCCTGCGCGTGATGCACGTAGTGGAATTCGCACACCGACGTGTAGCCGCACTTGAGCATCTCGACATACAGCCAGCGTGCAATCGCCGCGAGCGCGTCGGGCGTGATCTTCAGCGCGAAGCGGTACATCAGGTCGCGCCAGCTCCAGAAGCTGTCGGCGGGATTCGCGCGGTATTCGGTGAGCCCCGCCATCGCGCGCTGGAACGCGTGCGAATGCAGGTTCGGCATGCCGGGCAGCACCGGCCCGGCCGCGCGCGCGACGCCGGCCGGTGCGTCGGTGTCGGGCGTCACGTCGGTCAGCGTGCCGGCCGCGTCCCAGCGCAGCAGCACGTTGCGGCGCCAGCCATCGGGCAGATAGGCGTGGTCCGCGAACAACAGGGTATCGGTCATTGCGTGTCCTCATCGACCGGATCGAGCGCTTGAGCCTCTCGTCCGGCCCGGTGCCGCGGCCGGCAGGCGCGAGCGCGTCGCGCCAGCGCCGGCCTCGCGGCGATCGACCGGAATGCGCCGTTGCACAGCGAGTCCGGTCCCTGCAAAGCGTCGGCCGGGCCGGTGCGTCACGTACCCGGCCCGGTGCGTCGCAAAACTATCCGTTCATCCTGCGAAACACGGTCGTGCCGCTGCGTACGACCTGCTCGCACAGCGGTCGGCCGATCCAGTACGCCAGCTCGGCCAGCGAGCCGACCGACCACGCGGCGAAGTCGGCCTGGCGACCGACCTCGAGCGCGCCGTGGCGATCCCCGCGGCCGAGCGCCGCGGCCGCATGGCGGGTGACGCCCTGCAGCACCTCCGGCACCGTCATGCGGAACAGCGTGCAGCCCATGTTCAGCGTGAGCAGCAGCGATTCGAGCGGCGACGTGCCGGGGTTGTGATCGGTCGCGAGCGCGATCGGCACGCCATGCTTGCGCAGCAGCTCGATCGGCGGCAATTGCGTTTCGCGGATGAAGTAATACGCGCCGGGCAGCAGCACGGCGACCGTGCCGGCCGCCTTCATCGCCTCGATGCCGGCTTCGTCGAGAAATTCGAGGTGATCGGCGGACAGCGCGCGGTAACGCGCGGCGAGCGCCGTGCCGCCCGCATTCGACAGTTGCTCCGCATGCAGCTTCACCGGCAACCCTCGGCGTGTCGCCGCTTCGAACACGCGCTCGGTCTGCGCGAGCGAAAAGCCGATGCGTTCGCAGAACACGTCGACCGCGTCGACGAGCCCTTCGTCGGCCAGCGTCGGCAGCATCCGCTCGCACACTTCGTCGATGTAGTCGTCCGCGCGTCCCGCGTACTCCGGCGGCAGCGCGTGCGCGCCGAGGAAGGTCGTATAGACGGTGACCGGGAAGCGTTCGCCGAGCTGGCGCGCGACGCGCAGCATCTTGCGCTCGCTTGGCAAGTCGAGCCCGTAGCCCGACTTGATCTCGATCGCGGTCACGCCTTCGGCGAGCAGCGGCTGCAGACGCGCGGCGGCCTGCACGAACAGCGTCGTCTCGTCGGCCGCGCGCGTCGCGCGCACCGTCGACACGATCCCGCCGCCCTGCCGCGCGATTTCCTCGTAGCTGACGCCCGCGAGGCGCTGCGCGAATTCGTCGGCGCGCGTGCCGCCGTACACGAGGTGCGTATGGCAGTCGACGAGGCCCGGCGTCACCCACGCGCCGTGCAGGTCCTCGCGCCGCCAGTGCGCATAGCCGTGCGGCAGCGCGGACAATGCGCCGAGCCACGCGATCGTGCCGGTTTCGTCGACGGCGATCGCAGCGTCGTCGATCGTCTCGTCGGGATGGCCGTGCGGACACAGCCTCAGGTGATGCCAGACAGTCGGTTTCATGCGTTCAGTCTCGTTCGCCGACGGCAAGCGATACGGCCAGCAGCGCGCCGCCTCCGCTCACGACGACGTCAAACGCACGCCGCGGCCCGTCGAGCCGCAACGTGTCCATTTCCTGCAGCGCATAATGCGCGCCGTCGATCTCGACGCCGACCGCGCCCGTCGCGCAGAACAGCAGTACGGTATCGGCGCGCTCGATGCGGTGCGTGCCTTCGGGCCACACGTCGACCGTCCCGCGCGCGGCCGAACGGCGCGTCATCAGGTTGAAGTCGCGCGTCGCGCCGTCGTGCAGCGTCGCGTCGATCGCCGTCTCGCCGGCGAAGTCCACCCGGGCGAGCGGCGCGTCGAGCATGTGCTTCGCCCCGCCCGCTTCGGCGAGCGTCATGCCCGCGCCGGACAGCAGCACGAGCGTGCGGTCGACGCCGTCGAAACGCGAGAACGGCCCGGCCGCGCCGACGTCCGCGACGCTCACGCGCCATGCGAACGCATCGAGCGCGGCGCCGGGCGGGAACGCGCCGATTTCGCGCGTCACGCCGCCGCCGTTCTTCCACGGCGACGCGACGAGATCCGCCGCGCGGATCATCACGGCGGCCAGCGTCGCGTTCACCGGCGCCTGGTCGAGCGCCGTCATGCTCAGCGGCCGAGCATCGGCAGCTTCAGGCCGGCTTCGCGGGCCGTCTGCTGCGCGAGTTCGTAGCCGGCATCCGCATGGCGCATCACGCCTGTGGCCGGATCGTTCAGCAGCACGCGACCGAGACGCTCGTGCGCATCAGCCGTACCGTCGGCGACGATCACGACGCCCGAGTGCTGCGAGAAGCCCATGCCGACGCCGCCGCCATGGTGCAGCGACACCCACGATGCGCCGCCCGCGGTGTTCAGCAGCGCGTTGAGCAGCGGCCAGTCGCTGACCGCGTCCGAACCGTCCTTCATCGATTCCGTCTCGCGGTTCGGGCTCGCGACCGAACCGGTGTCGAGGTGATCGCGGCCGATCACGATCGGCGCCTTCAGTTCGCCGTTCTTCACCATCTCGTTGAACGCCTGGCCGAGGCGGTAGCGATCCTTCACGCCGACCCAGCAGATCCGTGCCGGCAGGCCCTGGAACGCGATGCGCTCGCGCGCCATGTCGAGCCAGTTGTGCAGGTGCGGATCGTCGGGGATCAGCTCCTTCACCTTCTGGTCGGTCTTGTAGATGTCTTCCGGATCGCCGGACAGCGCGACCCAGCGGAACGGCCCCTTGCCTTCGCAGAACAGCGGGCGGATATAGGCCGGCACGAAGCCCGGGAAGTCGAACGCGTTCTCGACGCCCATTTCCAGCGCCATCTGGCGGATGTTGTTGCCGTAGTCGAGCGTCGCCGCGCCGCGTTCCTGCAGCGCGAGCATCGCGCGCACCTGCACGGCCATCGACTGCTTCGCGACCTTCACGATGCTCTGCGGATCGACCTTCTGCGCTTCGCGCCATTGCGCGACGGTCCAGCCTTGCGGCAGGTAGCCGTTGATCGGATCGTGCGCGCTCGTCTGGTCGGTCACGCAGTCCGGCGTGATGCCGCGCGTGACGAGTTCCGCGAACACGTCGGCCGCGTTGCCGAGCAGGCCGACCGACACCGGCTTGCCGGTGCGCTTCGCTTCGTCGATCATGCCGAGCGCTTCGTCGAGCGTCGTCGCCTTCTTGTCGACGTAGCGCGTCTTCAGGCGGAAGTCGATGCGCGTCTCGTCGCATTCGACCGCGATCATCGAGAAGCCGGCCATCGTCGCGGCGAGCGGCTGCGCGCCACCCATCCCGCCCAGGCCGCCCGTCAGGATCCAGCGGCCCGACGGATCGCCGTTGAAATGCTGGTTCGCGACCGAGAAGAAGGTTTCATAGGTGCCCTGCACGATGCCCTGGCTGCCGATGTAGATCCAGCTGCCGGCCGTCATCTGGCCGTACATCATCAGGCCCTTGCGATCGAGCTCGTGGAAGTGATCCCAGTTCGCCCAGTGCGGCACCAGGTTCGAGTTCGCGAGCAGCACGCGCGGCGCATCCTTGTGCGTGCGGAACACGCCGACCGGCTTGCCCGATTGAATCAGCAGCGTTTCGTTTTCCTCGAGATCCTTCAGCGACGCGAGGATCTGGTCGTAGCATTCCCAGTTGCGCGCCGCACGGCCGATGCCGCCGTACACGACGAGCGCATGCGGATGCTCGGCGACTTCCGGATCGAGGTTGTTCTGGATCATCCGGTAGGCCGCTTCGGCCAGCCAGGTCTTGCAGGTCTTCTCGCTGCCGCGCGGCGCGCGGATCGTGCGCGTCGGATCGAGACGGGGATCGATGTGTTTCGGATGATTCATGACGGCTGCTCCCGAAGGAAATGGAAGATCAAATAGGAATCAGAAATGCCCGGTGAAGCGATAACGGCTGCCGGGATGCCACAAATTCGCCACCGAGGCGACGACGCCCTGCGACCAGGTGCGCCGATGTAAAACCAGACACGGTTCGACGCCGTCCATCCGCAGCTGCTCGCGCCGCTCCGGCGCCGGGGCCGCCGCTTCGATCCGGTACTCGACGCGCTGCAGCGGCGCCGCGCGCATCAGGTACAGGTTCGGCGTCGTGTTCGTGAAATCCTGCTCGGCGTAATCCGGCGCGACCGCCGGATTCACCCATCGTTCCTCGAGCTGCACCGGTTCGTCGTTCTCGAAGTGCAGCACCTGCGAATGAAACAGCTTCGTGCGCACGGCCACCTGCATCTCGTCGGCAAGCGCATCGTCGGCGCGGATCGTGTCGAGCCCGAGCACGCTGGCGCGGTACGCATGCCCGCGTGCGCCCACCTCTTCCGAGATGCTGCGGATCGCGACCAGCGTCGACTCGTACTTCGGCCGCGCGACGTAGGTGCCCGCGCCCTTCATGCGCGTGAGCACCTGCTCGGCCGTCAACTCGCGCACCGCGCGGTTGACGGTCATGCGCGCCACCTTGAACTCGCGTGCCAGTTCGTTCTCGGACGGCACCTGATCGCCCTCCGCCCATTCGCCGGCGTGAATGCGGCCCAGGATGAAATCCTTGATCTCCTGGTAGACCGGCGCGCTCATCGGCTTACTGTTCCGACGCGAACGAGAACGGCGCGATCTTCGCGAACGCACGCTCGCCGACCAGCTTCGCGATCGCCGCGATGTCCGGTGCGAAGTAGTGGTCGAGTTCGTAGTGCGCGACCTTGCCGCGGATCGTCTCCATCACCGGCGCGAGCTTCGGGCTCGTGTGGTACGGCGCACGCAGGTCGACGCCCTGGGCGGCGGCCAGCAGTTCGATCGCGAGGATGTGCTTCGTGTTGTCCGCGATGTCGGCGAGCTTGCGCGCGGCGAACGTCGCCATCGACACGTGGTCTTCCTGGTTCGCGGAAGTCGGCAGCGAGTCGACCGACGCCGGGTGCGCGAGCGTCTTGTTTTCCGACGCGAGAGCGGCCGCCGTCACGTGCGCGATCATGAAGCCGGAGTTCACGCCGCCGTCCTTCACGAGGAACGGGGGCAGGCCCGACAGCGTCGCGTCGATCAGCAGCGCGATGCGGCGCTCGGCCAGCGCGCCGATTTCCGCCGCGGCGAGCGCGAGGTTGTCGGCCGCGAACGCGACGGGCTCGGCGTGGAAGTTGCCGCCCGACAGCACTTCGCCGGTATCCGGGAAGATCAGCGGGTTGTCCGACACGGCGTTCGCTTCGACCAGCAGCACGTCGGCCGCGTGGCGCATCTGGTCAAGGCACGCGCCCATCACCTGCGGCTGGCAGCGCAGGCTGTACGGATCCTGCACCTTGTCGCAGTCGCGGTGCGACTGGTTGATCGGCGAACCTTCGAGCAGTTCGCGGTACGACGCGGCCGCGTCGATCTGGCCTTGATGGCCGCGCAGTTCGTGGATGCGCGCGTCGAACGGCTTCACCGAGCCGGCTGCCGCGTCGACCGACAGCGCGCCGGCGACGAGCGCGGTGCGGTACAGGTCTTCGATCGCGAACATGTTGTCGAGCGCGAGCGCGGTCGACGCCTGCGTGCCGTTCAAGAGCGCGAGGCCTTCCTTCGCCTGCAGCGTCAGCGGCGCGAGACCCGCGACGCGCAGACCGTCGAGCGCGCTCGCGCGTTCGCCGCGGATGAACACTTCGCCGACGCCGAGCAGCACGGCCGACATGTGCGCGAGCGGCGCGAGGTCGCCCGATGCGCCGACCGAGCCCTTCACCGGGATCAGCGGCAGCACGTCCGCGTTGAACAGCGTGATCAGCGCGTCCATCACTTCGCGGCGGATGCCCGAGTGGCCGCGGCCGAGGCTCGACAGCTTCAGCGCCATCAAGAGGCGCACCGACGAGCGCGCCATCGGCTCGCCGACCCCGACCGCGTGCGACAGCACCAGGTTCTTCTGCAGCAGTTCGAGCTGGTCGTGCGGGATGTGGGTGCTCGCCAGGCGGCCGAAGCCCGTGTTGATGCCGTACGCCGGCTCGCCCTTCGCGGCGATGTCGGCGACGGCCTTCGCGCCCGCGTCGATCTTCGCGAAGCTGGCCGGGTCGAGCTTCAATTGCACGGATTCGCGTGCGATCCGGCGCAGTTGCGGGAGGGTCAGATGGCCGGGGGTCAACGTAATCATGTGAGCAATCCTGTCTAGACAAGTTCGGAATGGCTTGAAGTGTAGCCATCGAAACTTGTCTAGACAACCCGTTTTTCATTATTCCGGCCTCGGGAGTTTCCCTGATGACCGGCGGGGCCCGCCGGGCCGGTCAGCGGGATCCGTTTTTTAACGTATGTTGCAATTATTTTGTATTTGGCAACATACGAATCAACATTCGCCACGGAGACCGTCATGCCCTTCCCGTCACGATTCGCCGCCCGCGTGGGCCGTCCTCTGCTCGTCGCCGCGTGCGCACTCGCGTGCGGCGCGTCCGTCGCCGCCGAGCCGCTGTCCGGCACGCTCGAGAAGATCCGGCAGTCCAACCTGATTTCGGTCGGCCATCGCGAAACGTCGGTGCCGTTCTCCTATGTCGATGCGAGCGGCAAGGTCATCGGCTTCTCGCAGGACCTGTGCGACCGCGTGATCGCCGCGGTGAAGGCGCGCACCGGCAAGCCCGACCTGCAGGTGCGCTTCATTCCTGTCACGTCGCAGAACCGCATTCCGCTCGTGCAGAACGGCACCGTCGATCTCGAATGCGGCGTGACGACCAATCTCGCCGCGCGTCATGCACAGGTCGCGTTTTCGACCACCTTCTTCGTCGCGACGACGCGCCTGCTCACGCGCACGAGCTCGGGCGTCCGCGACTTCCCCGATCTCGCCGGCAAGACGGTCGTGACGAACCAGGGCACGACGTCCGAACGCCTGCTGCGCAAGATGAACGAGGAAAGGAAGATGAACATGCAGATCATCAGCGCGAAGGACTACGGCGAAGGACGCCTCACGCTCGAATCGGGCCGCGCGGCCGCGTACATGATGGACGACGTGCTGCTCGCGGGCGTGCGCCAGCTCGCCGCGAAGCCGGCCGACTGGCAGCTCGTCGGCACGCCGCAATCGTCAGAAGCCTACGGGTTCATGCTGCGCAAGGACGATCCTCAGTTCAAGGCGCTCGTCGACGGCGTGCTCGTGCAGCTGATGAAAAGCGGCGAGATCAACGCGCTGTACGACAAATGGTTCATGAAGCCGGTGCCGCCGAAGGGGCTGTCGTTCGACTTCCCGATGAGCGACGTGATCAAGGCCCGCTACGCGGCGCCGAACGACGCGCCGCTCGAATAAGCGCCGTGCGTCGCGCTCGGCCTACGCGCGCGTCCACGCGATGCACGCCGCGTAGCCGGGCGCCGCGTCGAGCCAGGCCGCGTCGAACGCCGCGACGCCGGCGGCAGGCGCGGCCGGCTCGACGATCGTCGTCGCGGGTGTCGCCGGGTCGCGCGGCGGCACGACCGCGAACGCGCGCAGCCCGCCGACGATGCCGGTGCCGAGCGCCTTGAGCAGCGCCTCCTTCGCGGACCACACCCGCATGAATTCGCCCTCGCGCGCGCCGGGCGGCAGGCCGTCGAGATACGCGATCTCGGCGGGTGCGCACACTTCGCGCGTCAGCGCGCGCCAGTCGGTCGCGCGGTTGCAGCCCTCGATATCGACACCGACACGGCCCGCCGGCGCCCATGCGAGCAGCGCATGATCGCCCGCATGCGACACGTTGAAGTCGAGCGACGCGCAATGCGCCGGGTCCAGCGACGGCCGCCCCGCTGCGTCGACGACGAGCGCGACCGCGTGCGGCGCGATACCGAGCGCCGCGCCGAGCACGTCGCGCAGCGCGGCGCGCGTCGCGGCGCTACGCACCGCATCCTCGTGCCGCAGGAAGCGCGCGGCGCGGGCGCGCTCGTCGTCGCTCAGCGCCGCATACGCGGGCGACGCGAGCGGCACGCGCCAATCGAAATCGACGCGCGCGATCCGCACGCCGGCGCGCGCCGCGGCGAGCGGCACGTCGAGCGCATGCACCCGCCATGCGCGAGACGTTTCAACGGAAGAAGCGGAATCGGAAGGAATGGACATC
Organism: Burkholderia sp. A2; assembly: GCF_001729305.1. NCBI lineage: Bacteria > Pseudomonadati > Pseudomonadota > Betaproteobacteria > Burkholderiales > Burkholderiaceae > Burkholderia > Burkholderia sp. A2. The sequence goes on along the minus strand of NZ_LZXX01000084.1, from coordinate 23,682 downwards.
GGCGCGCGGCAGCCTGTACGGCAAGACGAAACGTCCGATGTTAATCGATCGCGGCGGCGTCCGGCCGGCTGCTGCCTGACCGGGACGCAAACAGGGATGCGCGCCGCGTTCGTATGCGCCCGCTCACCCGCTCGCGGCCCTGCCCGGCACACCGCTCCCCGTCACCCGCCCGCGCGACGCCGGGTGCAGCGCGTGCACGACGCCCGGCGCATTGGCCGGCAGCACGCCGTGTTGCAGCCAGTACAACGCGACCGGCCACAGCGTGTCGGTGAAGCGGCTGTGGAAAAACGCGAAATGGCCGATCGCGTCGACGCCGATGTCGGCCGGCGCGATCCGCAGGTGCGTGACGTTGCTGCCCGTGTAGTAGCCGGCCAGCCGTTCGATCGCGGCGACCGTGCCGAACGCGTCGTCGTCGATGCCGACCGCGAGCATCGGCGCCGACAGTCCCGCGAAGCGCGCCGGCAACGCGGCACGGCTCGCCGCGCCGTCGTCGAGCACGCTGCCGAGGTAGCCGTCCTCGAAACGCGGCTGCGAACGCGCCCACGACAGCGCGATACCGCGCGGCGTATCCTCCATCCAGCCGAGCCGCTTCGCGGGCACGTAGCCGAACACGGCGGCGAGCGCGGGCATCGCGACATGCCACTTCCACCACATGCGGCGGCGCTCGGCGGGCAAATAGTCGCGCCAGTACGCGTACTGCGCGCCGACGGTCACCGCATGCCGCACGTGCACGTTCGATGCCGCGAGGCCGAGCACGCAGCCGCCGATGCTGTGCGCGACCACATCGAGCGGCTGGCCCGGAAACGCGTCGCGCGCGTAGTGCAGCGCGGCTTCGCAATCGAGCCGCCCCCAGTCGAGCCAGTTCGCGCGCAGCTTCGCGAGCTGCGGCGGACGCGATCCGCCGATGCCGCGATAGTCGTAGACGAGCACATCGCGCCCTTGCGCGAACAGCCACGCCGCGAAACGAAAGTAGTAGTCGCAGCGGACCGACGTCGCGCAGTTGACGACCATCACGGGCCGCGCCGCGGCGCCGCCGCCGCGATGGCGCCACACGTGGCCGCGCAGTTCGTAGCCGTCGGCCGCGCGCAGCGTCACGGGTTCGGGCGGCAATGCGCCCGCCGCGCGACTGCCCGGCGCAGCCCCGCCTTCGTCGTTCGAAATCGTCATCGTGTCTCCTGTCGACCCCAGTTAGCGCTTTAGCGCTTACTGAGGTCCCATGCATCGCGGTCGGTCCGAGTTGGCGCTTCAACGCTGACTCGGCCCCCCTCCTTCGCGATCAACCCGCCTCCATTGAACTTGACGCGCGCCGCGTTCTCAACCAATCTTGCTGCTCCGTTCGCATGAGTCACGCGCATGTCAACGCCACTCGTCCGTCTCCCGTCGCTCGATCTCGTCCGCGGTTTCGTCGCCGTCGGCCGCCGCATGAGCATCACGCTTGCCGCGCAGGACCTGTGCGTCACGCAGTCGGCGGTCAGCCGCCAGATCCATGCGCTCGAAGCGCATCTCGGCGTCGCGTTGCTGCAGCGCGGCTACCGGAAGATCGCGTTCACGCCGGAAGGCGAGCGGCTGTTCCGCGTCGCCGATGCGGCGCTGCACGGCCTGCAGGACACCGTCGCATCGCTCGCCGCCGCGCGCGAGCGCCAGCCCGTGACGATCACCGCCAGCATCGGCGTGACCGCGCTGTGGCTGCTGCCGCGGCTCGGGCGGCTGCAGGCGCGGCTGCCCGGCATCGACCTGCGCGTCGCCGCGAACGACAAGGTACTCGATTTGCGCGCCGAGGGCATCGACCTCGGCATCCGCTACTGCCCGCGCGAGCGCGCGCCGGCCGGCGCGCTGCACCTGTTCGACGAGATCGTCGTGCCGGTCGCGCATCCCGCGCTCGCCGCGCGGCCGGTCACGAGCGCGGCCGCGATCGCCGATCGCGTGCTGCTGGAATTCGACGGGCCGCCGCAACCGCAGTTGCAGTGGCACGCGCACCTGCACGCGGCCGGGCTCGGCGACGCGCGCCCGAAAGGCGTGCTGCGCTTCAACCAGTACGACCAGGTGATCCACGCCGCGATCGCCGGCCAGGGCATCGCGCTCGGCCGGCTCGCGCTCGTCGCGCCGATGCTCGCCGACGGCCGGCTCGCGGTGCTCGGGCCGCACACGCAAACGCTGTCGCGGACGTACGGCTACTGGCTGTTCCAGCATGACCCGGCCCCGCGCCGCGAAGTCGCCGACGTGCGCGACTGGATGCTCGCCGAAGCGGCCGAATGCGATGCGGCAATGCACGCGCACGACACGACGTCGGCCTGAGCCGCGGTGCGGATGCGCGTGACCGCGGGCAACCGCCGTCGCCCGTTCGCATTCCCGTCACGCATGTCAACCTGACCGAATGATCGCTTGAGCGACGGCCGCCCCGCTCGTCTAATCGGATCGAGCGCGACCGTTTCGCCGCGCGCCTTCATCCGGAGACACGCATGACCCCGATCGAGCAGGAAGTCCGGCGCCGCTGGCTGCCCGTGCTGGCAGGTGGCCTGATCATGGGCGCCGCGCTCGGCATCCGCCACGTGCAGGGCCTGTTCCTCGCGCCCGTGTCGCTCGACCACGGCTGGTCGCGCGAGGCGTTCGGGCTCGCGCTGGCGCTGCAGAACCTGATCTGGGGCATCGCGCAACCGTTCACCGGGATGATCGCCGACCGCTTCGGCTCGGTGCGCGTGATCGCCGTCGGCATGCTGCTGTACGCGACCGGGCTCGTCACGATGGCGCAGGCGGCCACGACCGGCCTGTTCACGGTCGGCGCCGGGCTCGTGATCGGCGTCGCGCTGTCGGGCTCGGCGTTCGCGTCGATCTACGGCGCGCTGAGCCGCTTGTTCCCGCCCGATCGGCGCGGCTGGGCGCTCGGGGTCGCCGGCGCGATCGGCGGGCTCGGCCAGTTCTGCATGGTGCCCGTCGCACAGGAACTGATCGGCGGCATCGGCTGGCGGCACGCGTTCATCGCGCTGGCGCTCGCCGCCGCGCTGCTCGCGCCGCTCGCCGTGCTGCTGCGCGACCGACCCGCGCAGGCGGCCGGCGCCGCCGCCGGCCCCGATCAGTCGATTGGCGAAGCCGTGCGCGAGGCGTTCGCGCATCGCGGCTTCTGGCTGCTGAATGCGGGCTTCTTCGCGTGCGGCTTCCAGCTCGCATTCATCGCGACGCACCTGCCGGCGTACCTGCTCGACCACGGGCTGCCGGCGCGCCACGCGAGCATCGCGCTCGCGCTGATCGCGCTGACCAACGTGGCCGGCACCTATGCGTGCGGCCACCTCGGCGGGCTGCTGCGGCGCAAGTACGTGCTGTCGGTGCTGTACCTCGTCCGCGCGCTCGCGATGGCCGCGTTCGTCGCCGCGCCGCTGTCGCCCGCGAGCGTCTACGTGTTCGCGGCCGTGATGGGGTTCACGTGGCTCGGCACGGTCCCGCTGACGAACGGCGTGATCTCGCAGATGTTCGGCGTGCGCTACATCGCGACACTGTTCGGCTTCGTGTTCTTCGGCCACCAGCTCGGCAGCTTCTTCGGTGTGTGGCTCGGCGCGCTCGTGTACGACGCGACGCACTCGTACCTGCCGCTGTGGACCGGCTCGATCGCGCTCGGCGTGCTCGCGGCGCTGCTGCACCTGCCGATCGACGACGCGCGCGTCGTGCGCCCGGCCTCGGGAAACGCGGCATGGGCATGATCCGCGCGGCGCTGGCCGCCGGCACGCTCGCGTTCGTCGCGTGGTGCGGCGCGGCCTACTTCGATGCGGGCGTCGCGTACGCGCTGCTCGAGCACGTCGCCTTCTGCAATTGATGCGGCAAACCGCAGCGGGCGCTCAGCGGCGCTTCGGCAATGCGGCCAGCGCATCGAGCGCACGAGCGCGCGCGGCCGCGTGCTCGACGAGCGGCGCCGGATAGTCGACGCCGAGCCGTACGCCGGCCGCTTCGAGCGCCAGCGGCGACGCTTCCCAGGGCGCATGGATCGATGCGTCGTCGAGGCCGGCAAGCTCGGGCACCCAGCGCCGTACGTATGCGCCGTCCGGGTCGAACTTCTGCCCCTGCGCGACCGGATTGAAGATGCGGAAATACGGCGCGGCGTCGGCGCCGCAGCCGGCCACCCATTGCCAGCTCGCCGCGTTGTTCGCGGGATCGGCGTCGACCAGCGTGTCGCGGAACCACGCTTCGCCCGCGCGCCAGTCGATCAGCAGATGCTTGATCAGGAACGACGCGACGACCATCCGCACGCGGTTGTGCATCCAGCCGGTCGTCCACAGCTCGCGCAGTCCCGCGTCGACGAGCGGATAGCCGGTTCGCCCGCGCTGCCACGCACGTAACGCGGCGGGATCGTCGCGCCACGGCATCGCATCGAACTGCGCGCGGAAGTTGTCGGTCGCGAGCGCCGGGAAGTGATACAGCAGCGTGTAGCTGAATTCGCGCCAGCCGAGCTCGCTCAAGAACTTGTCGGCGTGCGTCGCGTACGCCGCGCCGCCTGCGTGCGCGGCGCCCTGCACCGCATGCCATACCTGTCGCGGCGACACGTTGCCGAAGCGCAGGTACGGCGACAGCCGGCTCGTCGCGGGGCGATCGGGACGGTCGCGCGCGTCCGCGTAGCCGACGAGCGCGGTCGTCACAAACGTGTCGAGCTGCGCGTGCGCGCCGGCTTCGTCGGGCGCAGGCCATGCGTCGCGCAGGCCGCCGGCCCAGTCCGGCGCATGCGGACGCAACGCGAGTGCGTCGAGCGACAGCGCACGGTCGCGCACGGCTTGCGGCCATGGATGAAACGCGATCCGCCCGGGTGCCGGGAGCGGCGCGGCGACGGTGCGATCGCGGCGCGCCGCGCGCCAGTACGCGGTGAAGACCTGGTACGGGCCGCCGCTGCCCGTCAGCACCTCCCACGGCTCGTTCAGCAGGCTGCCGTTGCTGCTCTCGACCGTCACGCCGCGCGCCTTGAGCGATGCCTTCAGCGCCGCGTCGGCGTCGCGTTGCGGCTGCGCATAGCGGCGGTTCCAGTACACGGCGGCCGCGCCCGTGTCGCCGACGACCCGCTCGATCTCGCGCTGCGCGTCGCCGCGCAACAGCAGCAGACGCCCGCCATGTCGCGCGAGCGCGGCGTCGAGTCCGGCCAGCGACCCGTGCAGCCACCAGCGCGCCGCGCCGCCGAGCGCGGGCCCGGCGCCGGCGCCCGTGTCGTCGACGAACACGCAGACGACCGGCCGGCCGGATTCGACCGCGCGCGTGAGCGCGGGCTGATCGGTCACGCGCAGATCGTCGCGGAACCAGACGATCGCGGGAGCAACGGACGGCTTGGCAGACACGGGCAGGCACCTCGATGGCGAACGCAAAGGGAGACGCGTATTGTCGCGGCTGCGCTGCGCGGTGTCGACGCCGGCCGTCGCGGTCGGCACGCCATGACGACACTGCGCGCGACCGCACGATCCGCTTCAATCCGATGGAAATCGCGCCACCGAACGACCGCACGCACGGAATGTTTCACTGCGTTGCGCGTCGACCGGTTCGTGCACATCACGCACGGCCGACGCATCGCCGAACACATCGATTCACGCGTGCGGCGGCCCGACAGGCGACCGCGCCCGCCGGCGCGACCGGCTGATCCGGTCAACGACGCGTCGCGTCAATCGAGCCGGAACGCGGCCTCGAAGCGCTCGGCGAACGCGTCGAACTCGGCTTCCGGCAGATGGTTGATGCCGCCTGCGCACTTGCGCCCGCCGCCGGTCGCGAAGCCGCGGCAGAACTCGTCCGCGCCGATCGGCCTGCCGTCGGGCACGCGTACGCTGACGACGAGCCCGCCGCCCGCTCGCGGCGACAGCACCGCGAGCGCCGCATGCGGTGCGTCGCGCATCCGCTCGTTCGCGAGCATGCCGGTTGCGCGCCGCGCCCACGGATGATCGGGCATCCGGACCAGCGTCGCGCCCGGCACCTCGCGCAGCGGCGCGAGCGCGCACGCGCGCGCCATGTCGTCGCGGTAGCCGTCGCGCAACGCGGCGAACACGGCCGTCTCGCGCACGAACTCGAGCGGATCGACGCACGGCAGCATCGCTTCCGCGAGCGCCGCCGGATCGAAATGCAGATCGCCGACGCACTCGCCGTAGGCGTTGTAGTTCAGATAGCGCCCGAGTTCGGCGAGCACGCCACGCTCGGCGTCGTCGACGCCATGCTCGCGCGCCAGCGCGTCGCCGAGCGCCGGCAGTTCGTCGCCGAATGCAGCGACGATCGCCCAGCGCACGTACCGGCCGCCGAGATGGCGGTTCACGATCGCGCTCGTACAGACGTCGGCCGCCATGTCGATATGCGCGTCGAAGCGCGGATGGTCGGGCAGCTCGCCGGCAAAGTGATGGTCGAAATAACGGACCGTCGCGCCGTCTCGCAGCAGCCGCGCGCACGCGTCGCGGTTCTGGTCGTGCGACACGTCGAGCACGGTGACGATGTCGCCCGCGCCCGCGTCGATGCGCTCGAGCAGCCGGATGTCGCGCTTCACGCCGGTCACGAGCGTGCCGTGCACACGTTCCGCGAGCCGCAGTTGCTGAAGCGCGCACAGGCCGTCCGCGTCGCCGTTGAACGCGAAGACATGCCGCGCGTACTGGTTGTCCTGCATGATCCGTCGCTCCATCGTCCGCGCATGAAATCCGCCGTTCGCGCGAGTGGCGCGCACACCGAACGCGTGCGCCCGATATTTTGCCGTAATCGCGCGCGCCTTCGATACAGCGTAGCGGCGCTCCCCTGCAAACGGCTTGCGGGTCGCCCGCATGTCGTTCGTCACGATCGCGTTGCTGCCGCTTCATGCGCGGCACGACTTCCCCCATGAGCGCCGTCGTGCGAAACACGCGGATATCGGGCACTGCCCGTCGAGGTCGTTTTCTCGGCCTGCTCCCGAACCGTACCGCGCACGAATGCGCCGCCCCGATCGCGGGCTTTCATGCCGACGCGGACCCGCTCCGCGTCTGGCGATCAGCGTAACGTCGCCCCATGTCATACGTCATCAGATGTGAAAGTGTGCGCTTGTGATCGCCTGATTTCTCCACAAATCGGAAATTTTCGGGGTAAACCCGCGACGTCATCCCGGTCGCACCGGCGTACCATGTCATACGACGACATACTACATAAACCGCCACCTTCGACGCCGACGCGGGCTGCCGCCCCGTCCGCCGCCGCCCGACCGGAGACACCGTTGAACCCGCCCTCGTCCGCCCTGCCCGGCCGCGACCCGCTCGCGTCCGCCGTCTCGAAAGTGAAGTGGCACGTGCTGCCGCTCGTGCTGATCATGTTCATCGCGAACTACATCGACCGCGTAAACGTCGGCTTCGTCGATCGCCATCTCGAAGCGTCGATCGGCATCGGCGCGGCCGCGTACGGGCTCGGCGCCGGGCTGTTCTTCGTCGGCTACGCGCTGTTCGAAGTGCCGTCGAACCTGCTGATGCAGCGCTACGGCGCGCGCATCTGGCTCGCGCGGATCATGGCGACGTGGGGCATCGTCGCGGCCGCGATGGCGTTCGTGTGGAACGACACGTCGTTCTACGCGCTGCGCTTCCTGCTCGGCGCCGCCGAGGCCGGCTTCTTCCCCGGCGTCGTGCTGTATCTGTCGCAATGGCTGCCGCCGCAAGAACGCGGCAAGGCAATGGCGATCTTCCTCGGCGGGTCCGCGTTCGCGTCGGTGCTGTCCGGGCCCGTCACCGGCGCGCTGCTGTCGATCCGCGGCTTCGGCCTCGCAGGCTGGCAATGGATGTTCCTGATCGAAGGGCTGTTCTCGGTTGCACTGTGCGGCGCGAGCTGGCTGCTGCTGAAATCGCATATCCGCGACGCGACGTGGCTCACGCCGGAAGAACGCACGGCGCTCCAGAACGCGCTCGACGACGAGCGCGCGACGCGCGACGTCCGCTCCAACGTGCCGGTGCGCGCCACCACGCTGCTGCGCGATCCGCAGATCATGCTGTTCTGCTTCCTCTACTTCTCGATCCAGCTGACGATCTACGCGGCCACGTTCTGGCTGCCGACCATCATCCGCAAGATGGGCGGGCTCACCGATTTCCAGGTCGGCCTGTACAACACGATTCCGTGGATGATCGCGATCGGTGCGATGTACGGCTTCGCGGTGCTGTCGTCGAAGCGGAAGCATCCGCAGCGCTGGCTCGCGTTCGCGCTCGTACTTGCCGCGTGCGGACTGTTCGCGTCGACGTCGCCGAATCCGGTGTGGTCGTTCGCGTCGATCTGCTTCGCCGCGCTCGGTTTCAAGGCGGCTGCGTCGCTGTTCTGGCCGATCCCGCAGGGCTATCTCGACACGCGCGTGGCCGCGGCCGTGATCGCGCTGATCAACTCGGTCGGCAACCTCGGCGGCTTCGTCGCGCCGACGGCCTTCGGCTATCTGAAGCAACATACGGGTTCGATCACGGGCGGGCTGTATGCGCTCGCGATCGCTTCGCTCGTCGCCGCGGTCGCCGCGCTGTTCGCGCGCACGCACCGGCGCAGCGATCCGCCGCGCGGCCGGCCGGCCGACGAATCCTTCACGCACGCTTCGATGCTCCGCCATGCCGAACACTGACCGCCTGACCGTCGTCGTCTCGAATGCCGTCGACGGCGACCTCGCCACGTTCTCCCTCGCCGGCGACGGCACGCTCGCGCCGCTCGCCCGTTATCCGGCCGCCGACGCCGCGATGCCGATCGCCGTGCAGGCCGACCGCACGCGACTCTACGTCGCGACGCGCGGCGAGCAGCCGACGATCGTCGCGTTCCGCGTCGCCGCCGCCACGGGCGCGCTCGCGCGCATCGGCACGACCGCGATCGACGCGAGCCATGCGTACCTGTCGCTCGACCGCAGCGGCCGCTGGCTGCTCGGCGCGTCGTACGGCGGAAGTTCGCTGAGCCTCTACGACGCGGCGCGCGTGCGCGACGGCGACGGCACGCCGCTGCAAGTCGCGGGCGGCATCGCGAACGCGCATGCGGTGATCGTATCGCCGGACAACCGCTTCGCGTACGTCAGTTCGCTCGGCTCGGACCGGGTGTTCGGCTTCGCGCTCATCGAGGACGCCGCCGGCGTGCGCGCGGTCGAACACGGCGAAACGCGCGTGCCGGCCGGCTTCGGCCCGCGTCACCTGCGATTCGCGGATGACGGCCGCACGCTGGTCGTCGTCAGCGAATTCCAGGGAACGCTCGCGACCTTCGCCCGCGACACCGACACCGGCCGGCTCGGCGACCCACGGCTGAGCGCGCGCCATCCGGCCGTCGCCGAACTCGCGCAAGGCCATGCGCGCCCGCCCGCCCCCGCCGAACCGTCCGTGTGGGCCGCCGATCTCCACCTGACGCCCGACGAGCGTTTCGCGTACGTCAGCGAGCGCACGTCGAGCCGGTTGCTCGGCTATCGCCGCAACGAAGACGGCACGTTCGAGCCCACCCACGCGACGCCCACCGAGACCCAGCCGCGCGGGTTCGCGATCGATCCGTCGGGACGCTGGCTCGTCGCCTGCGGCGAACAGTCGGAACACGTCGCGGTGTATGCGATCGCGCCGGGCGACGGCACGCTGTCGCTGCACGCGCGCGTGCCGGGCGGACGCGGCGCGAACTGGATCGCGATCGTCTGAAGGTCTGAAAAAGATTCGGCCCCTGCGCGGAAACCGGCACGCCGATGCGGGTGCGGCGTTCAGCGCCGCGCGCTCGGCGCAACGCCGGTCCAGCGCTTGAACGCGCGCGTGAAATTGGCGCGATCGGTGTAGCCGACGCGCGCCGCGATCTCGTCGACCGGCAGCCGCGTGCCTTCGAGCAGCCGCAGCGCGTCACGCAGCCGGATCTCGTCGAGCAGCGCCGAATAGGTGGCGCCGTATTCGGCGAGCTTGCGCTTGAGCGTGCGCGCCGATACATGCAGTTCGCGCGCGACGTCGTCGACCGACGGATAGCCGTGTTCGCCGCAGATCAGCAGGTTGCGCACGCGCTCGACGATGCTCTCCGCATAGCCGAGCCGAGCGAGTTCCGCCTCGCACTGCTGGACGATCATCTGCGCGGTCTGCGCGTTCGCGGTGCCGATCGGCTCGTCGAGCAGCGCGGCGTCGCAGCGGATGCGGTTCGCGCTCGCGTCGAAATGGCAGCGCGGCAGCCGCGCGCGATAGCGCTCGAACCACGGCGGCTCGGGCCATTCGAAATGGAGTTCGGCACGCGACTGGAGCGTGCGGCCCGGCGTCGGATACAGCAGCGAATTGAACAGGATCGCGGTCTCGACCAGAAAATTTTCCACCGCGAACTGGCGCAGCCGGCCGAGCGGAAACGCTTCGAGCACGTCGATGTCGACGATGCCGTCGAACTGCGCGAGCCGCACCGAGAAAAACGGCACGCGCGTCGGCAGGTAACGGATACCGAGCGCGAGCGCCTCGCCGAGCGTCGCGCAGCTCATCAGCCCGAAGCCGATCAGCCCCGCTTTCGTCAGGCTGCTGCGCAGGCCGATCTCGATCGCGATCGACGGATCGTCGGTCGCGTCGAGCAGGTTGAACACGATCGCCGCCTGTTGCAGCGGCGTGATGCGCGCATCGGGCTGCGCGAGCCGGTCGCGCCCGACGTCCGAGCCGGCGAGAATGCGGCCGCCGTCGATGCCGCGCTCCTCGGCCAGCATCAGCATGAACAGCGCATACGCGGACGACACCGTCGCCTTGTTCAACTGGCGCGCGGCATCCGGAACGGACGAGGCCATGCGGCGAACTCCGGAGCGGTTTCGGCGGATTGTAGCGTCGCTGGCCCGCAATGACACCGCGGCGGCACTCTAGCGGGCCGACATCCGCTCGGGCGGCCGCCCGACGGCCAACCTGGCCCGAAATGACACCGCCATTGGCACCGACGGCCCTCGCCCGCGTTCCCGCACGCGCCTATGCTTGTCGCATCGGCATTGCGCCCCACCCTTTCCGAATGGATCCCGCTCGATGAGCCAACCCGCACGAACCGCCTTTCGCCACGACGCAGACAAGGTCGCGTACGTCCGCCGCGAAGTCAACGCCGCGAGCGATGCGATCCGCGCGCGCTTTCCGCTGCTCGACAACCAGAACCTCGTCGGCGCGACCGTGATGGCCGTGTCGGTGAGCGCGATGCTCGTGATCGCCTGGCTGTATGCGCGCGGCGCGATCGCGTGGTACGTCGCGCTGCCGCTCGCCGCGTTCGTCACGTCGCTGATTCACGAGCTCGAGCACGACCTGATCCATCTGATGTATTTCAAGAAGACGCCGTGGGCGTATCACCTGATGATGGCGCTGTGCTGGCTCACCCGGCCCGGCACGATCAATCCGTGGACGCGCCGGCGCATGCACCTGCATCACCACAAGGTGTCGGGCGGCGAATCGGATCTCGAGGAATTCGGCATCACCAACGGCGAGCGCTGGGGCGTGAAGCGGCTGCTGATGATCGCGGACGGCATGCTCGCCGTCGTGCTGCGGCCGGCCGCGATGCGCCGCAAGGTGAAGCAGTACGTGGCCGCGCAGCCCGTGCAGGACCCGTCCGAGCGCCTGCAACTGCGCATCGAGCAGGTGTCGTCGTACATGCCGATCGGTCACCTGTACTACACGCTGTGGCACGCGTTCATCGTTTATCACGTCGGCCTGTTCGCGCTGCATGCGTTCGATGTCGCGGTGACGGTGCCCGCCGGCGTCGAGCGGGCGATGAGCGTCGCCGATTTCCTCGCGGTGGTGTGGCTTGGGCCGAACTTCTTGCGCAGCTTCTGCATCAACTTCGTCAGCTCGAACATGCATTACTTCGGCGACATCGATTCACGCAACGTGATCCAGCAGACGCAGGTGCTGAACCCGTGGTGGATGCTGCCGTTCCAGCTGTTCTGCTTCAATTTCGGCAGCACGCACGCGATCCATCACTTCGTGGTGCGCGACCCGTTCTACATCCGGCAACTGACCGCGCGCACCGCGCATGCGGCATTACGTGAAGTCGGCGTGCGCTTCAACGACGTCGGTACGTTCGCCCGCGCGAATCGCTGGGGCGGCTATCGTCCGCCGCGCGGCACGCGCAACGCGCCGGCCGACGCGTAACGGCGGCGGCGCCCGGCATCAGCGCCGCATCAGCGCTTCATCAATCGCCGATCGGCGGCATCGGCCCCTGCCCGCGGATCCACGACCGGTTCGCGAACTCGGCCATTTCCTTGTCGCCGCGGCTGTCGCCGTACGCGAACAACTGTTTCGGCGGCCGGTCGCCCCACCATCCGCGCAGCCGCACGACCTTCTGCGGCCCCCAGCAATTCTCGCCGTCGAGCCGCCCGGCGAAGACACCACGCTCGAACGCGAGCCGCGTCGCGAGCACCGCGTCGAAGCCGGCCGTCTTCGCCCACTTCTCCAGATACAGCGACGGCGACGCGCTGACCAGCACGACTTCATGCCCGCGCGCGCGATGCTCGCGAATGCGCTCGAGCATGTCCGGACGCACGAGGTTCGGCAAATAACTGTCGACGAACGTGCGCGCGTGCGCATCGAGTGCGTCTTCGCGAATCGGCCCGAACGCGAACGACGCGAACTTCGCCTTCGCGGCGCCGCGCGACAGCCACCCGGCCTTCATCGCGACGATCCACGGCAGCGCGCGCAGCCCGGCCCACGCGAAACGCGGCGTGCCGACCGCGTAGCGGACGAAATGGCGAAAGCTGTCGGTAGTCGTGATGGTGCCGTCGAAATCGAAGGCGGCGACGATGCGGTCGGTCATGAAGAATCGGCGGGAAAGCGATGAGATGCCCGGGAAGATAGCAGACTCGCGGCCGCCCGCGCGAAACCGTCAAGCTCGACACGGGCCGCGCGCGCCGCCGCGCGTGCGGTCGCATGGTTCGGTCAGCGCGACGGCCGCGCAGCCAGCGCCGCCGGCAGCACGACGTTCATCAGGTGATCGGCGCGCGACAGCAGGTCGGTCACGCGCTCGTCGAGCCCGCGCAGTTGCGCCGGCTGCATCCGGATCTGCTGGACGGCCTGCCCGACGATGTTGCGGCGGTCGAACAGCGTGCGCTCGACGCCCGTATCGTCCGGCGTGCGCACGACGTCGGACACCGCACTCAGCGCCGCGAGCACGACCACGAGATTCTCCTCCGCATGACGGACCTTCGCGGCGAGTTCCTCGGTACGGCGCGGAAAAAAGCCGAGCGACTGCTTGAGCGCACCGAGCGCCGCGCGATAGTCGACATGGCAGGCCCCCCACCGAACCAGCGTTCGAACATGCCGGCCTTGCGCGTCGCCTGCGCGAGCATCCCGGCCATCATGTCGGCCGCGCCGAGTTCGTTGAATTCGCGCGTCGTCGCCGCGATCGCTTCGACGAGGTTGCCGGCCGTCTCCAGTGCGCTGTCGCCGATCGTCGCGACCGTCGCAAGCTTCAGCGGCACCAGTTGCCGGATATGCCGCTCGATGCGCGGCGCGTAGTCGGGATAGAGGTTCGGAAAGCTGGCCGGACCATATCGTCGTTGGCGTTCGGTTTGACTAACCCAAGCGTCCACAGCAATTGCCACTCGGTCGGATAGTCATGACGCCGCAGCGGATCGAGCCATTCAAGTCCGACAGCCTGGGCAACAAACGGCACAGCAGGCACACCTTCGACAGATTGCGCCGATGTGGCGCTCGTCTCGGTCCGCAACGGCGGCCCCGACAAGAGTGTTGCCATGACGATCGAGACGCACCCGATGCGTCTCGCAAGTGTGAAGCAGTGCAGGAATAGTCCCGATCGAACCGGCCAATCGAGCACGCCGGTCCGGTAATTCATTCCCGTCCGGACGACGCCAGACTCGAAATCAACGTCGCACCACACGACGTTTTGTGCCCATCGAATGCGGCCGGTTTCCCGTCGACGATGACCTTCGGATCGCCTTCGGCGATAAAGCAGGCCTGATGGCCCGCGATCGGACAGACACACGTATCACCGAGCCGGGCGACCGGCCGCCCCATTACTTCGCTGACCGCACTGCCGGTCACGACCTGACCGCCGTGGCTCGTTGCGTCGCCGACTCGAATGATTCCGCGCATGCGCGCTCCTTATTCCGAATAGCCTTGCGATGTCGGACGCGCGTCGTGACGGCGCCCCCACCACGGCAAGTACGCGTTGTTCTCGCCGCGTGCGCGGAACCAGTCCTTGCCGGCGTCGATCGGCGTCAGCTTCGAAGGCGCGACGACGACGACTGCTGTCGGATGCTCCGCGTCGGTCGTTCCGGCTACGAGCACATTTCCACCAAGGTGATTCGCTCGTCCGATCGCCAGCGCCACATCGGTCAGCGCCGCGCCGGCGCCCATGTCTCCGAGTAGTGCCGATGTATTGAAGGTCTGCGTACGGAAATCGTATTCCGGCAGTACTTCCGTCAGCGTCTGCGACAGTGAGGCAATTCGCGTCGATGCAGCATCGCTACCCTTGCCCGCGTCGTGCACGATGTAATTCACCGACGACACCGGCACGCCTGCATTACTCGCCGCCGTATCGATCGTCGACTTCCACGCCTGTACCGCGCGGCTGGCGCCCTGCTTTGCCTCGAAATCCTTGACGTTGCTTCGTGCAGCCTTGCCGATCCAGGCCAGCGGCTCACGCTCGGTCTTCAAGTCGGGGCCGGCGAGGAACAGCACCACCATGTTCTCGTTGATCTGTTCGTCGTTCGGCGGGAAGCTCGGTGCGTCCCAGTTCATCACCCACGCGCTTTTGTCAGGGTGGGCGGCCAGATAGTCCAGTGCCGCGTTCAGCGATGTGAAGCCGGCATTCCCCTGCCCCGATGTAACATGCACATCCGGCGGTGTGTCGTGGCTCCATAAGTTTTTGGCGGACGGATTTCCTATTTCGAAGAAGTTAACAATCTGATCTCGCAAATGTGACGACGCCAGCCCAGGATCGAGTCGGCCAGAGGGAATTGCCAGCTCGATATGCATGCCAGCCAATTCTCGCCACTTCTTCTGGCTATCCGCGCTAACCGTGTAAAAATAATCCTCATTCGTGAAATATCGAGTCCGGAAAAGTACCAGCAGCTCATTGATATATTTCTTATAGAATCCGGAAAATGATTCACGCCCCCGGCGGCCATCGGCCACGATAGAAATCGGTTGCAATGTTGAATATTTTTTTGGATTGACCCGAACCATGTCATCGTTGACATTCGGCTTTACTAGGCCGAGTGTCCATAATATCTGCCACTCGGTGCTGTAATCCTTGCGCTGCAGCGGGTTCATCCAGCCAAGCCCGACGACCTGAGCAACGAATGGTCTGGACGCCCCGGCTCCGGTAATTGGAGCCGCCTTCTCGTTCAATGAAGCCGCAACTGCTCGCGGCCCCGCAATCACCGTTGCAAATGCAAATACCATGATTGCCACAAGTCCTGGAACCAGGACTAACCGCTTCATCAGAGTTCCCATGCTCAAAAACGCTCCTGTCCCGTCATCAGACGAAACCAATATCAAAACCGATACACCCAGCGCAAGAAGCAATGCACCGCCGGCGACTCCGGCTCGACGCGGCCATGTAGCGATGGCCGATCTCATAAATTGCCTCCAAGCTTCAGGAAAAATCCACCATCTCTTTCGTCGTGTATCTTGGAAGGCATTTTTGCATGATCATCCTTAACGACCCAATCTTGCAAAAATAATTTTTCACACTTTCCAGTTATAATATATTCCGCCATCTTACCATTTTGACCCTCATCACCCAAACTATTGGCAAATCGCCAATCGGCCTGAATCCTGATTTCTTCAAAATCCATCTCGGTCAGATAGCAAAGCCCAATTGCAACATCATAAGCCAACGCCTTTTCAGCATGGTCCTTGTTGGTCATGATGGTCGAATGGTTGGTGGGGTTATTCTTGTCCCCGCCGTTCAGAATCTGAAAAATCTCATTGTTCCGCCATTCGGTATAGTCAGCACTCGCTGCCCCCGGATTGTCTTCCCCGACCACATTTCCTTCCTTGTCGACCCAGCGACGATTTCCGGATCTCCGCGCTTCCATGCGAAGAATCGAATGATCCTCATACCGCTGCGCAGCCTCGGACGCCGCATCCCCCTGCGCTTTCAGCGCATCACCCTCAGTCTTGAACTTTTCCGACTTCGCGTCGAAGTTGTCATATGGATCGTCATCGCGCTTGTTCTCTTTCTTGGCGTCACGCCCAGCCGACGGCGGATCGTAACCCTCGTTGAAGCGCCCTTCCTCAATCGGTTTCCCTTGCGCATCGCAAGCGCCCGACGGTTTGTCGTAGCGCAACGCCTGCGGCAGGAAGCGAGTCTCCTTGTCGAGCATCGGTGCCGTAATCGGGATTTCCCAGTTTTTTGGCGGATCGGCATTGACCGCCATGTTCGTCAAATTGAACAGGTAGAGGGCCGGGCTCGTTGCAATCGTGAAAAACTTCGCGATCCACCCTTCATTGGAATGCGTGCCTCGCCCAAGACCATACCGCGCAGGCGGTGATGGCGGATACCAGAAACCTTCCTTCTGGTTCTTGTCCTTGCGCCAGTCATCCTGCCAATACCGATAGAGCTTGTTCTCTCCACCGACCTCGAAATTCGATGCAAACACGCGTTGCGAAAAAACACCCCACGCGTTCGTCGCACTGATGTCGTCGACACTCATCCCGCGCCAGCCGATTCCCTGAACGGTCAGGGCAGAAATGACCTGATCGTGCGGGCAACAGTACAGCGTCACTCTCCCGTAGGTGTTTTTCTGATACAGCCCATGCGCCTCCCGGTCCTTGGCTGCGCTATACGGCTTGCCCCCGTTCTTGGACGGCCTTGCGTTTTCCATTGCGCGATCGAGATCCTCCGCGGGCATCTCGAGATCGGCCCGGGCACGCAGGATATCGAAGTACTCCCTCAGCGTTTCCTTGCGCGCGACATAGGTCTCGCGCCCCACGTGCCCGTTCTTGTCGCGCACCCCGCGCTGGGCCCATGAGTCGGTCATGTTGGCCTCGACGAGACTGTATGGGGGATTGGCGAGAACATAGGTATCGGCGACGCAGCGCCCTTTCTTGCCCCATTGATCCGTCACCTCGGGCAAGCGGTCTCCAAGGAATGCAGCGGCAAGGCCGATCATGTTTCCCTGGCTGTGGCATACGATCGTGATCGGCGCGTCGGCCTGTCGCTTGCGGATCGACTCGACCAGGCGTGCAAGCCGCAGTGCTCCGAGCACACCGTAAGTGCGCGGTGGCGTGGAGTAGATCTTTCGATTGCCGATGCCATTCATGTGCTGGACGGTCAGCCACAGAAAGAGCCGATCGTTCAATCCGTCGTTCCACAGATCCGGCAGACTCGAACACCCGCCCGCGAACGGGCCGCCGCCCCAGTAATTCTTTTCGTTGAGCATGATCTTGTCGCCATACTCCTTCAGCTCCGCCGCGTTCGCGGCATAGCCCCACCGAAAGTGGATGACGGGCGAAAAGGACGGATCGGGTTTGATGTACGTCTTCGACGACATGTCCGGATTCAGGAAACCGTCCGGCGTCAGGCTTTCGATATAGCTGACCGGCGTCATCTGCCCGGCCACCGGCCCCCAATGGAACAGCTGATCGTCATAACGCCCCATGCGCCGGTTCAATCCGGCACACAGCCCCTTCTCGGCCTCCTTGAACCATTCCCCTTCCGAATTCACCCCGTGCACGAAAATGACGACGCCCGGCAGCGGCATCTGCATCACGCACTCGAGGTCGTTGCGGTTGAACAGCGTCGTCCCCAGTCCACCGCCCACCGAAGTCTGCGACGCGTCGTCCGTCGACGGTTGCCCGCCCGGGTTCTGCGCAAAGTTGTAGTTGAACATGTTGTTTTTCTTGAAGACTCAGCTCAGGTTCTCGACTTGAAAAAGCGAACCGCCAATTGTTCGAACTGATCGCTGCTGACCGGTGCCAACTTGCCCTGCGCGTCGGTCTTCCCCTTGATCAATTCGCCCGACGCCTTTCGCACCTCGGCTTCCATGCCCTCGACCGGCTGCCCGTCAGTGGCCCGGACCAGCTTCGGCACCCGCCCCAGCGAGCCCTGGTCGAACTTCGGAAAATCGGCGCTCATGCTCGCCGGTCCGGCCCACGTATGCGACGCGGACTTGACGGTGAAACTCCCCGGACATCCGAGCTCGATATCGCCGCCATGCAGCTTCAGATACGCGCCGCCCGACGTCACGAACACGACCTGCTCGCTGGCCATGCCCGCGAGCTTGCCGCCGCCCGCCGTCATCTGGATGTTCTTCGCCGAATCGATTTGCGTGTCGTCGTTCTGGCTCTGCAGCGCCACTTTCCCCTGGTTGGCGATCGCCGACACGCCTTCACTGTGCGCGAACATCGCCACGCCATGCCCGGCCTGCAGGTTGATCCGCTGCCCACTCGTGTACTGCAGGTGGTTCTGCGCGACGACATCGATATTGCCGCCCGCATGGGTCGTCACGGTCTTCGGCGTCGCCATGCTGATGCCGGCCGGCGCGGTAATACCGATCGCGGCCATCGACGCGCCTGACGACTCACCGCCGCCGGACGCCTCGCCATTCGGCCAGCCTTTCACCGTGGTCATGAGTGCATCGTGCGGCTGCGTATCCGGCGCCACGCCCTGATGCTGGCCCGCATAGTCGCCGAGGCTCTTGAACAGCTCGACGCATTCCTGCATCAGTTGCAGATACTCGTCCCGCGCGAGGTGGCCGTCACTCGCGCGCAGCCGCTCCCAGGCCGAAATCAGCATCGCCTTGCCGCTTCGAATCGCCACGTGTGCATCGCTGCGCAATTCGGCGCCTTCGCCGCGCGCCGCCCCCTGCCCGTTGTCGCGCGGCTGCGTCAGATAGCCGAGGTTCAGCTGACTGTACGCATGCTCGCTCGCCAGTTGGCTGCTGATCTGTCCGGGCGTATCGTCGAAACGGATCTGGTTGTACCGCTGCCCCTTGATTTCCTTCGTCTTCGTGCCGGAAAGATAGCGGTTTCCCGGCAGCGCGCCGGTATGGCTGAAGGTCGCCGGCATGTTCGGCCCGTTGGCGAGCACACCCATCACGACGAGCCGGTCCGGATCGCCGCCGATATGGCCGATCAGCACTTCCATGCCGACGCGCGGCAACGTATTCGCGCCGAAACTCGGCCCGGCGAGCGCGCAGGCGACGCGCACCGGCGCGCTGTCGGACGGCGTGCCACTCGTACCGGCGCCCTGCGCGTGCGCATGATCGTCCGCGCTCAGTCCCTGGATCCGCACGCGGATGCGGCCCATTTCATCGCAGAACACCTCCTCGCCCTCCGGGCCGACGACGACGGCCGTCATCGGATGCACGGGCGGCAAGTCGACGTGCGGATCGTAGGCCGGCGTCAGCGGCACGCCGCGCCGCACGCACGAGAACGTGTTCTCGTAGCGCCGATCGCTTTCGTCGCCCGGCTTGCCGTTCACGTCGGACGGCACCGCGTTGAACAGCACGCGGCTTGCCGCGAACAGCGATTGCGCGCGCTCGTTCAGTTCCTTCGGCAGGTTGTTCCGGACGCAATGATGAAGCGACGTGACGACAAACTGCCGCTGTTCGGCCGGCAACGTATCGAGTTGCGGATGCTCCGCGAGCGCAAACCAGTGACCGACGGCCAGATCACGCACATTGCTCACGCCGTCGACGGATTCGGCACGCAGTTCATGCGCCAGCATCCGGTCCTTGCCGATCCGGTCGAGATCGGACGACGAATCCCCGGCGTGCGGGATATCGATGACGACGTCGGCCAGCAAATGCCCGAGATCGTTGCCGCCGTCGCCCTGATCGACGATCGTCGCCTGCTCGGTTTGCGACATGCGGCCGCTCTTGTAGTCCCAGGTCGGTCGGACGATCTTGCCCGGGATCAACCGGCGGCTCGTCGCCCACAGCGTGATCGAGTCCCGCTCCTCGGTAGCGGCGTCGCGGTGGTAGCGGATGGTGCCGGCGGCCGTCGCCGGCAACTTCATCGAGTCGTCGGCAAAGACGAGTGTATGCACCGGCGTGTCGTGCGCATTGGCGCTCGCCCGCTCGCCGGCCTTGCCCGCCTTGACGAATACGGTCGCCCCGTCCCTCCGCAACAGCCGCCGGATGAAGTGCGCGTCCGACTCATTGACCTGCCGCGTGAGTTCACGCGCCGGATAACGTTCGGTTTGCAGACCGGACAAGTCGAACTCGAATGCGCCCGCCAGTGCCGAGCTGCGCTGGCGCCATTCCTGAAGCAGCACACCCAGGATGTCGGGCAGGCTCTTGGACCGGAACAACCGCGAATTGGTCCGCCGCTCCATCACGGACAGCACGTCGCGAATCGTCAGTTGGTAGCAGGTCAGTGAGCCGTCCGATTGTCCGGTGCGAACGTCGGTGACGATGCCGTTGATGGTATGGAGACGCCCGCGATCGGTCGTCATCTCGACGGAGACCGGCAGCCCGATGAAGCTGCGGATCGGAAGATCGGCCCGTGCCGACACGCAGGTCAGATGCCCCTCGATACCCGTCATCAAGCCTTCGCGGATATCGGCATACTGAAGCGCAAGCACCTGCTCGAGCGTTTTCTGGGCGGGCCCCCAGTTCATGCGCACCGGCCGATTGTTCTGATCGACCACCCCGGACGCAAATGCGCGTAGCAATTCGGCTGTATTCACAGCGTGACTCTCAGGATTTTGTTTGACTTCGTTATTCGGCGAGCAATCACGCCCGCTGGTCCGTCCTGGGAGTGCCGCCCGTCTGGTTTTCGGCGAGCATAGCAAATTTGTCGGATTGGTGACGGCTTTTTGACAGGATTTAGAATCCTTTCTGCGAAGCGTCCGAACGGACTCAACAGTTCACATTCTTTCGAACCGGGACGGTCCATGTCCGATGCAGCCGACAGGTCGTACGGGTCGTCACGATCTGACGTCGGGCGACGCGCGCTCGGTATGGATCGACGAATTTCTGACGGGCGCGGAAGGGGGTGGCGGGCTACCGCCAGAGTTTGCTATACTCTCGGTCTTCCGGAGAGATGGATGAGTGGTTTAAGTCGCACGCCTGGAAAGCGTGTATAGGTTAATCGCCTATCGGGGGTTCGAATCCCCCTCTCTCCGCCAGAATTCGATGCCCGCGCCAGCGGGCATTTTCGTTTCCGGAGAAGCCAGCCGATCGTTCGGCTGGCGCGGGGATTCGAAGGGATTTGCTTGCAAGCGAATCCGCCGCCCGCGGTGTGTGGGCGAATCCGCCTCTCCCCGCCAGTAATACGTGAAGCCCTGGATTTCCCTGGAAATCAGGGCTTTTCAACTTGGCGCGCCGGCACGCGATGCATCGCCCCTTCCCCCTCACGGATGCCGAATGTAATCCACCAACGCCCGCGTATACTCATCCGGCCGCTTGTCGCACAGACTCACCACGATCGCCACCGCGAACCCCGCCGGCACGCCGAACACGCCTGAGCTGATCGGCTCGATCCCGAACCACGTACGCCCGGCGAACCCCGTCAGTTGCGTGAAGAACGGATAAGTCGACACGATGTAATACACGCATACCGCCAACCCCGTCACCATCCCGGCAATCGCGCCACGCGTCGTCGTGCGTTT
This sequence comes from Burkholderia sp. A2, assembly GCF_001729305.1. Classification (NCBI taxonomy): domain Bacteria; kingdom Pseudomonadati; phylum Pseudomonadota; class Betaproteobacteria; order Burkholderiales; family Burkholderiaceae; genus Burkholderia; species Burkholderia sp. A2. The sequence goes on along the minus strand of NZ_LZXX01000084.1, from coordinate 2,235 downwards.
CCAGAACACCCCCAGCACGAGCACCGGAAAGAAGCTCGACGCCGCCAGCGAAAACGCGGCGCCGACGAGAAACAGGATCTTCCCGGTATTGAGCGACGCGACATACGACGCGAACAGCGCCACCCCCAACAGCAGCACCTTCGAGATCGTCACGCGCCGCTGGCTCGACGCATCGGGCGCGACCATGCAGTAATAGACGTCGTGCGACAGCGCATTCGCGATCGTCAGCAACAACCCGTCCGCGGTCGACAGCGCCGCGGCCAGCGCACCGGCCGCGATCAGCCCGGACACCACGTACGGCAGTCCCGCGATCTCCGGCGCGGCCAGCACGACCATGTCCGGCTGCATCTGGATTTCCGACCAGTGCACGATACCGTCGCGAATCACCTCCACGACGCTGATCAAGTCGGGTTCGAAGTGATGCCACTGCGTGATCCACGCCGGCAATTCGGCGAACGGTCGCCCGACGAGATTCGCGAGGATCTCGTACTTGATCAGCACCGCAAGCACCGGCACGCTCAGGTAGAACAACGCGATGAAGAACAGCGTCCAGCCGACTGACCGCCGCGCAGACGCAACCGACGTGGTCGTGTTGTAGCGCGTCAGGATGTGCGGCAGGCTCGCGGTGCCGAGCGACAGGCACAGCAGCAGCGCGAGGAAGTTCCGCTCGCGCGGCTTGCGTTCGTCTTCGCTCGCGGCCGGAAACGGCTCGTGCATCGGCACGGGCGGCTCGGCACGCGCGAGCAGGTCGTCACGCGCCTGCGTCCACGCCACGCGCGCCGCCGCCGGATCGCGCGGAAAATCGGCCAGCTCGCGCTCGCGTCGGCTGATCTCGCGCAGCGGCCCGTTGTGGCGCCGCAGGTCCGCAAGCTGGTCGACGAGATGCCGGCGCGCATCCGCATAGGACGCCGGCAACCGGTCGAGCCGCGTCTGGATGTCCGCGGCCAGCCGGCGGTACGCATCACGCACCTGCTGCTCGTCGCGCGCATCGCGCACCTGCGCCTCGCGCGCCGCGACGCGCTCCATCAGCTTGCCGTAATTGAACTGCGGCACGGGGCCAAGCCCGTTCTTCATCGCGATCAGCGACACCGGGATCAGGATCGCGCTGATCAGGATGATGTACTGCGCGACTTGCGTCCACGTGACCGCCCGCATCCCGCCGAGAAACGAGCACACGAGAATGCCCGCCAGCCCGCAGAAGATGCCGATCGCGAAATCGACGCCGATGAAGCGCGTCGCGATCAGGCCGATCCCCTGGATCTGCGCGACCAGGTACACGAACGAACACAGGATCGCCGCGCCGGCCGCGAGCGCGCGCACGGCCGTGCTCGAAAAGCGCGTGCCGAGAAAATCGGGAATCGTGTAGCGCGCGAGCTTGCGCACATACGGCGCGAGCAGGAACGCGACGAGGCAGAACCCGCCCGTCCAGCCCATCACGTACGCGAGCGCGTCGTAACCGGTCGCGTAGAGCGAACCGGCCAGGCCGATGAACGACGCGGCCGACAGCCAGTCGGCCGCCGTCGCCATCCCGTTGAACGCGGACGGCACGCGCCGCCCGGCCACGTAGTACTCGACGAGATCGGACGTGCGCGACAACAATCCGATCACCGCATACACGGCGATCGGCACGAACAGGAACACGTAGCCGATCCACACGCCCGAGCCGGTCGCGCGCTCGATCCGCCACATCAGCAGCACGAAGCCGAGAAACCCGAGCGTGTAGAGCGCGTATGCGCGTATCAATCGACGCGTCAGCATGAATCAGCGCCCGCCGTTCGCATGGCCGGCGCGCGCCGCATGCTCGTCGTACGCGCGGCGCAGCGTGCGGTCCGCGCGTTGCATCAAGCCGATGTAGACGACGATCAGCACGAGGTACACGAGAATCGCGCCCTGCGCACCGACATAGAACGGCAGGCTGAAGCCGGCGAAGCGCACGCCGGCGAGCGCGGGCCCGAAGAACGGCACGATGAACGACACCGAGAAGCCGATCACCATCAGCACCGCGATCAGTGCGACGTTGAAGCGCCAGTAGCGCGCATGCGCACGCGCGAGCGGTGCGGGAACGGGGGGTGGCGCGGCAGGCGCCGAGCGGGTCGGAACGGTCATGCCGTTATGTAGCAAAAAGCCCCTGCGCGGGCAATCGGGATTGCCGCGCAGGGGCTTGCACGCTTGACGCGAATCGGCAGGCGTTCAGCGTACTTCGGTGAGCTGCTCGAGGATGGCCGGATTCTCGAG
>NZ_LZXX01000083.1:0-189155 GCF_001729305.1 Burkholderia sp. A2 | reverse complement strand
TTTTGCAGCGCGGCGAGCGCGGGTGCGAACCAGTCGCGCTCCAGCGCGGCGAGGCCGTCGTGCCAGCGCGCCCAGTCCTGCTCGATGAACGGGGTGGTCAGCGTCGGCAGCTCGACGAGCGTCGCGCCATCGGCGGCGGGCAGCGCGCCGAACGTCGCGGGCAGGCCGCCGGCTTCGGCTCGTGCGGCGCGTGCGAGGCCGAGCGCGGCCGGCGACGCGGACAGCACGCGCGCGAAGGGTGTGCCGACCGGCTTCAGCGTGCCCTGCGCATGGAACCAGACCGAATTGACGGCCGGCAATCCACGCGCCTCGCGGGCTTCGTTGACCGGATGCTGGAACCACGCCATCTGTACTTCGTTCTGCAGCTTCATCCACATCCGCGAGCGCTCGCCCGTATGCGCCTCGTGCGGCAGCCAGATTTCGATGTTGCGGCCGCTGGCGCGCAGCGGCGCGGCGCCGGCAAGGCGCGCGAGCTGTTCGCTCGACAGGTACCAGCGCGCCGGGTTCGGCGCTTCGAGCCGCACGCCGAGCTCCTCGATCAGCGGCCGCGCGACCGCGAGCAGCGCGGCCGCGTCGCCGTCGTCGAGCGCGAGGGCGGCCGGATCGACGAGCACGAGGTGATCGTGCGCGATTTCGACGTGCACGGGCTCGACGCACGCCCATGCCTGGGTGCCGGGATCGCCGCCGTCGGCCAACAGCATGTAGGGCGCGAGCGGCGCCTCGTCCGCGGCGTTGCCCTGCGTGGCGCCGAAGCGGCTTGCCAGCCAGCGCTCGTGCGGCAGCGTGCGCTGGAAGTCCTCGCCGGCCACACGCTCGACGAGACTCGCGCGGGCGAGCAACTTTTGGAGCGCGGGGCTGTCCAGCGTGTGCAGGGACGAGGCCGCGTCGGCCGCCGACGGCAGCGCGAACGGAACGAGAAAATGGAGGCGTCGGTCGTGCATGATGGTGCGCATTGTATGGCAAACTGCGCGCGTGATCGGGCCGGCTGACGGCCCGTTCGCGTCCGGCGGCCGTTTTTTCGACCGTGCCCGGGCTGCCGGCCGCCACCCGGCGGCGGTCCGGCCGCGGCGCGCCTCCCGCCTCCCGCCGTAACCAGCAGAAAGGATTCGCTTGAAACTTCCGTACGAATGGCAGATCGGCTGGCGCTACACGCGCGCCGGCAAACGCACGACCGGCAACGGCTTCATTTCCTTCATCGCGCTCGTGTCGATGCTCGGGATCGCGCTCGGCGTCGCGGCGCTGATCGTCGTGCTGTCGGTGATGAACGGCTTCCAGAAGGAAGTGCGCGACCGCATGCTGTCGGTGCTCGCGCACGTCGAGGTGTTCTCGCCGACGGGTTCGATGCCCGACTGGCAACTGACCGCGCAGGAAGCCCGCCGCAATCCGTCGGTGATCGGCGCGGCGCCGTACGTCGACGCGCAGGCGCTGCTCACGCGCCAGGACGCGGTGAGCGGCGTGATGCTGCGCGGCGTCGAGCCGTCGCTCGAGCCGCAGGTATCCGACATCGGCAAGGACATGAAGGCCGGGCAGCTCGGCGCGCTCGTGCCGGGCCAGTTCGGCATCGTGCTCGGCGACGCGCTCGCCGGCAATCTCGGCGTGACGGTCGGCGACAAGGTCACGCTCGTCGCGCCCGAAGGCTCGATCACGCCGGCCGGCATGATGCCGCGCCTGAAGCAGTTCACGGTCGTCGGCGTGTTCGAATCGGGCCACTACGAATACGACAGCACGCTCGCGATGATCAACATCCGCGACGCCGAGGCGCTGTTCCGGATGAGCGCGCCGACCGGCGTGCGGCTGCGGCTCACCGACATGCAGAAGGCGCCGCAGGTCGCGGTCGAGCTGTCGCATACGCTGTCGGGCAGCCTGTACATCCGCGACTGGACCCAGCAGAACAAGACGTGGTTCTCGGCCGTGCAGATCGAGAAGCGGATGATGTTCATCATCCTCACGCTGATCATCGCGGTGGCCGCGTTCAACCTCGTGTCGTCGCTCGTGATGACGGTGACCAACAAGCAGGCCGACATCGCGATCCTGCGCACGCTCGGCGCGCAGCCGGGGTCGATCATGAAGATCTTCGTCGTGCAGGGCGTGACGATCGGCTTCGTCGGCACCGCGTCGGGCGTCGCGCTCGGCTGCCTGATCGCATGGAGCATCCCGTGGCTGATCCCGATGATCGAGCACCTGTTCGGCGTGCAGTTCCTGCCGCCGTCGGTGTACTTCATCAGCGAGCTGCCGTCCGAACTCGTCGCGAGCGACGTGATCCGGATCGGGCTGATCGCGTTCGCGCTGTCGGCCGTCGCGACGCTCTATCCGAGCTGGCGCGGCGCGAAGGTGAAGCCGGCGGAGGCGCTCCGCTATGAATGACCGCGCGGCCGCATTCGCGGATTCACGACAACAACACAACAGACAGGATTCGGCAGGTATGCAGGAATACGTGCTTCAGGCGCGCGGGATCACGAAGGCGTTCGTGCAGGGCGGCTTCAACGTGCAGGTGCTCAACAACACCGAGCTGACGGTGCGGCGCGGCGAGAAGCTCGCGGTCGTCGGCGCGTCGGGGTCCGGCAAGAGCACGCTGCTGCACGTGCTCGGCGGTCTCGACGAGCCGAGCGCCGGCGAAGTGTCGCTGCTCGGCAAGCCGTTTACGCAGCTCGCCGAGCGCGAGCGCAACGAGCTGCGCAACCGCGCGCTCGGCTTCGTCTACCAGTTCCATCACCTGCTGCCCGAGTTCACGGCGCTCGACAACGTCGCGATGCCGCTGCGCATCCGCCGGATGACGACCGAGGACGCGCGCGCGCAGGCACAGGCGATGCTCGAACGCGTCGGTCTCGGCCCGCGGGCGAAGCACCGGCCGGGCGAGCTGTCGGGCGGCGAACGGCAGCGCGTCGCGATCGCGCGCGCGCTGGTCACGAAGCCCGCATGCGTGCTCGCCGACGAGCCGACCGGCAACCTCGACGGCACGACGGCCGATACGGTGTTCAACCTGATGCTCGAACTGTCCGAGACGCTCGAAACGAGTTTCGTGATCGTCACGCACGACCCCGATCTCGCCGCGCGCTGCGACCGCATCATGCGGCTGCGCGACGGGGTGCTGCACGAGGAGCCGGCGCTGCCGGTGTAAAAAAGCCACGCCGTTGGCCGGCCGCCGGTTCGTCGCGGCACGGCGCAACGACGCAGGACCGCTGACATGTGGATCGACACGCACTGCCATCTCGATGCCGCCGAGTTCGACGCCGACCGCGACGGAGTCGCGCAGGCTGCGCGCGCGGTCGGCGTGTCGCGCATCGTGATCCCGAGCATCGGGCGCGACAACTTCACGACGGTGCGCGAACTCGCGCAGCGCACGCCGGGTGCGGTCTATGCGCTCGGCATCCATCCGATGTATACGCCGCAGGCGCGCGACGCCGATCTCGACCGGCTGCGCATGGAGATCGAGGCGAGCCTCGACGATCCGCGGTTCGTCGCGATCGGCGAGATCGGGCTCGACTATTTCGTGCCGGGGCTCGACGAAGCGCGGCAGCAGTTCTTCTATCAGGGCCAGCTCAGGCTCGCGCGGGAATTCGACCTGCCGGTGCTGTGCCACGTGCGCAAGTCGCAGGACCGCGTGCTCGCCGGGCTGCGCCGTTTCGGCGTGCGGCGCGGCATCGCGCATGCGTTCAACGGCAGTTTTCAGCAGGCCGAAGCGTACCTGGCGCAGGGGCTGCATCTCGGCTTCGGCGGCAACGTGACCTTCACGCGCGCGCGGCAGATCCGCCGGCTCGCCACCGAGTTGCCGCTCGACGCGCTCGTCGTCGAGACCGACGCGCCCGACATCGCGCCCGAATGGGCATACAAATCCCGCAATACGCCTGATCAGGTACCGCGGATCGGCGGCGTGCTCGCCGAATTGCGCGGGCTCGAGACTGGCGAACTGGCCGTATGCACTTCGGCTAACGCGCTCGCCGCGCTGCCGCGACTCGCACTTTCGTCCGCATAATCGTTGCCGGAAGGCGCCGCGTTGCAGGGGGCGGCGCCGGGTCGACGAGGAGGCGGAATGCGCGTGTGGTGGATCGCGTTCGCGCTCGGCGTCGTCGTGCTGCAGCGGCAGGCGGCGTTGCCCGGGGCGGTCGCATGGACGATCGGAGCAGCCGTGCTCGCGGGCTGCGCGGCGCTGGGCGCATGGTGCGTGCGTCGGCGGCGCACGCGCGCGGTCGTGGTATGCGGATGGATGCTGTGCGCGGCCGCGGCCTGCGTCGCGGGGTTCGGCTATGCGGCCGCGCGCGCCGAATGGCGGCTGCGCGACAGCCTGCCTGTCGAGTGGGAAGGGCGCGACATCGTCGTCACGGGCGTGATCCGCGGGCTGCCCGTCGTCGACGAGGCAGGCGCGCGGCTGCTGTTGGCGGTCGAGTCGAACGATGCAGGCCTCGCCCGTTTTCCGCCGTTGATCCGGTTGTCGTGGCGCGCGTACGGCGCATCCGCGACACGCGATGCGCTTCCGGATTTGCGCGCTGCCGAACGCTGGCGTTTCGTCGTGCGTCTCAAGCGTCCGCATGCCGAGGCCAATCCCGGCGTGCGCGACAGCGAGGCGGCATGGCTCGCCGTGGGCATTCGTGCGATCGGCTATGTCAGTGCACCGCGTCGGGCGGTATTGCTCGATGCGCGCGTATCGGGATGGCGTGCATCGATCGATCGGGTGCGCGACACGCTGCGCGCACGCATCGGCGCGGTGCTGGGCACCGATGCGGCGCACCGGGGCATCGTCGCGGCGTTGGCGATCGGCGACCAGTCGGGCATTGGCGACGACGACTGGCGCGTCCTGCGCAACACGGGCACGAGCCATCTGGTCGCGATTTCCGGTCTCCATGTCGGGCTGGTCGGCGCGATTGCCGGCTGGCTCGTGTCGATGGTCTGGCGCCGCGTGCGCTGGCGCGCGCGGGCCGCGACGCTCGTGTTGCCGGCGCCGTACGCGGCCGCGCTTGCCGCGCTGGTTGCTGCCGCGGGCTACGCCGCGCTCGCCGGCTTCAACGTGCCGGCACAGCGCGCGTGGTGGATGATCGCGGGCGGCGGCGTCGCGTATCTGGCCGGCCGCAGCGTGCCGACGTCCGCGGTGTTGTGCGCGGCGCTCGGCGGCGTGCTGCTCGCCGATCCGTGGGCCGTACTGTCGGCCGGCTTCTGGCTGTCGTTCGGTGCGGTCGCGGTGATCCTGCTGGCCGTCGCCGGCTGGCGTGCGGTGCGCGAGCTCGACGATGTCGACGAAGCGGGCGCGGAAAGCGGCGCGGCCCGCTTGCGGAGCCGGTTGCGCGGGTGGGCGACGCGTGGCCGGCGCCGCATCGCCGAGGCGACGCGCGTGCAGTACGCGGTGACGATCGGTCTTGCGCCGCTCACCGCCGCCTGGTTCGCGCAGGTTTCCCTGTCGGGTCCGTTCGGCAATGCGTTCGCGATTCCGTGGGTCAGCTCGGTCGTGACGCCGGTCGTGCTGGCCGGCATCGCGTTGCCGCCGCCGCTCGATGCGGCGGCCTTTCGGCTTGCGCATGCGGCGCTCGCACCGATGATGACGCTGCTCGCGCAGCTGGCCGACTGGCCGGCCGGCGTGTTCTGGCTGCGCATGCCCGACTGGCCGGTACTGGCGCTCGCATGCGTGGGCGTCGCGTGGGCGCTGATGCCGCGCGGCTGGCCGTTGCGCTGGGCGGCGCCGCTGACGTGGCTGCCGCTCGTCGCGCCGGCGCCCGATGCACCGCCGCCGGGCGGCTTTCGGCTGACCGTGCTCGACGTCGGGCAAGGCGCGGCGGTGCTGGTCGAAACCGCGCGACGGACGTTGCTGTTCGATGCGGGGCCGGGCGCGGAGTCGTCCCACGCCGGGACGCGGATCGTCGCGCCGGCGTTGCGGGCGCGCGGCATCGCGACGATCGACTCGCTCGTCCTCAGTCACGCGGATGCCGATCATGCGGGCGGCGCGCCGGCCGTTTATGCGGCCGCCGACGTGCGTCAGCTGCTGGCCGGTATTGCGCCGCGGCACCGGCTGTGGCGCGATGCGCAGGCGGCCGGCGTGGCCGATCGGCTGCCTTGCGCAGCCGGGCAGCGGTGGAGCTGGGACAGCGTCGTCTTCACGATGCTGTGGCCGCCGGGCGGGGTGGGCACGGGTTCGTCCAACGGACAATCGTGTGTGCTGCGTATCGACGCCGGCGGCACCTCCGCGCTGCTGACCGGCGACATCGAGGCTGCCGCCGAGCGTCGGCTGGTGGCCGACGCGCGCGACGCTCTGGCCGCGCAGATCCTGGTCGTTCCGCACCATGGCAGCCGTACGTCGTCGATCGAGCCTTTCCTCGATTCGGTCGGGCCGCGCGTCGCGGCTTTTCCTGTAGGCTATCGCAATCGCTTCGGCCATCCGCACCGGACGGTCCTCGCCCGCTACGAGGCGCGCGGGATTCCGCTGCCGCGCACCGATCGCGACGGCGCCGTGCGGTTCGACGTCGCGCCGGCCGGCGGCGGGTTCGCATTCGCGCGCTATCGCGACGAACGGCGCCGGTACTGGATGGACCGGTGAGCGCGGCGAAGGCCGGCGTATCGGGACGGAAAGCGCCAGGCCGGCCTACCGTGCCGAAGCGCGGTTCCGACACAGATAAATATGAAGCATGGGGCTGGCGTAAGCGCTGAAGCGCTTACGCCCACCGACCGCGAAGCATGGGTGGGAGTACGTGCTGAAGCACTGACTCCCGCCGACAAAGGAGACATCGGCGTTTGAAGGACATCCTCCACTTCTCGCATGCGAACGGCTTTCCGGCGTCGACGTACCGGACAATCTTCGCCGAGCTGGCCGACGACTACGAGCTGCGCTACATCGAACGGATCGGCCACGATCGCCGCTACCCGGTGACGCGCGACTGGCCGCATCTCGTCGAACAACTGCTCGACGATATCGGCAGCCGCTACGAGCGCCCGGTCTGGCTCGTCGGCCATTCGCTCGGCGGCTACCTGTCGCTGATGGCTGCGTTGAAGAAGCCGCAGTGGGTGCGCGGCGTCGTGATGATCGATTCGCCGATCATCGCGGGCTGGCGCGCCGGCGCGCTGCGCGCGAGCCAGTGGGCGGGGCTCGACGAGCGGCTGTCGCCGGCCGCCGCGACGCGCAACCGGCGCACGCGCTGGACGAGCCGCGACGAAGTGTGGCGGCACTTTCGCGAGAAGCCCGCGTTCGCGCGCTGGGACGAGCGGATGCTCGCCGACTATATCGACCACGGGATCCCTCAGGCCGGCGCCGACGGCGAGCGCGCGCTGGCGTTCGACCGGCAGGTCGAATACCTGATCTACCGGACGCTGCCGCACACGCTCGGCCCGCGGCTCGCACACGGCGCGCCGGTGCCGCTCGGCTTCCTCGCCGGCACGCGCTCGCGCGAGGTGCGGCAGGTCGGGCTCGATGCGACGCGCCGCGCGACGCGCGGGCGCATCGAATGGCTCGAGGGGAGCCACCTGTTCCCGATGGAACGGCCGATCGAGACCGCCCGCGCATTGCAGCGGATGCTGAATTCGCTGAAGGCGGAGGAGGGCGGCGTTTCGCAGGCAGGCGCGCCGCTCGCGAAGCGCGCCTGACGCTTCGCCGGGCGGCCGGAACGCCCGCCGGCGCGCATGCGCGCGGCGCCGACCGGCCGGCCGGTTCGTGTCGGCGCGGGCCGGCACGAAAGGGCGCGATCATCACGTCAATTGCTGAGAGAAGGGCGGGCTTTACGGTATAATCCGTTTTTCCCGCGAGCATCCAGCGATGACCAAATATGTTTTCGTCACCGGCGGCGTAGTTTCTTCCCTCGGCAAGGGTATTGCCGCCGCCTCTCTCGCCGCGATCCTCGAATCGCGCGGTCTGAAAGTCACCCTCCTCAAACTCGATCCCTACATCAACGTCGACCCCGGCACGATGAGCCCGTTCCAGCACGGCGAAGTGTTCGTGACGGAAGACGGAGCGGAGACCGACCTCGACCTCGGCCACTATGAGCGCTTCATCAGCACGAAGATGCGCAAGGCCAACAACTTCACGACCGGCCAGATCTACGAATCGGTGATCCGCAAGGAGCGCCGCGGCGACTATCTCGGCAAGACCGTGCAGGTCATTCCGCACATCACGAACGAAATCCAGGCGTTCATCGAGCGCGGGGCCGCATCGGCCACCTGCGGCGAGCCGGACGTCGCGATCGTCGAGATCGGCGGCACGGTCGGCGACATCGAGTCGCTGCCGTTCCTCGAGGCCGCGCGCCAGATGAGCCTGCGCCTCGGTCGCAACAGCGCGTGCTTCGTGCACCTGACGCTCGTGCCGTACGTCGCGACGGCCGGCGAGCTGAAGACGAAGCCGACCCAGCACAGCGTGCAGAAGCTGCGCGAGATCGGCATCCTGCCGCACGTGCTGCTGTGCCGCGCGGATCGCCGCATCCCCGACGACGAATCGAAGAAGATCTCGATGTTCTCGAACGTGCCGGAAGACGCGGTGATCTCGGTGTGGGACGCCGACAGCATCTACAAGATTCCGCAGATGCTGCACGACCAGGGCCTCGACCGGATCATCTGCGAAGAGCTGAAGCTGTCGCCGAAGGATGCCGACCTGAGCATGTGGTCGGCGCTCGTCGAGAAGCTGGAAAACCCGAAGCAGGAAGTGACGATCGGCATGGTCGGCAAGTACGTCGACCTGACCGAGTCGTACAAGTCGCTGATCGAGGCGCTGCGCCATGCGTCGATCCACACGTCGACCAAGGTCAACATCGAGTACATCGACTCGGAAGAGCTCGAGACGAACGGCGTCGACAGCCTGAAGCATCTCGACGCCGTGCTGGTGCCTGGCGGTTTCGGCCGTCGCGGCACGGAAGGCAAGATCGCCGCGGTTCGCTATGCGCGCGAGTCGAAGGTGCCGTACCTCGGCATCTGCCTCGGCATGCAGCTCGCGGTGATCGAATTCGCGCGCGACGTCGTCGGCCTGAAGCAGGCGAACAGCACGGAATTCGATCCGGACACGCCGGAGCGCGTGGTCGCGCTGATCACCGAATGGTACGACCGCGAAGGCAAGGTCGAGACGCGCACCGAGGAATCCGACCTCGGCGGCACGATGCGCCTAGGTTCGCAGCGCTGCCCGATCAAGCCGGGCACGATGGCGGAAGAAATCTACGGCAAGGACGTGAACGAGCGCCATCGCCACCGTTATGAAGTCAATAACCGCTTCGTGCCCCAGCTCGAAGCCGGCGGCCTTATCATCAGCGCCCGTACCCCGAGCGAGGATCTGCCGGAAATGATGGAGTTGCCGCGTTCGATGCACCCGTGGTTCGTCGGCGTTCAGTTCCACCCGGAATTCACGTCCACGCCGCGTGACGGTCATCCGCTGTTCAAGTCGTTCGTCGAAGCCGCGCTCGCCAACAAGCAAGCGCGCGGAGTGCAAGCATGAAGCTGTGCGATTTCGAGGTCGGCCTCGACCAGCCTTTCTTCCTGATCGCGGGTACCTGCGTCGTCGAATCGGAGCAAATGACGATCGACACGGCCGGCCGCCTGAAGGAAATCTGCGAGAAGCTGAACGTTCCGTTCATCTACAAGTCGTCCTACGACAAGGCAAACCGCAGTTCGGGCAAGTCGTTTCGCGGCCTCGGAATGGACGAGGGGCTGCGGATCCTCGGCGAGGTGAAGCGCCAGCTCGGCCTGCCGGTGCTGACCGACGTGCATTCGATCGACGAGATCGAGCAGGTCGCGTCGGTCGTCGACGTGCTGCAGACGCCGGCGTTCCTGTGCCGTCAGACCGATTTCATCCATGCGTGCGCGCGCTCGGGCAAGCCCGTCAACATCAAGAAGGGCCAGTTCCTCGCGCCGCACGACATGAAGAACGTGATCGACAAGGCGCGCGACGCGGCGCGTGAAGCCGGTCTGTCGGAAGACCGCTTCATGGCGTGCGAGCGCGGCGTCTCGTTCGGCTACAACAATCTCGTGTCGGACATGCGTTCGCTCGCGATCATGCGCGAAACGAACGCGCCGGTCGTGTTCGATGCGACCCACTCGGTGCAGTTGCCGGGCGGGCAGGGCACGAGTTCGGGCGGCCAGCGCGAATTCGTGCCGGTGCTCGCGCGTGCGGCGGTCGCGACGGGTGTCGCGGGCCTCTTCATGGAAACGCATCCGAATCCGGCCGAGGCGAAGTCGGACGGCCCGAACGCGGTGCCGCTGAACCGCATGGGCGCGTTGCTGGAGACCCTCGTCACGCTCGACCAGGCGGTGAAGCGCAATCCGTTCCTGGAAAACGATTTCAATTAAAGATCGAATGAACCTTGCGACGGCTTCGCGCGTCTGTAGCGAAAGCGGTTGCGGCGCGCACGCCGTCGCAGTTTGAAGAATCCATCGTCATTCTCAGAGGAAACCCATGAGTGCAATCGTAGATATCATCGGCCGCGAGATTCTGGATTCGCGCGGCAACCCGACCGTCGAATGCGACGTGCTGCTCGAATCGGGCACGATGGGCCGCGCGGCGGTGCCGTCGGGCGCGTCCACCGGCTCGCGTGAAGCGATCGAACTGCGCGACGGCGAAGCCGGCCGCTACAACGGCAAGGGCGTGCTGAAGGCGGTCGAGCACATCAACACCGAAATCTCCGAAGCCATCATGGGCCTCGACGCGTCGGAACAGGCGTTCCTCGACAAGACGCTGCTCGAGCTGGACGGCACCGACAACAAGTCGCGCCTCGGCGCGAACGCGATGCTGGCCGTGTCGATGGCCGTCGCGAAGGCCGCCGCCGAAGAGGCCGGCCTGCCGCTGTACCGCTATTTCGGCGGTTCGGGCGCGATGCAACTGCCGGTGCCGATGATGAACATCGTCAACGGCGGCGCGCATGCGAACAACAGCCTGGACATCCAGGAATTCATGATCGTCCCGGTCAGCCAGCCGACGTTCCGTGAAGCGCTGCGTTGCGGCGCGGAAGTGTTCCACGCGCTGAAGAAGATCCTCAGCGACCGCGGCATGAGCACGGCGGTCGGCGACGAAGGCGGTTTCGCACCGAACTTCGGCAGCAACGACGAGTGCCTGTCGACGATCCTGCAGGCGATCGAGAAGGCCGGCTACCGTGCGGGCGAAGACGTGCTGCTCGCGCTCGACTGCGCGGCATCCGAGTTCTACCACGACGGCAAGTACCAGCTCGCGGGCGAAGGCCTGCAACTGTCGTCGGCCGAATTCACCGACTACCTCGCGACGCTCGCCGACAAGTTCCCGATCGTGTCGATCGAGGACGGCATGCACGAAAGCGACTGGGACGGCTGGAAGCTGCTGACCGACCGCCTCGGCAAGAAGGTGCAGCTGGTCGGCGACGACCTGTTCGTGACCAACACGCGCATCCTGAAGGAAGGCATCGAGAAGGGCATCGCGAACTCGATCCTCATCAAGATCAACCAGATTGGTACGCTGACCGAAACGTTCGCGGCGATCGAAATGGCGAAGCGCGCGGGTTACACGGCCGTGATCTCGCATCGTTCGGGCGAAACGGAAGATTCGACGATCGCGGACATCGCGGTCGGCCTGAACGCCGGTCAGATCAAGACGGGTTCGCTGTCGCGCAGCGACCGCATCTCGAAGTACAACCAGCTGCTGCGTATCGAGGAAGATCTCGGCGACATCGCGAGCTACCCGGGCAAATCGGCTTTCTATAACCTGCGCTAACGCGCTACTATCGGGTTCGTCATCTCGACGCCGCTCTGTGCCTGTGCGCGGAGCGGCGCTTCTTATATCTGCGTCTCTTACATGCGGCTTGTCACTGTCGTCCTGATTGCCTTGCTGGCGCTCATTCAGTACCCCCTATGGTGGGGACACGGCGGCTGGCTGCGGGTGCACGAATTGCGTCAGCAGCTCGACGACCAGCTGCAGAAGAACGCGGACGAGAAGCTGCGCAACGAGCGCACCGCCGGCGAAGTGCAGGATCTGCAGAGCGGCACCGCGGCGATCGAGGAGCGTGCGCGCTACGAGATGGGCATGGTGAAGGACGGCGAAGTATTCGTGCAGTTCGTGTCGCCGAATGCACCTGCAGGACCGGTGAACACCACGCCGTCGAATACGTCGACGCGCGGCGCCGTGTCCGCGGCCCCGGTGCGGGTCGTGCCGAATCCGCAGTCGGTCGCGAAGCCGTCGCGGCATCACGGCGGCGACAAGGGCAAGGCGGCGCATCACTGAGCGCGATACCTCGAATTCATTGAAAAAGCGCGGGAAATGCCGCGCTTTTTTATTTCCTGCCAGTCGTCAATCGAGCGGGTGATGCCTGCTCACCACCACCAGCCCGGGTAGCCGTAACCGATGCCGGTGCCCCAGCGATTGCCCCATCCACCGTAGTACCCGCCGTAGACCGTCACGGGCGGCGGCGAATAATAGGCCCACGCGCGCGCGGCCGCTTCGGCCGCCATCGCGTTGTTTTGCTCGCGCAGCACCTGCTGGTCGATCTCGTCGTAGCGCTTGCGTTCGGCGCTCGACAGCACGGGCGGCTGGCCGCCCGACGCGCCCGGTTCGGGCAGGCGGCTCAGGATCGTGGCAGTCGGCGGGGGCATCGCGCAGCCGGCAAGCGCGAGCGTACCGGCGGCCAGGCTTGCCAGGACGAGAGTGCGGAGGGTGCAAAAGAGGCGGCGATTCATGTGTTTCTCCTGCGGCGCGCCGACCGCGGAAAGCGGCTTGCGCCGAAGGCCGTGCCTCCGGCGCCTGAACCGCGCGTGCGGCGCTCGTGCGTCATTATGCGCCCGCGCCGTGCCGCTGGCGGGCACGGGCGCGCGGTTCAGTGACGCTGGTCGGTCGCGGGTGCGATGCCGGTTTCGACACCGGGCGCCGCGAACAGTTGCGCGACGTCGACCGGATCGAATTCGTAGCGCTGGTTGCAGAACTCGCAGTGGATCTCGACGTGGCCGCGCTCGACGATCACGCTGTCGACTTCCTCGCGACCGAGCATGCGCAGCATCGCGCCGACCTTCTCGCGCGAGCACGAGCACTGGAAGCGCGTGCCGGCCGGTTCGAAGTGCTGCACGTTTTCCTGCCAGAACAGCCGGCGGAACACCACTTCCGGTTCGACTTCGAGCAGTTCCTTCGCGGACAGCGTGCCGCCGAGCGTGCACACGCGCTCCCACGTGTCGATATCGGTCTCGGCGTTGCGCGGCACGATGCCGCCGTCGCCCGGCAGCTTCTGCAGCAGCATCCCGACCGCGCGATCGCGATCGGCCGCGAGCCACAGCCGCGTGTCGAGCTGCTCCGAGTGATGCATGTAGTGCTCGAGTACCTGCGACACCGATTCGAGCGGGCCGTCGACGCCGTTCAGCGGCACGATACCCTGGTACGGCTGCTGGCCCGGCAGCTTGTCGGCCGGGTCGAGCGTGATCACGCAGCGGCCGTGGCCGCTCGCGTTGACGAGCGACGCGAAGCTCGTGTCGTCGTCGATCGTCTGCGCGGCGTCGCCCGAGAACTTCGCGGTGGCCCGCATCGACAGGTCGGACCCGCACTGGACGACCAGCATCTGGACCGGCCCGTCGCCGAAGATCTGCATGATCAGGGTGCCGTGAAATTTCAGGTTCGCGGACAGCAGCGCGCACGCGGCCATCATCTCGCCGAGCACCGTGCGCACGGGGGCAGGGTAGTCGCGGCGGGCGAGCACTTCCTGCCACGTGTTGCGCAGCGAAACGATCTCGCCGCGCACGGGCGCCGCATTGAACATGAATTTCTGTAACTGGTCGCTCACTCTTCTTCCTTGAAATCCGTGCGAATCACCCGATCCGCACGAGTTGCTCCTTGAAATGCGCGCGTCGCTCGACATATGTCTTCGCGTTTGCGCGCAGCCGCGCGACGTCTTCGGCCGACAGCTCGCGCACGACTTTCGCCGGTGCGCCGAGAATCAGCGAGTTGTCCGGGAACGTCTTGCCTTCCGTCACGACCGCGCCGGCACCCACCAGACAGTTGCGGCCGATGACCGCTCCATTCAAGACCACCGCCTGAATCCCGATCAGCGAACCTTCGCCGATCGTGCAGCCGTGCAGCATCGCCTGGTGCCCGATCGTCACGTTGTCCGCAATCGTCAGCGGAAAGCCCGGGTCGGTATGCAGGACCGCGCCTTCCTGGACGTTGCTGCCGGCGCCGACCGTGATCGTCTCGTTGTCGCCGCGAATCGTCGCGCCGAACCACACGCTCGCGTTTTCCTCGAGCACGACCTTGCCGATGATGGCCGCCGTGTCGGCGACGAATACGCTTTCGTGGATCGTCGGGGCCGTATCGCCCAGCTTGTAGATCGTCACGGGGTCTCCTTGTCTCTTCGATGATGGGCGCCGGTAGAATGGCGCGTCCGGTTTGCCCGGCGCCTGGCGCCGTGGAACAAACGCATATTGTAAACCGTCGCGTGCCTGTGCTCCCGCGACGCGTACGCAAGGTGTCCCCGTTTATGAGCATCGTGTCTTCTTCTTTCGGGCCGGCGCCCGCTTGTGTGCGCAGCGTGGCGCTCGACGCGCTGCGTATTGCCGAGCCGGCGGCCAAGGCCGCGCAGGTGCGCGCGCTGCACGATGCGCTGCGAGCCGGGCAGGCCGCGATCGCATCGTCGCTTCAGCTGCACGAACCGGCCGGTCTGCCCGGGCGCCCGGCGCGGCCGCCGCTCGTCGAGCCGCGCGCGCTGCAGCGGCGCAGCATGCGATCGCCGGAAGGGCGTGCCGTGCTGTTGCACGCGCTTGCCCATATCGAATTCAATGCGATCAACCTGGCGCTCGACGCAGTCTGGCGCTTCGCGGGTCTGCCGGACGCGTTCTACGCAGACTGGCTGAAGGTCGCGGCCGAGGAGGCCTATCACTTCACGCTGCTGTCCGACCGGCTCGCCGACGGGTTCGGGCATGCGTACGGCGATTTTCCCGCGCACAACGGACTGTGGGAGATGTGCGAGCGGACCAGGAACGACGTGCTCGCGCGCATGGCGCTCGTGCCGCGGACGCTCGAGGCCCGCGGGCTCGACGCGTCGCCGCCGATCCGCGCACGGCTCGTGCAGGCGGGCGACGATGCGTCGGCCGCGATCCTCGACGTGATCCTGCGCGACGAAATCGGCCATGTCGCGATCGGCAACCGCTGGTTCCGCCATCTGTGCGACGCCGCCGGGCGCGACCCCGTGCCGACCTACCGGCAGCTCGCCGAGCAGTACCACGCGCCACGACTGCGCGGCCCGTTCAATTTCGATGCGCGGCGCGATGCCGGCTTCGAGCAGGCCGAACTCGACGAACTGGCCGCCCAGAATGCGGCGGACGGACGTCCCGCACATTAGCCGGATCGCGTTCGGCCGCGTCCGGGTGGTCACCGCCGGCTCGCGCACCTGCGCGATGGCGTGTTGCCGGCCGGCGCTGGAGCGACCTCGCCGCTAGAGCGGTACCTCGATCGCCGGCCGCCGGAGCCGGGGGCCGCTATAATCGAACGACCATTCTTTTTTGGCGGTTGCAATGAGTGCCTCGAGTTCTGTTTCCGATTTCATCACGGTGCGCGGCGTCCAGCTGCATGTACGGCGCTGGGGCCGGCCCGATGCGCCGACGCTGTTCATGCTGCACGGCTGGATGGACGTCGCGGCGTCGTTCCAGTTCGTCGTCGATGCGCTCGCGGGCGACTGGCAGGTGATCGCGCCCGATGCGCGCGGCTTCGGGCTGTCCGACTGGCCGGTCGCGCGGCAGGGCGGCGGCCACTACTGGTTCCACGAGTACCTGGGCGACCTCGATGCGCTCGTCGACCGCTATGCGCCGACCGGCGAGGTCAACCTCATCGGACACAGCATGGGCGCGAACGTCGTGTGCCTGTATGCCGGCGCGCGGCCGGAACGCGTGCGCCGCGTGGTCGATCTCGAAGGGTTCGGGCTCGCGCCGGCCCGCGCCGAACAGGCGCCGCGCCGGCTGCGCGGCTGGCTCGACGAGCTGCGCGAGCCGCCCGCGCTGCGGCCGTACGCGTCCCTCGACGACGTGGCGGCGCGCCTGATCAAGACCAATCCGCGGCTCGACCCGCGCCGCGCCGCATTTCTCGCCGCGCACTGGTCGAAACGCGGCGACGACGGCCTCTACCATCTGCTGGCCGACCCCGCGCACAAGATGCCGGGCCCGCTGCTGTACCGGCTCGACGAAGTGATGGCGACCTGGAAGCAGGTGCGCGCGAAGGTGCTGCACGTCGAGGCCGTCAATTCGCCGACGCTCGCTTACATCGCCGGCGATATTCCTCTGCCCGAATTCAAGGCGCGCTTCAACGCGTTCCCCGACTGGCGCGAGAAGCTCATCGAGGATGCCGGCCACATGGTGCATCACGACCAGCCCGAGCAGATCGCGGCGCTGATCGAGGCGTTCTGCGCGTAGGCGCGTGGCCCGGGCGGCATGGCGGGCGGCCGGCGCAATTGCCGCATTGCAGTAGAATGAGGCCTTACCTGCCATGCCGACAATGAACGCCGATCTCCACTGCCATTCCAATGTTTCCGACGGGTTGCTGTCGCCTGCCGACGTCGCGCGCCGCGCGCATGCGGGCGGCGTGACCCTGTGGGCGCTGACCGATCACGACGAGATCGGCGGCCAGGCGGCGGCGCGCAGCGAGGCGGAAGCGCTCGGCATGCGCTACCTGAGCGGCGTCGAGATTTCGGTCACGTGGGCATCGCGCACGGTACACATCGTCGGTCTGAACATCGATCCCGCCCATCCGGCGCTGGTCGACGGCCTGTACCGCACGCGCCACGGCCGCGCGGCGCGCGCGCTGGCAATCGCCGAGCAGCTCGCGACGCTCGGCATTCCCGGCGCGTACGAAGGCGCGCTGAAATACGTGTCGAATCCCGACCTGATCTCGCGCACGCACTTCGCGCGCTTTCTCGTCGAAAACGGCCACGCCGAATCGACGTCGGATGTATTCGATCGCCTGCTCGGCGACGGCAAGCCCGGCTTCGTCCCGCATCGCTGGGCGTCCCTGTCCGACGCGGTCGGCTGGATCCGTGCGGCAGGCGGCGAAGCGGTGGTCGCGCATCCGGGCCGCTATCGCTATACGCCGGTCGAATTCGACGCGTTCTTCGGCGAGTTCATCGATCTCGGCGGCCGCGCGATCGAGGTCATCACGGGCAGCCACACGCCCGACCAGTACCGCGAATACGCGGACGTTGCACGCCGCTTCGGCTTCGAAGTGTCGCGCGGCTCGGATTTCCACGCGCCGGGCGAGGGCCGCATCGAGCTCGGCAGCCTGCCGCCGTTGCCGCCCGACCTGACACCGGTCTGGGAGCGCTGGCTCTGACGCCGGGCGGCTTCGGGCCGCCCGCGTGGCCGCCGATGCGCGCATCCGACTTCTCCCTCTTTACGTATCCTCATGTCCCAGTTCTTCAGGATTCATCCGGATAATCCGCAGCCGCGCCTGATCAAGCAGGCGGTGGAGATCGTCAACAAGGGCGGCGTGATCGCGATGCCGACCGATTCGAGCTATGCGCTCGCGTGCCATCTCGACGACAAGGATGCGGTCGAACGCGTGCGCCGGATTCGCGGCCTCGACGAGAAGCAGCACCTGTCGCTGCTCGTACGCGACCTGTCGGAGCTCGCCAACTTCGCGATGGTCGACAACCGCCAGTACCGGCAGATCAAGTCGGTGACGCCGGGCCCGTACGTGTTCATCCTGCAGGCGACGAAGGAAGTGCCGCGCCGGCTGTCGCACCCGTCGCGCAAGACGATCGGGCTGCGCGTGCCCGATCACGCGATCACGCTCGCGCTGCTGGAGTCGCTCAGCCAGCCGCTGCTCGGCACGACGCTGATCCTGCCGCCCGACGATGAACCGCTGAACGATCCCGAGGAAATCCGCACGCGGCTCGAGAAACAGGTCGACCTCGTGATCGACGGCGGCGCGTGCCCGCGCGAACCGTCGACGGTGATCGACCTGACCGGCGATGCGCCCGAACTCATCCGCGCGGGGCGCGGCGCGCTCGAACCGTTCGGACTCTCGGCCGCATGAGCGCGCCGTTCATTTCTACGCGAGTGCGCTTGTTACAATAACGCGATATGGATGCTTCCCTGATACAGACCATCGCCGTCTACGCGCTGCCCGTGATCTTCGCGATCACGCTGCACGAGGCCGCGCACGGCTACGCCGCGCGCCTGCTCGGCGACAACACCGCCTACGCGATGGGGCGCGTGTCGTTCAATCCGATGCGCCACATCGATCCGCTCGGCACGATCGCGATCCCGCTCGCGATGTACTTCCTGACCGGCGGTGCGTTCCTGTTCGGCTATGCGAAGCCGGTGCCGGTATCGTTCGGCAACCTGCGCAATCCGCGTTGGGGCAGCCTCTGGGTCGCGCTCGCGGGCCCGGCCTGCAACTTCGTGCAGGCGCTCGTCTGGGGCCTGCTGACCCTCGTGCTGCCGGCCGTCGGCGTCGACGAGCCGTTCTTCACGCGGATGGCGTTCGCCGGCGTCAGCGCGAACCTCGTGCTCGGCGTGCTGAACCTGTTTCCGCTGCCGCCGCTCGACGGCGGCCGCATCCTGGCGGCGCTGCTGCCGACCAGGCAATCGATCGCGCTGTCGCGCATCGAGCCATACGGTTTCATCATCGTCCTCGTGCTCGTCACGACGGGCGTGCTGACGAACTTCTGGCTGCGTCCGCTCGTCAATGTCGGCTACGCCGTCCTGAGCGCCATCCTGTCTCCCTTCGCCTCGCTTTTCTAACGACAATCATGTTCCCAGAACGTATTTTCTCCGGCATGCGACCCACCGGGTCGCTGCACCTCGGCCATTACCACGGCGTGCTGAAAAACTGGGTGAAGCTGCAGTCCGAGTACCCGTGCTTCTTCTGCGTCGTCGACTGGCATGCGCTGACGACGCACTACGAGACGCCCGAGGTCATCGAGAAGAACGTGTGGGACGTGCTGATCGACTGGCTCGCGTCCGGCATCGATCCCGCGCAGGCGACGCTGTTCATCCAGAGCAAGGTGCCCGAGCACGCGGAACTCGCGCTGCTGCTCGGCATGAGCACGCCGCTCGGCTGGCTCGAACGCGTGCCGACCTACAAGGAGCAGATGGAGAAGCTGAAGGACAAGGATCTGTCCACCTACGGCTTCCTCGGCTACCCGGTGCTGATGGCCGCCGACATCCTGCTGTATCGCGGCTCGCTCGTGCCGGTCGGCGAGGACCAGGTGCCGCACGTCGAGATGACGCGCGAGATCGCGCGCCGCTTCAACTACCTGTACGGCCGCGAGCCCGGTTTCGAGGAGAAGGCGCTCGAAGCCGCGAAGAAGCTCGGCGGCAAGCGCGCGAAGCTCTATCACGAACTGCGCAACGCGTATCAGCAGGAGGGCGACGACGAGGCGCTCGAACAGGCGCGCGCGATGCTGCAGGAATCGCAAAGCCTGTCGATGAGCGACCGCGAGCGCCTGTTCGGCTATCTCGAAGGTGCGCGCAAGATCATCCTGGTCGAGCCGCAGGCGCTGCTGACCGAAGCGTCGCGGATGCCGGGCCTCGACGGGCAGAAGATGTCCAAGTCGTACGGCAACACGATCGGCCTGCGTGAAGACGCCGACACGATCACGAAGAAGGTCCGCACGATGCCGACCGATCCCGCACGCGTGCGCCGCACCGATCCGGGCGATCCCGACAAATGCCCGGTGTGGCAGCTTCACCAGGTCTACACGGACGAAGCGACGCACGAATGGGTGCAGAAGGGCTGCCGTTCGGCGGGCATCGGCTGCCTCGACTGCAAGCAGCCGGTCGTCGAAGGCATCCTGCGCGAACAGCAGCCGATGCTCGAGCGCGCGCAGAAGTACATGGACGATCCGTCGCTGCTGCGTGCGATCGTCGCGGACGGTTGCGACAAGGCGCGCAAGTACGCGACGGAAACGATGCGCGACGTGCGCGACGCGATGGGCCTGTCGTACAACTGATCCGGCGCATGAGCGAATCCGTCATCGCCGCCGCGGGCGGCCACGTCGGCCAGGCCGAGCCGTCGCGCTGGGTCGCGCAATGGGCGCGGCTCGTGCCGGCCGGCGGGGCGGTGCTCGACGTCGCCGCGGGCGGCGGCCGCCATGCGCGCTGGTTCGCGTCGCGCGGGCATCCGGTCGTCGCGCTCGACCGTGACCCGGCCGCGCTGGCCGTGTTGCGCGCGATTCCGGGTGTCGACGCCCGAGACGCCGATCTCGAGGGCGCGCCATGGCCGCTGCCGGCCGGCGAGCAGTATGCGGCCGTAATCGTCACGAACTATCTGCATCGCCCGCTCTGGCCCCATCTGCTCGATGCCGTGGCGCCGGGCGGCGTGCTGATCTACGAAACCTTCGCGCAAGGAAACGAAACGGTCGGAAAACCGTCCAACCCCGCGTTCCTGCTCGCCCCGGGCGAGTTGCTGGACGCCGTGCGCGGCCGCCTCCGGGTGGTCGCGTACGAGGACGGTTTCATCGCCGCGCCGCGCGAGGCGTTCGTCCAGCGTCTTAGCGCAGTGCGCGAGGGCGCGACCCCGAAGGCGGGGGCGGGAATTCCACGTTACGAACTGCCCGGCTAATCCGCTACAATCTCAACGTTTACCGGTACACAATCAATCGCGTTTCATGGCTAACGGCACCCAAGACGGCATTCAAATCCGCGGCAGCATCCCCGCGATCGTCACCCCGATGCTCGAAGACGGCAGTCTCGACCTGCCGGCATTTCGCAAACTGGTCGACTGGCACATCGCGGAAGGCACCGATGCGCTCGTCGTCGTCGGTACGAGCGGCGAGTCGGCAACGCTCAGCGTCGAAGAGCACATCCTGATGATCCGCACGGCGGTCGAGCATGCGGCGAAACGCATTCCGATCATCGCGGGCGCGGGCGGCAATTCGACCGCCGAGGCGATCGAGCTGACGAAGCACGCGAAGGCCGTCGGCGCGGACGCGACGCTGCAGGTCGTGCCGTACTACAACAAGCCGACGCAGGAAGGCATGTACCGCCACTTCCGGACGATCGCCGAAGCGGTCGACCTGCCGGTGATCCTGTACAACGTGCCGGGCCGGACGGTCGCGGACATGGCGCACGAGACGACGCTGCGCCTCGCGCAGGTGCCGGGCATCATCGGCGTGAAGGAAGCGACCGGCAACATCGATCGCGCCGCACATCTGATCAAGGCCGCGCCGAAGCATTTCGCGATCTACAGCGGCGACGATCCGACTGCGATTGCGCTGATGCTGCTCGGCGGCCACGGCAACATCTCGGTGACCGCGAACGTCGCGCCGCGCGCGATGAGCGAGCTGTGCCGCGCGGCGCTGGCCGGCGACGTCGCAACGGCGCGCGAACTGCACATGAAGCTGCTGTCGCTGCACAAGAACCTGTTCATCGAAGCGAACCCGATCCCGGTGAAGTGGGCGCTGCAGGCGATGGGCAAGATGCAGGGCGGCATCCGGCTGCCGCTCACGCCGCTCGACGAGCGCTGCCACGATGCCGTACGTTCGGCCCTCGTCGAGGCCGGCGTTCTCGCCTGATGCCGAGGCGGCCGCGTCCTGCGGCCGCCGGCTCGACCCCTGATCAACCCGCACCGGCCGGCTCCGTCCGGCGCCGCTCCTGACGAGCGTTCTAGCAAGACGAAGGATTTCATGAAACGTTTCGCCATTTCCTCTCGCGCCATCCAGTTGTCGGTGGTGGCGCTGGCGCTGGGCGCGCTCGCTGGCTGCGATACGCTGAACGACTACCTGGCCCCCGACCGGGTCAACTACAAGAACACCGGGTCGGCGCCGCCGCTCGCGGTGCCGAGCGACCTGAAGCCGGTGCAGACGACGCAGCAGTTCGTCGCACCGCCGACCAACGCCGGGCTCGGCACGCTGCCGCCGCGGGCCACGACGCAAGCCGGCAACGCGACCGACGGCATTCCGAGCGCGCAGGATCCGCTCGGCATGCACATCGAGCGCGACGGCGATCGCCGCTGGCTCGTCGTCGACGGCCGGACGCCCGAGCAGCTGTGGCCGATCCTGAAGGAGTTCTGGCAGGAGAACGGCTTCTCGCTGAAGACCGATGCGCCGTCGACGGGCATCATGGCCACCGACTGGGCCGAGAACCGTGCGAACATTCCGGACGACTGGTTCCGCCGCACGATCGGCCGGGTCATCGATTTCGCGTACTCGTCGGGCACGCGCGACCGCTTCCGCACGCTCGTGAACCGCACGTCGGACGGCAACACCGACATCTCGATCACGCATAGCGCGATGGAAGAAATGATGGTCGGCCCGCAGGGCGGCACGTCGTCGCGTTGGGAAGAGCGTCCACGCAACCCGGTGCTCGAAGCCGTGTTCCTGTCGAAACTGATGCAGAAGTTCGGCCTGACCGACGCGCAGGCGAAGCAGTTGCTGACCGATGCGCGCCCCGCGACGGCGCCGGCGCAGGTCACCGACACGAGCGGCGGCGCGGCGACGCTGCAACTGGCCGAGTCGTTCGACCGTGCGTGGCTGCGCGTGGGCCTGGCGCTCGACCGGACCAACTTCACGGTCGACAATCGCGATCGCGAGAAGGGCGTCTACACCGTGCGCTATGCGAATTCGATGGAAGAGCTCAAGCGTGACGGCCTGTTCGGCAAGCTGTTCTACGGCGGCCCGTCGGCGGCGAAGCCGGGCAAGGAATACCTGATCAACTTGCGCGCGGCAGGCGCCGGCGGCACGCAGGTGGCGGTGATTGGCGCGAACGGCCAGGTCGACAACTCGTCCGACGCGCAGCGGATCATTTCGCTGCTGCACGCGCAACTGAACTGAGCGCGTGCGATTCGCCAGCCTCGGAAGCGGCAGCGAAGGCAACGCGCTGGTCGTCGAGGCCTCGAGCGGCACGACGACCACCCGCGTGCTGCTCGACTGCGGCTTTTCTGCCAAGGAGGTCGAGCGCCGGCTCGGCCGACTGAATCTCTGCATCGCCGATCTCGATGCGATCCTCGTTACCCACGAACACAGCGACCACGTCGGCAGCGCGCTGACGCTTGCGCGCCGCGCGTCGCTGCCGCTCTACATGAGCTGGGGCACCGCGCGCGCGGTCGGCGCGGACGAGGCCGATGTCGATCTCCACGTGCTGTGGGGCGACGAGACGGCTGCGATACGCGATCTGGCCGTGATGCCCTATACGGTCCCGCACGATGCGCGGGAACCGCTCCAGTTCGTGTTCATGGACGGAAACCGCCGGCTCGGCGTGCTGACGGACGTCGGGATGGCTACGCCGCACATCACGGCCGTTCTGAGCGGCTGTGACGCGCTGGTACTCGAATCCAACCACGATACCGCGATGCTGGCCGCCAGCCGCTATCCGCAGTCGCTGAAGGCGCGGATCGGCGGCAACCACGGCCACCTGAGCAACGACGCGGCGGCCGGCATCCTCGCATCGCTCGAACGCAGTCGTCTGCAGCACCTGGTCGCGGCCCATCTCAGCCAGCAGAACAACCTGCCGGAACTGGCCCGCCAGGCGTTTGGCGGCGTGCTCGGGACGGACGGGGAAGACGTGGTCGTGGCCTCGCAGGATGCGGGCTTCGACTGGCTGATGCTCGGATGAGCGGGCAGGGCTGCTGCGGCGGCCCGAAGTGGCTGCCGGGCGATCGATTCGAAAGCGGCAGACGTAAAAAAACCGGCCCTCGGGCCGGTTTTTTTTCAGCTGATGCTGAAGGCTTACTGGCTTGCGCCCGAAGCCGGAGCAGCCGTCGCTGCCGAAGCAGCCGACGCCACTGCAGCAGCAGCGTCGCTCGCAGCAGCCGTTGCCGACGAAGCAGCAGCCGAAGCGTCGCTCGCAGCGCCAGCAACTGCCGAAGCAGCCGACGAAGCAGCAGCCGATGCGTCGCTAGCAGCCGACGATGCAGCTTGATCAGCGCTCTTGTTGCAAGCAGCCAGTGCAACAGCAGCCAACAGGGAAGCTACGAGGAGGGATTTCTTCATGATCACGTCCTTTTATGGTTAAAGGTAAGCAACAGCGCGAAACAATACCGGTAATGTGCTCCAACACCGACCTGGGCCGCTGGTGGAGATGCACTTCTTAGAGCGTGAATCTTCCCTACGGCTTGGGCGGAAATTATATGCACTTTCCTATCGACCGTCGACAAATGCGGGGTCAATACGTTGTCTTTCCCATACAGAATTTGATCTGTATGGGCATACGGGGCGACTCACACTAATTCCGGCTTCCGACCCGTATCCAGCCCGCACGATACCACTCGTGCAACAAGGCTGTCATTGAGGGAACCCGGGATAGTGTTACAAACCGTTTCGCCTCCATCTGGCGTTGATTGGCCAGTTCGGGCAGCCATTCCTCGGCTTGCTCGAGTGGCCCTTCCTCGCCATTAATGAAGTACGAGCGCGCGTTATACATCAATGCGGCCCTTCTGTCGAGACACACGCCACGGCGCGATGCCTGCGTGACGAACGCGGCCTCGGACAGCGGGCGCTCGGGCGGGTCGAAAACGACGTTCGATTTGGGCTCGCTCAGGTAGCAGCCGAGGAATTCGGCGACGTCGCGCTTGCGCCAGCGGATCGCGTCGACGATCTCGGCCACACGGTCGACCATGGCCGGCGGCAGTTGCGCGGGCGCGTCGACGGCCGGCTGCTTCGGATCGCGGTAGAGGTCGTCGCCGCCCGCGTCGCGCAGGCCGCCGCGCTCCGCGAGGTAGTACAGGAACTGGGCGCCCAGCTCGCCGGCGGACGGGGCCCGGAAGCCGATCGAGCAGGTCATGCACTCGCCTTCGGCGACGCCGTCGTGCGCGATGTGCGGCGGCAGGTACAGCATGTCGCCGGGCTCCAGCACCCATTCGTCGCTCGGCTCGAAGTTCTCGAGGATCTTCAGCGGGACGTCCGCCTGCAGCGACAGGTCCTTCTGCGCGCCGACCCGCCAGCGGCGCCGGCCTTCGACCTGCAGCAGGAAGACGTCGTACGAATCGAAGTGCGGGCCGACACCGCCGCCGTCCGTCGCATACGAGATCATCAGGTCGTCCAGCCGCGCGTCGGGGACGAAGCGGAAGCGGTCGAGCAGCGCACGGGCCGCGTCGACGTGCAGGTCTAGCCCCTGCACGAGCAAGGTCCAGGATTTGCGCGTGACCGCGGGCAGCGAGTCGGGCTCGAACGGACCGTGCGACAGTTGCCACTTGTTACGAAAATGGGTGATCAATCGCGATTCCGCGTCATAGTCGGCGGCGAGCTCGAACAATGCATCGCGCGTGACGGGCGACGCGACGCCGGGGATCGCCTGGCGGATCAGCAGCGGCTTCTTTTGCCAGTAGCCGCGCATGAATTGCGCCGGCGTCAGGCCGCCGAGCAGCGGTGTGGGAAGATCGGAAGGCGGCGCGCCGAGCGGGGCGGCAGCGGCATCCCGCGGTTCGGCTTGAGACCGGTTGCGCATCGTATAATGAGACTTGTATTTGGGAGAATTGGATGAAAATCGCAAAAAACACCGTCGTGTCGGTCACTTACAAGCTGTCGGACGCACAGGGCAATCTGATCGAGGAAAGCGACGAGCCGATGGTCTATCTGCACGGCGGCTATGATGGCACGTTCCCCAAGATCGAGGAACAGCTCGACGGCCACGAGGCGGGCTATCAGGCGCAGATCCAGCTCGAGCCGGAAGACGCGTTCGGCGACTACGATCCCGAACTCGTGAAGATCGAGCCGCGCGACCGTTTTCCCGAGCCGCTCGAAGTGGGCATGCAGTTCGAAGGCACGCCGGAAGACGGTGACGAGGAAGCCGACTCGCTGATCTATACGGTCACCGACATCGCCGACGACAAGGTCGTGCTCGACGGCAATCACCCGCTGGCGGGCATGGCGCTGCGTTTCGCGCTGACCGTGAAGGACGTTCGCGAAGCCACCGAAGACGAAATCGAGCACGAGCACGCGCATGGCGCGGAAGGGCTCGAGATCGTCGACGAGGATGACGACGAAGACGGCGAAGCGCCGTCAGGGCGTACGCTGCACTGAGCTCGCCGGCAGGCCCGGCGCCGGCCCCGATGCGGGGGGCGGTGCCGGCCACGACGCGCCGCCCGGTGCGGCGCCGTCGCCCTGCAGCGGCGGCGCGACCGACGACGCGTCGGGCAGCGCCGGCAGCGCGGGAATTTCCGGCATCTGCGGCAGCGGCACGTCGTCGCGCGGCGCGAGCGGCAGTGTGGGCGGCACCGGCAGGTTCTTCGGCACCTCCTGCAGGCTCACGTTGAAGATCGTCTGCCGCGCCGGCGATACGCTGACCTTCACCCACTGATTCGCCGGATGGCGCGGTCCGATCGCGACGCGCGTCACGTTTCCTATCAGCTCACCGTCGTCGCCATGCAGCGGACGGTCGATCAGAAAGCCGTTCGCCAGCGGTTCGCCGCTCGCGTGCATCACCAGGATCGGGCCGCGGAATGTCGCCGCCGCCTTCACCAGCGTTCGTTTCAGCTCACGGAAGCCGTCGCGCACGCGCGGCCGGTTGAAACGCAGCCACGCGAAGCGCTCCGAACGTTCATAGCGTTCGAACTGCGGATCGCCTTCGAAAATCACGACCATCGCGCGCGCTTCGCGCCGCTTCGCATATTCGGCCGCGTGGTCGATCCAGAAGCCGTTCGCGACGATGCGATCCTCGAATTCGCCGTTGCGGCCGCCCGCCGTCAAATAATGGTTGTTCGGCGCCGGCGCATTGAGTGCGACGTAGACGATGTCGTCGCGCATCCAGCGTGCGTTCTCGCGATACGGCCGGAACCGCGCGACTTCGCTCTCCCGCGTAATCTGCAGCGCGCCGGGGTCGGGCAGCGCCGCGTCGGCGAGCAGCGTCTGCCGCAGGAAATCGAGCCGCTCGACCGGGTCGTAGCCGCCGCCGGCCGCGGTGCTGCACGCGATCCAGTCGTCGTGGCCGGGAATGAACACGAGCGGCACGCGCGCTGAATCCAGGATCGCGCCGCGCTGCGAATACAGCGTATCGCGGCACGCTTCCTTCGAGCCTTTGAGATCGCCCGCGTAGACGACGAATGCGAGGTTGCGCTCGCGTGCGATCGCATCGAGCAGCCGCTGCGCAGCCGGTTCGTCCGCCGGGACGTTGATGACGCCCGACACGACCGCGAACGAGTAGGGCGCCGCGCCGCGCTTGGGCGGCGCGGCCAGCGCACCGGCCTGCGCGAGCACAAGGACCGCCGCGACGAGCGCGGCGGCGGCGCGGGCCGGCAGGCCGCGCGGAATGCGCTTACGCGTGCCCGTCGGCATCGTGCGACCGGACCAGCGTACGCAGTTCGTACAGCAGGTCGAGCGCCTCGCGCGGCTTGAGATCGTCGGGATCGATGTCGCGCAGCTTTTCGAGCGCCGGATGCGGCGTGTCGGGCAGCGCCGGCGCGTCCGCGCATTCGAGATCGTCGACGGCCGCCGGCGGCGCGCTGAAAAGATCGAGTTGCGGCGTGTGCCGGGATGCCGACTGCTGTTCGAGATACGCGAGGTGCTTGCGCGCCGCGCGGATCACCGGCGCCGGGACGCCCGCGAGCTGCGCGACCTGGAGGCCGTAGCTCTGGTTCGCCGGGCCTTCGTTGACTGCGTGCAGGAACACGATCCCGTGGCCGTGCTCGACCGCCGACAGATGGACGTTGGCCGCTTGCGGGAATTCGGCCGGCAGTTGCGTCAGCTCGAAGTAGTGCGTCGCGAACAGCGTGTAGCACCCGTTGTGCGCGAGCAGGTGGCGCGCGATGGCCCAGGCGAGCGCGAGGCCGTCGAAGGTCGACGTGCCGCGGCCGATCTCGTCCATCAGCACGAGGCTTTGCGGCGTCGCGTCGTTGAGGATCGCCGCGGCTTCGGTCATCTCGACCATGAAGGTCGAGCGGCCGCCCGCGAGATCGTCGGCCGCGCCGATGCGCGTGAAGATCCGGTCGATCGGGCCGAAGCACGCCGACTTCGCCGGCACGTAGCTGCCGACGTACGCCATCAGCGCGATCAGCGCGGTCTGCCGCATGAACGTCGACTTACCGCCCATGTTCGGGCCGGTGATCAGCAGCAGCTTGCGTTCGGCGCCGAACCGGCAGTCGTTCGCGATGAACTGCTCGACCTGCGCTTCGACGACCGGATGGCGACCCTGTTCGATTTCGATGCCGATCTCGTCGGTGAAGGTCGGCGCGACCCAGTCGAGCGCGCGTGCGCGTTCGGCGAACGCGGCCAGCAGGTCGAGTTCGGCGAGGGCCGACGCGACGCGCTGGCATTCGGGGATGAACGGCAGCAGCGCCTGCAGCACCGAGTCGTACAGCGCGCGCTCGCGCGCCAATGCACGTTCCTGCGCGGACAGCGCCTTGTCCTCGAAGGTCTTCAGTTCCGGCGTGATGTAGCGCTCGGCGTTCTTCAGCGTCTGGCGGCGACGGTAATCGTCGGGCACCTTGTCGGTCTGACCGCGCGTGACCTCGATGTAGAAACCGTGCACCTTGTTGTATTCGACGCGCAGGTTCGCGATGCCGGTGCGCGCGCGCTCGCGCGCTTCCAGATCGATCAGGAACTGCCCGCAGTTCTCCGAAATGTCGCGCAGCTCATCGAGCTCGGCATCGTAGCCGCGCGCGATCACGCCGCCGTCGCGCACCATCGCGGCCGGCTCGGTGGCGATCGCGCTCGTCAGCAGGTCGAGGCATTCGGCGGGCGGCGCGAGCGCCGCGTCGACGCGCGCGAGCGCATCCGCGTTCGCGACGATCGCGCCGATGCGCTCGCGCAGCGCCGGCAGCGCGGCGAACGTGTCGCGCAGGCTCGACAGGTCGCGCGGGCGCGCGGACAGCAGCGCGAGCCGCCCGGTGATCCGCTCGACGTCGGCGATCTGGCGCAGCGCGCTGCGCAGCGCATCGAGGCTCGCATTGGCTGGTGCCTCGAGCAGCGCGCCGATCGCCTGCTGGCGCGACTGCGCGGCGACCGACGCGCGCGGCGGGTGATGCAGCCAGTGACGCAGCAGGCGGCTGCCCATCGTCGTGCAGCAGGTGTCGAGCAGCGAATACAGCGTGGGCGACTCGGTGCCGCGCAGCGTCTCGGTCAGCTCGAGGTTGCGGCGCGTGGCCGGATCGAGCCCGATGTATTCGGTTTCGTTCTCGACCTTCAGGCTGCGCACGTGCCGCAGTTGCTGGCCTTGCGTGGCCGCTGCGTAGAGCAGCAGCGCGCCGGCCGCGCCGCACGCGCTCGTCAGCGAATGCGCGCCGAAACCGTCGAGGCTCGCGACGTCGAGCTGGTCGCACAGACGCTGCGTGCCCGATGCGATGTCGAAGTGCCAGGCCGGCACGCGCTTGCTTGTGCCCGCGCCGGAGGGGAGGGCGTCGGTTGCGCCGTCCGGCGTCAGGATTTCGGCCGGCCGGATGCGTTCGAGCGCGGCGGCGAGCTGCTCGGGCTCGATTTCGGCGAGCCGTAACGCACCGCTCGCGAGATTCAGCCACGCGAGCCCGATATTGACCGCGACGCCGCGCTTGTTGTGGCCGGTGCACATCGCGAGCAGGTAGACGTCGTTCTTGTCGGACAGCAGCGCGGCATCGGTCAGCGTGCCGGGCGTGACGACGCGCACGACCTTGCGCTCGACCGGGCCCTTCGACGTGGCCGGATCGCCGATCTGCTCGCAGATCGCGACCGATTCGCCCATCTTCACGAGCTTCGCCAGATACTGCTCGACCGCGTGATGCGGGACGCCGGCCATCTTGATCGGCGTGCCGGCCGACGCACCGCGCTGCGTGAGGGTCAGGTCGAGCAGGCGGGCCGCTTTTTCCGCATCCTCGAAGAACAGCTCGTAGAAGTCGCCCATCCGGTAGAAGACGAGCGTGTCCGGATGATCGGCCTTGATGCGCAGGTACTGCTGCATCATCGGGGTGTGGCCTGCGAAGGCTTCGGGCGACAGCGTGGTCATAGGTCAGGCATGAAGTTGTTGCTTGGGTTGCCCGAGTTTACCAGTGGCTTCGACGCGAACGTGCGAAGTTGGCCGTTTGGCCGAATGCCGGCGGCGCCGTGCAGCGGTACCCGACCTCGAGCGGCGGCTCACGATCGCCTGCCACGAGGCATCGAAGAAAGGACGCATGGCCGGGAGCCGCGCGCGCTTTCGTCATTCCCGATCGGACGCGTTGCCGCGACCGGAGCAGGCCGGCGGCGCCGGGCTTGCGAGCCTGCGCACCCCGGCCCGTACCGCCGATCAGGACGCGTGCCCCGACGTCAGGCTGAGCGCCACCGCTTGCGCGACTTCGATGCCGTCGATCGCGGCCGAATAGATGCCGCCCGCATACCCGGCGCCTTCGCCGGCCGGATACAGGCCTTCGACGTTCATGCTCTGGTAGTCGTCCTTGCGTCGAATCCGGATCGGCGACGACGTGCGCGTCTCCACGCCGGTCAGCACGGCGTCGTGCATCGCGAAGCCGGCGATCTTCTTGTCGATCTCCGGCAGCGCTTCGCGAATCGCTTCGATCACGTAGTCGGGCAGCGCGGTGCCGAGATCGGTCGGATTCACGCCGGGCTTGTACGACGGCTCCACGGAACCCAGCGACGTCGACGGCCGGCCCGCGATGAAATCGCCGACCAGCTGGCCCGGCGCGCGGTAGTCGCCGCCGCCGAGTTCGAACGCGCGCTCTTCCCATTTGCGCTGGAACGCGATGCCGGCGAGCGGGCCGCCCGGATAGTCGTCCGGCGTGATGCCGACGACGATGCCCGCGTTCGCATTGCGCTCGGCGCGGGAATACTGGCTCATCCCGTTGGTGACCACGCGGCCCGGCTCCGAGGTCGCGGCGACCACCGTGCCGCCCGGGCACATGCAGAAGCTGTAGACCGCGCGCCCGTTGCTTGCGTGGTGGACCACCTTGTAGTCGGCCGCGCCGAGCTGCTTGTGGCCCGCGAACTTGCCGAAGCGGCTGCGATCGATCAGCCCCTGCGGATGCTCGATACGGAAACCCAGCGAGAACGGCTTGGCTTCGATGTAGACGCCGCGGTCGTGCAGCATCTGGAACGTGTCGCGCGCGCTGTGACCCACGGCCAGCACCACGCGGTCGCACCGCAGCGTTTCCCCGTTCGACAGCTTGAGCGCGCGCACCTTGCCCTGATCGATTTCGATGTCGTCGACGCGGGTTTCGAAACGCACTTCGCCGCCGAGTTCGTGGATCGACGCGCGCATTTTTTCCACCATGCTGACGAGGCGGAACGTGCCGATGTGCGGGCGGCTCAGATACAGGATGTCCTCGGGCGCGCCGGCCTTGACGAATTCGTCCAGCACCTTGCGGCCATAGTGGTTCGGATCCTTGATCTGGCTGTACAGCTTGCCGTCGGAAAACGTCCCCGCGCCGCCTTCGCCGAACTGCACGTTGGATTCGGGATTGAGTACGCTCTTGCGCCACAGGCCGAAGGTGTCCTTGGTGCGCTCGCGCACGGCCTTGCCGCGTTCGAGGATGATCGGGCGGAACCCCATCTGCGCGAGGATCAGCCCCGCGAACAGCCCGCACGGCCCCATGCCGATGACGACCGGGCGCAGGAAATCGGCGTGCTCGGGCGCTTTCGTGACGAAGTGGTACGTCATGTCGGGCGTCACGCCGCAATGCGGCTTGCCGGCGATGCGCTGGAGCGCGGCCGCTTCGTCGCTGACTTCGACGTCGACGATATACGTGAGCTTGATGTCGGCGCGCTTGCGCGCGTCGTGCGCGCGGCGGAACACGGTGTAACGGAGCAACCCGTCTGGCGCCACGCCAAGCTCCGCGAGGCGCGCGCGAATCGCGGCCTCGAGCGCGCTCTCGGGGTGGTCGAGGGGGAGTTTAATTTCGCTTAGCCGTAACATGATGACTCGGATGCGATTGCCACGGCGCCGTGGCGATGTTGATACAGGTGGGGCCGGCACGTCTGCGGCGTCGTTCGCCGCGCGGGCATGCCGGACGCAAACCCTGCGCTGTCGTTGCGGGACAAGCGGCGCGAGCGGCAGTACGCCGACTCGAACGCGCAACGCGAGCAACTTCAGGATAGGCGCACGAAGCGGCCCGCGTGCGCGGATGATTGTTCCCTGTGTCGGGCGATCGGCGCGCCGTCATGACGATGCCGTGCGAGCGGTTTGCGCGAAAGCCGCGCCACGCGGGCGCGGCGCGGGCTTACTCCGCTGCCGGATGCACGCGGCTGTAGCGGTTCAGGATCGGGATCATCTGCGCGTAGATCTTCGGGTTCGCGGCCACGATCTCGTGGCGATGCAGGAAATCGGCGTCGCCCGTGTAGTTGCCGACGAGACCGCCGGCCTCGGTGATCAGCAGGCTGCCCGCCGCCATGTCCCACACGTTGATGCCTTGCTCGAAGAACGCGTCGAGGCGGCCGGCCGCGACGTTCGCGAGGTCGAGCGCCGCCGCGCCCGGGCGGCGCAGGCCCGTGCAGGCCTGCGTCATTTCGGTGAAGAGGCGCGCGTATGCGTCGAGGCCGTCCTTCTCGCGGAACGGAAAGCCGGTGCCGACCAGCGCGTCCGACAGGCGATCGCGGCGGCCCACGCGGATGCGGCGATCGTTCAGGTACGCGCCGCGGCCGCGGGTGGCCGTGAACAGGTCGTTCTTGTTCGGATCGTAGACGACGGCCTGCGTGACGACGCCCTTGTGCTCGAGCGCGATCGATACGCAGTAGTACGGGAAGCCGTGGATGAAGTTGGTCGTGCCGTCGAGCGGATCGATGATCCACTTGAATTCGGATTCGTTCTCCGATTCGCCCGATTCCTCCGCGAGGATCGCGTGGTCGGGGTAGGCGGTCTTCAGCGTCTCGATGATCGCGTCTTCGGCGGCCTTGTCCACTTCGGTGACGAAGTCGTTCTGCTGCTTCTTGCGGATCTCGATCAGGTCGAGATCGAGGGACGCGCGATTGATGATCTGTCCGGCGCGGCGCGCAGCCTTGACAGCAATGTTGAGCATGGGATGCATGAGCCTGGATCCTGTAGCCGGCGGCACGGGCCGCCACGAAGTGGGACAACCGCCCGGAACGGCGCAAGTGTGCCGGGGCGAGGTGAGACGCGAATTGACAAAGAGCGGGGTACGACCCGCGCTGCACCGAGCGCAACGCGTAAAGGCATGATTTTACCCGATTTTCGGCGGTTTCAGGCGATCGGCATGCGGGGAAACCCCCACTGGCCGTCCGGACGAGTGGGTTTGCGCGGGCGATGGCGATACCATACGGCCATTCTGATGAACCGAGTCGTATCGTAGTGGAAACCCCGCAGAACACCGCCGCGCCGTCCGAATCGGGCGCGGCCTCGTCCGCGCCGCCGTCCGGCGGCTTCACGTCCACCCGCTTCGTGCTCGTCGAGCCGAGCCATCCCGGTAACGTCGGGGCGGCGGCCCGCGCGCTGAAGACGATGGGCTTCTCGCGCCTCGTGCTGGTCGCGCCGCGCGTGCCGCACGTGCAGAGCGACCCCGACGCGATCGCGATGGCCAGCGGCGCGGACGACGTCCTCGCGTCCGCGCACGTCGTGCCGACGCTCGGCGAAGCGCTGTCCGGCGTGCACTGGTCGATCGCGCTGACCGCGCGCACGCGCGAGTACGGGCCGCCGCGCCTCGCACCGCGCGCGGCGGCCGCGCAGGCGAGCGCGCAAGTCGGCGCGGGCGACATCGCGCTCGTGTTCGGCAACGAGCGCACCGGTCTCGCGAACGAGCATGTCGAGCAGTGCAGCGCGCTCGCGCACATTCCGGCCAATCCGGCCTACAGTTCGCTGAATCTCGCGCAGGCCGTGCAGGTGCTCGCGTACGAGTTGCGCGTCGCGTTTCTCGAGCAAGCGAGCGAGCCGTCGGCGCAGCCGCAGGCCGAAGCCGGCACGCTCGCGCAGAGCGACGAGATCGAGCGGATGTACGTGCACCTCGAGAACGCATTGATCGCGCTCGACTTCCTCGATCCGCGCAATCCGAAGAAGCTGATGCCGCGGCTGCGGCGCCTGTTCGCGCGCACGGGCCTCGAGCGCGAGGAGGTCAACATCCTGCGCGGCGTCGCGAAGCACATCCTGCTGAAGTCGGGCAAGCCGGGCGGCGACGCGTAAGCGGGCGGCGCCCCGATTGCCGGGCGCGGGGCGGTCCGCTGGATGCGGCGCGTGGCCGGGCAGGCCATGCGTTAGCCAGCCGAGCCGTCGAACCGGCTGTTTCTCCCCGTCGATCGGCCCCGGAAACCCCGTCGCAACAAGCGTCCCGGCCGAATACCCGCGCCGACGGCGGGGTGAACGCGCGACCGCGTGCGGTCGGGCGCGACTGGCCCTACAATCGCCGGACGTCATAAGCAAATGACCCGGCGCGATAACGACCGGCATTGCCGGCGATGCGCGCCGGCCTTTTCCCAGATCACATCATGTTCACGAGACTGCGCGAAGACGTTGCAACGATTCGCGAGCGGGATCCCGCCGCTCGCAGTGCGTGGGAAGTGCTGACCTGTTATCCGGGGCTGCACGCGCTCGTCCTGCACCGTTTCGCGCACGCATGCTGGCGCGCGAAACGCTACTGGCTCGCGCGGTTCGCGTCGCAGGCGGGCCGGTTCCTGACGGGCATCGAGATCCATCCCGGCGCGACGATCGGCCGGCGCGTGTTCATCGATCACGGCATGGGCGTCGTGATCGGCGAGACGGCGATCATCGGCGACGACTGCACGATCTATCAGGGCGTGACGCTGGGCGGCACGTCGCTCACGCGCGGCGCGAAGCGTCACCCGACGCTGGAGGCCGGCGTGATCGTCGGCGCCGGCGCGAAGGTGCTCGGCGGTTTCACGGTGGGCGCGGGCGCGAAGATCGGCTCGAACGCGGTGGTCGTCAAGCCGGTGCCGGCCGGCGGCACCGCGGTCGGCAATCCGGCGCGCATCGTGATGCCGGCGCAGCCGAAGCCGCAGCCCGAGCGTGCGGCGTTCTGCGCGTACGGGATCACGCCGAACGCAGACGATCCGATGTCGCTCGCGATCCACGGGCTGATCGATCACGCGGCGAAGGAAAGTCGCCGCGTCGACGAAATCGTCGCGGCGCTCGAGCGGCTCGGCACGCATCTGGAAACGCTGCAGGGCGCCGACGCTGCGCGCCTCGACCTGCGCAGGCTGTCGGCGGTGCTGGAAGGCAAGACGGTCGAACGCCAGATGTAACGAACGCGATCCACGCCGATCGCTGCCGGTCGGTGCGACGGCAGCGGCGGCGTCAGTCGAGCGGCATCGCGTGGATGCCTTCCGCGTCGACGCGCAGGTAGCCGCCGCGTCGCGTGCCGTGATCGAGATCCCAGTCGGGCAGCACCCAGCGGATCCCGTCCGGTTCCGCGTGGCGCGCGGGGCGGTGCGTGTGGCCGTGAATGATCACGCTCGCGCGGCTTTTCCGGAACAGCGCGGCCACGCCTTCCCGCGTGACGTCGTAGACGGCCGAAGCAGGGCGCATCCGGCCCGCTTCGCTGGTCGAGCGCATGCGCTGCGCGAGCGCGCGGCGCCAGCGGAACGGCCACGCGAGAAACAGCCATTGCGCGACGCGGTTGCGCGCGAAGCGGCGGAACACCTGGTAGCCGCGGTCGGCCGTGCATTGCGCGTCGCCGTGCGCGAGCACGATGCGCTGGCCGAACGCGACGATCAGCGAAGGGTCGGGCAGCAGCATCGCGCCGGCCGCCTTCATGAAGCGCCGGCCGAGCAGGAAATCGCGGTTGCCGTGCATCACGTAGAGCGCGATGCCGCGTTCCGAGAACGTGTGCATCAGCGCGGCCATGCGCGCGGCGAACGGATCGTCGTCGAGGATGTCGTCGCCGATCCAGTATTCGAACAAGTCGCCGAGGATGAACACCGAGTCGGCGCTGTCGGCCGTGTATTTCACGAAATGCTCGAACGCGGCGACCGTCTTCGGAATCGCCTCGCTCAGGTGCAGATCGGACAGAAACAGGAACGGGCGTGCGGCTTGCGCGTATTCGCGCTCGCCCGGCACGCCCGCGGAGACGCTTCGCGGCGGACTCTCCTGCAACATCGAAGTGCCTCCGTAACGGCTGGTGCGTCAGACCACCACGGCCTTTTCGATCACGACGTCGTCGGTCGGCACGTCCTGGTGGAAGCCGGCGTTGCCCGTCTTGACACCCTTGATCTTGTCGACCACGTCCTGGCCTTCGACGACCTTGCCGAACACCGCGTAGCCCCAGCCTTGCGGCGTCGGCGACGAGTGGTTCAGGAAGTCGTTGTCGTTCACGTTGATGAAGAACTGGGCGGTCGCCGAGTGCGGATCGTTCGTGCGCGCCATCGCGACCGTGTAGTTGTCGTTCTTCAGGCCGTTGTTCGCCTCGTTGTCGATCGGCGCGTCGGTCGGCTTCTGCTTCAGGCCCGGCTCGAAGCCGCCGCCCTGGATCATGAAGCCGTTGATCACGCGATGGAACACGGTGCCGTCGTAATGGCCCTTCTTCACGTAGTTCAGGAAGTTCTCGACCGTCTTCGGTGCCTTCGCGGCGTCGAGTTCGAGCTTGATCACGCCGTGGTTCGTATGCAGTTCAACCATGATGAATTCCTTCGGTAAGGCGGTTTAAATGGCACGCGGCCGGTCGTGCGACGCGGCCGCGTGTGGCGCCGGACGTGCCGGCAGGTTCTTACTTCGAGACGATGCTCGCCGATTCGATCACGACCGGTTGCGCCGGCACGTCCTGCATCGGCCCGCGCGAGGTCGTCGCCACGCCTTCGATCTTCTTCACGACGTCGAGGCCCGACACGACCTTGCCGAACACCGCATAGCCGTTGCCGTCCGGGTTCGGGTAGTCGAGGCCGCTGTTGTCGACCGTGTTGATGAAGAACTGCGCGGTGGCCGAATTCGGATCGCTCGTGCGGGCCATCGCGATCGTGCCCGTCAGGTTCTTCAGACCATTGCGGCTTTCCAGCGGGATCGGCGCGCGGGTCGGCTTTTCCTCGAAGTTGGTCTTGTAGCCGCCGCCCTGGATCATGAAGCCCTTGATCACGCGATGGAAGATCGTGCCGTTGTACTGGCCGGCCTTCACGTAATCGAGGAAGTTGGCGACCGACTTCGGCGCCTTCTCCGGATAGAGCTCGACGCGGATGTCGCCCTGCGAGGTCTTGAGCTGCACGACGGGGTGCGCGGTGGCCGTTTGCGCGAACGCGGGCGCGGTCGCGAGAAGGGCGGCGCCGCCAAGCGCCAGCAACAGACGTTTCATTGCGATCCTCAGGTTGGGAGGGAAGGAGGGCCGCGCCGCTTATTTCGACGGCGCGACGTACGGTGCCGCCAGTGCGCCCGACGGACCGCTGAACTGGAACGTCGGCGACATCGGCAGCGTGGTGGTGCTCACGTTCGCGGCGGCGCGATCAGTGTAGTCGCGCGTGGCCGGCGTCGTCGCGCGGGCGTTCGGCGCGGCTTTCGACGGCGACACGATCTTCTGCAGATCGGCGAGGCGCTGCGCGGTCGCGCCGCTCGTGCGGCCGAGCGATTGCGCGCGCTTGTACGATTCGGCCGCGAGGCGCAGGTACAGATCGCCGAGGTTCTCGTACGCGAGCGAGTAGCTCGGGTTCGATTGCGTCGCGGTGACGAGCGCGGTGCGCGCTTCATCGTAGCGGCCGTGCTTCGCGTAGAGCGCGGCGAGGTTGTTGTACGGCTCGGGCAGTTCGGGGTAGGCCTGCGTGATCGCGACGAACTGCTGGATCGCGTCGTCGTCGCGGTTCAGGCGGGCCAGCACGGTGCCGCGCTTGAACTGCGCCTGCACGTCGCGCGGGTTCGACGCGATGCGCGCGTCGAGCTGCGCGAGCGCCTGCTTCCACTGCTTGCCGGCGATCGACGCATCGACTTCTGGCGTGCCGTCGGCGACCGCCGGGGCCTTTTGCGCATGTGCCGCGGGCGCCGCGAAAAGCGTCAGCGCGACGCCCATGACGGTGGTCGCAACGAGGGTCGCAGCGCTCGGCGCGCGGCCGCGATGAGGTTTCATAGGCGTAAATCGGAATGTTATACTCCGAGCCATTCTAACAAAACGTCTGCGCGTTCCGGCGAGCGGCAGACAGTCTTTCTTAGCCTCTCGTGGCCGTCACCGCTGTGCTTGCAGCCTGACCGCCCCATGTGATATCGAGGACGCGCGGCCTGGCGCCGCAGCAGATGGTCCGTCCGTTTCACATGCTGGGCGAGCTTCGCCAGGGCGGTTTCCTTCGGCTCACGGTTCATCTCTATGGAATCACTGCGCATCTACAACACGCTCGCGCGTGACAAGCAAGTTTTCGTGCCGCGCCAGCCCGGCGAAGTGCGGATGTACGTATGCGGGATCACCGTCTACGACTATTGTCACGTGGGCCACGCGCGCATGCTGGTCGTGTTCGACCTCGTCCAGCGCTGGCTGCGTGCGATCGGCTATCGGGTCACGTACGTGCGCAACATCACCGACATCGAGGACAAGATCATCCGCCGCGCGGTCGAGAACGGCGAGACGATCAAGTCGCTGACCGACCGCTTCATCGGCGCGATGCACGAGGATGAAACCGCGCTCGGCATCCAGCGGCCCGACATCGAGCCGCGCGCGACGCAGTTCATCCCGCAGATGCTCGGCATGATCGAGACGCTCGAGGCGAACGGCTACGCGTACCAGGCGACCGACGGCGACGTCAATTACTCGGTGCGCAAGTTCGCGAAC
Organism: Burkholderia sp. A2; assembly: GCF_001729305.1. NCBI lineage: Bacteria > Pseudomonadati > Pseudomonadota > Betaproteobacteria > Burkholderiales > Burkholderiaceae > Burkholderia > Burkholderia sp. A2. The sequence goes on along the minus strand of NZ_LZXX01000083.1, from coordinate 150,745 downwards.
TACGGGAAGCTGTCGGGCAAGTCGCTCGACGATCTCCGTGCGGGCGAGCGCGTCGCCGCGAACGATGCGAAGCAGGATCCGCTCGACTTCGTGCTGTGGAAGCGCGCGAAGGCGGACGAGCCGGAAGGCGCGTCGTGGGCGTCGAAGTACGGGATGGGTCGCCCGGGCTGGCACATCGAGTGCTCGGCGATGGGCTGCTCGCTGCTCGGCAATCATTTCGACATCCACGGCGGCGGGCAGGATCTGCAATTCCCGCACCACGAGAACGAGATCGCGCAGAGCGAAGGCGCGACCGGCGAGACGTTCGTCAATTACTGGATGCACAACGGCTTCGTGCAGGTCGACAACGAGAAGATGTCGAAATCGCTCGGCAACTTCTTCACGATCCGCGAAGTGCTCGAGCGTTACGACGCGGAAGTCATGCGCTTCTTCATCGTGCGCACGCACTACCGTTCGCCGCTGAATTACAGTGACGTGCATCTCGACGATGCGCGCGCGTCGCTCACGCGTCTGTACACCGCGCTGAAGGATGTCGAGCCCGACACGCTCGCGCTCGACTGGAGCGAGCCGCACGCGCAGCGTTTCGCGGCCGCGATGAACGACGATTTCAACACGCCGGTCGCGGTGGCGACGCTGTTCGAGCTGGCGGGCGAAGTCAACCGCACGCGCGATGCGTCGCTCGCGCGGCAACTGAAACAGCTGGCGGGCCTGCTCGGCCTGCTGGGCCGCGAACCGCGCGCGTTCCTGCAGCAGGCGTCCGGCGCCGCACAGGCGGGCGGGCTCGCGGCCGACGAGATCGAAGCGAAGATCGCCGCGCGCGTCGCGGCGAAGCAAGCGAAGGACTATGCCGAAGCGGACCGGATCCGGGCGGAACTGCTCGAAGCCGGCATCGCACTTGAAGACAAACCGGGCGGATCGACCGAATGGCGTCGCGTATGAGCGCGGCGCGTTCCACTGACCGATCCGTCAGGTAGGAGGCAAGATGGCAACGGCCAGAAAAGCGCCGGTCAGGCGCGCGACTCCGGTCGCCGCGCGTCCGGCAGCCAAGCGCGTCCCGGCGACGAAGGCGGACGCGACGCGCGCCGTGCCGAACGGCGCGCTGAACGGTCATGCGCAGCCGGCAGCCGCGCTGCCGGCCGCCGACGCGGCCCGCAAGACACGGGCGTCCGAAGCGGACGGCGAGGAAGTCGTCGTGCGTCCCGCCTATTGGGACAAGGCGTGCGCGGACCTCGTCAAGCGCGACCGGATCCTGAAGAAACTGATTCCGAAGTTCGGTCCCGCGCATCTCGTGAAGCGCGGCGATCCGTTCGTCACGCTCGCGCGCTCGGTCGTCGGCCAGCAGATTTCGGTGCCGTCCGCGCAGTCGCTGTGGGCGCGCATCGAGGACGCCTGTCCGAAGCTCGCGCCGCAACCGGTGATCCGGCTCGGCGCGGACAAGCTGATCGCGTGCGGGTTGTCCAAGCGCAAGACGGAATACATCCTCGATCTCGCGCAGCATTTCGTGTCGGGGGCGCTGCACGTCGACAAATGGATGTCGATGGACGACGAGGACGTGATCGCGGAACTCACGCAGATCCGCGGCATCAGCCGCTGGACGGCCGAGATGTTCCTGATCTTCAACCTGTCGCGGCCCGACGTGCTGCCGCTCGACGACCCGGGCCTGATCCGTGCGATCAGCGTCAATTACTTCAGCGGCGAACCCGTCACGCGCAGCGAGGCGCGCGAGGTTGCGGCCAACTGGGAGCCGTGGCGCACCGTCGCGACCTGGTACATGTGGCGCAGCCTCGATGCGCCCGACGCCGACGCCTGAGCGCCGGCTATCGGGTTTTAAACATCAATAGTTGAGAGCCGGTTTTGAGCGTCGCCCGCGCGGGTAGAATACGCGCTGCCGCAAGACCCAAGGATTCGAACACATGAAGACCACATTTCTGGATTTCGAACAGCCGATCGCCGAACTCGAGGCCAAGATCGAAGAGCTGCGATTCGTGCAGGACGACTCGGCTGTCGATATTTCGGAAGAAATCGAGCGGCTGTCGAAGAAAAGCCAGCAACTGACGAAAGACCTCTACGCGAACCTGTCGCCGTGGCAGGTTTCGCAGATCGCGCGGCATCCGCAGCGGCCGTACACGCTCGATTACGTCGCGGAACTGTTTACCGATTTTCACGAGCTGCATGGCGATCGCGCGTTCGCGGACGACCTGTCGATCGTCGGCGGTCTCGCGCGCTTCGGCGGCCATCCGTGCATGGTGATCGGTCACCAGAAGGGGCGCGACACGAAGGAGCGCGCCGCGCGCAACTTCGGGATGCCGCGTCCGGAGGGCTATCGCAAGGCCGAACGCCTGATGCGTCTGGCCGAGAAGTTCGGGCTGCCGATCTTCACGTTCGTCGACACGCCGGGCGCGTACCCGGGCATCGGCGCGGAAGAGCGCGGCCAGTCGGAGGCGATCGGCCGCAACCTGTACGTGATGGCCGAGCTGAAGACGCCGATCATCACGACGGTAATCGGCGAGGGCGGTTCGGGCGGCGCGCTGGCGATCGCCGTGGCCGACACCGTGATGATGCTGCAGTTCTCGACCTACTCGGTGATCTCGCCGGAAGGCTGCGCGTCGATCCTGTGGAAGAGCGCCGCGAAGGCGCCGGAAGCCGCGGAAGCGCTGGGCCTGACCGCGCACCGCCTGAAGGCGCTCGGCCTGATCGACAAGATCATCAACGAGCCGCTCGGCGGCGCGCATCGCGATCCGAAGGGCATGGCCGCGCTGCTGCGCCGTGCGTTGGCCGATTCGCTGCGCCAGTTCCAGGGCATGAGCATCGATGCGCTGCGCGAGCGCCGCTTCGAGCGCCTGATGGCCTACGGCAAGTTCAAGGAAACCACGCCGGGCGCATGACCGGCCGTGTATGCAATGCGCGCGCCGCTGCGCGCGCGTCCCGCTCGTGATCCCGCCCACCGAATTCTCCGCCGACCGCGTCGTACTCGACGCGGTCGGCGTTGCGCTTTCCGGCCTGCCGCCGGATGCGCGCATCGCGATCGCGTACAGCGGCGGCCTCGATTCGACCGTGCTGCTCGACGCGGCCGTGCGCGTCGCGGGCGCATCGCGCTGCGTCGCGCTGCACGTGCATCACGGCCTGAGCGCGAACGCCGATGCGTGGGTCGCGCATGCCGAAGGGCAGGCGGCGCGGCTCGGCGTCGCATTCGAATCGATGCGCGTCGACGTGCCGCGCGACAGCGGGCTCGGTGTCGAGGCGACGGCGCGCGAGCGTCGCTACGCGGCGCTCGACGAGATGGGCGGGCGCCACGGCGTGGCGGCGCTGTGGCTCGCGCAACATGCGGACGACCAGGCCGAGACGGTGCTGCTGCAACTGCTGCGCGGGGCGGGAATCGCGGGGCTCGCCGCGATGGCCCCGCGTTATCGCCCCGACGGCGGGAACATCGACCGTGTGCGTCCGTTGCTGAGACTGTTGCGCGCGCAACTTGAGCGCTATGCGGAGCAGCACGCGCTCGTGTGGATCGACGACGAATCGAACGGCGATACGCGCTATGCGCGCAATGCGCTGCGCGTCGACGTGCTGCCGGCGCTGGCCGTGCATTTCCCGGGCTTTCGCGACGCGCTCGGTCGCGCGGCCCAGCATGCGGCGGCCGCTCAGCGGCTGCTCGACGATCTGGCCGAGCTGGATTTCGCCGTCGCCGCGCGCGATGACGGTCAGGCGCTGTCGCGCGACGCGCTGATCGGCTTCGACGACACGCGTGGCGCGAACCTGCTGCGCTTCTGGATGCGCCGGCTGGGTTTGCCGGGCGCGTCGGCGGCCCGGCTCGCGAACATGATGCGGCAACTGCGCGCGGCGCACGACGCGCATGCGCTGCGCGTCGATCATGCGGGGCAGTGCCTGCGGCTCTATCGCGATGTCGTCTACTGGGAAGCGGGCGACAGCAGCGAGCCGGCCGACGACGGCACGGGCGCACCGCAACCGGAGGCGGCACTCGCATGGGACGGACAGGACGTGTGGCACCTGCCGGGATGGCGCGGCACGTTCGTGTTCGCGCCCGCCGACGCGGGCAGCGCCGATGCGGTGCCGGAGGGGTTGCTGCGCGGTGCGCGGCTGGCGGCGCGCGCGCGGGCCGGCGGCGAACGGATGCGCACATCGCCGGGCGGGCCCGGCCGGACGCTGAAGAACCTGTTCCAGGAGCGCGGCGTGCCGGCCTGGCAGCGCGACGTGCCGCTGCTGTTCGCGGGCGACCGGCTGATCTACGTGCCGCGGCTGGGCGTCAATCGCGACATGGGCGAGGCTGTCCACGCGGCGCCCGCCACCGCCGCATGGCGCCGAATCGAATGGCGTCCCGACCTGCTGATCGCATAGCGGCGGCGGGTGACTGGCGGCGCGATGGCGTGCCCATTTTCACCATTTGGTAAACAGCGCCGGAACGGCCGGCGACACGGCACGCGGCTTGTCAAGTGGGCGTCTATCGGGTACGCTCGGTCGTTTGCTCGGCTCGATTTTTGAGCGTTTTGTGCAGGTTTCCCGCGTGACGTACCCGGTTTGCGCGGCCTGATCGGCCTTCCGGGCAAAATCCGTCACGCTTGCGTGTTGCGTCCCAGCCGTTCCCCTCGTCGTCCGTCCACAGCCACAAGCCGCGTGACCGAACGGCAACGCGGCCTGCCCAGCGCGCCCGTGCGGCTTCTCCTCCAGTTCAGAACGACAATGGCACTCATCGTACACAAATACGGCGGCACTTCGATGGGCTCGGTCGAGCGCATCAAGAACGTCGCGAAACGCGTCGCAAAATGGCATCAGGCCGGGCACCAGATGGTGGTCGTGCCTTCGGCGATGTCCGGCGAAACCAACCGTCTGCTCGGTCTTGCGAAAGAGATTTCGAGCCAGCCGAGCCCGCGTGAGCTCGACATGATCGCGTCGACCGGCGAGCAGGTCAGCGTCGGCCTGCTGTCGATCGCGCTGCAGGAAATCGGTGTCGAGGCCGTGAGCTATGCCGGCTGGCAAGTGCCGATCAAGACGGACAGCGCGTTTACGAAGGCACGCATTCACTCGATCGACGACGAGCGCGTGAAGGCAGACCTGAACGCGGGCAAGGTCGTGATTATCACCGGCTTCCAGGGCGTCGATCCGGACGGTCACATCACGACGCTGGGCCGCGGCGGCTCGGACACGTCGGCGGTAGCGGTGGCCGCTGCGCTGGGCGCCGAAGAGTGCCTGATCTATACCGACGTCGACGGCGTCTACACGACCGACCCGCGCGTCGTCGAAGAGGCGCGCCGCCTCGACCGCGTGACGTTCGAGGAGATGCTGGAAATGGCCAGCCTCGGCTCGAAGGTCCTGCAGATCCGCTCGGTCGAATTCGCCGGCAAATACCAGGTGAAGACGCGTGTGCTGTCGAGCCTGACCGATCCGCTGATTGCGCTCGACGAAGAAATGCGCTCGGGCACCCTGATTACTTTTGAAGAAGACGAGACCATGGAAAAGGCAGTCATTTCCGGCATCGCGTTCCAGCGCGACGAAGCACGCATTGCGGTGATGGGCGTGCCCGACAAGCCGGGCATCGCATATCAGATCCTCGGCCCGGTGGCCGATGCGAACGTCGACGTCGACATGATCATCCAGAACCAGAGCGTCGAAGGCAAAACCGACTTCACGTTCACGGTCGGTCGCGGCGACTACCAGAAGGCGATGGACATCCTCACCAACCAGGTGCAGGGCCATGTGAGCGCCGAGCGCGTGCAGGGCGACCCGAAGGTGTCGAAGGTGTCGGTCGTCGGCGTCGGCATGCGTTCGCACGTGGGCGTCGCGAGCAAGATGTTCCGCACGCTGTCGGAAGAGGGCATCAACATCCAGATGATCTCGACGTCCGAAATCAAGATTTCGGTGCTGATCGACGAGAAATACATGGAGCTGGCCGTCCGCGCGCTGCACAAGGTGTTCGAACTCGACCAGGCATCGTGAATTTTTCGTGATGCATTGAAGAAAATGCATCACGGAAATTGACGCACGGTTCGAAACCCTATATTATTTCGTTCTCGTCGCACTGCCTCCCTGGTGCGAGCGAAAGTTTGGGAGACGTGGCCGAGAGGTCGAAGGCACTCCCCTGCTAAGGGAGCATCTGGGCCAAAACCTGGATCGAGGGTTCGAATCCCTCCGTCTCCGCCAAAAGCGGTGACAAAGCCCCGCAAGTTCTCGGACTTGCGGGGCTTTTTCTTTTTCACGATCAAATTGACTTACAAGCCTGGCGGGTATTGAGCGCGATGAGCGAGGTGCTTCGCCAGTTGCGGCCGTCGCAATTGCCGCGCCGTGGTGTGGCTGCAAGTGTCGTCCGTGCCGAACCGTTGCGGTGACGCGGCCACGACGCCCGACAAGGCAGACCGGATGCGCGATCTCAGGTGCAAACCTGAGCCGCGCCGTCCTGGACAAACTCTCGGAAACCCTCAAGCGCCCATTCAGTAAAAGCGGCGCTGCAGAGCGGGGCGGGGAGCATGCGGCACAACCTGCGCTCCCCCGCCCCGGTGACACCCGTTGCTCGGTCCGGCAGGCCACGCTGAGCCGCGCCAACCGCCACGACTCCGCGTCGAGACGGCCGCTCTACGTCATCCTGGTGACGGCCGGACACGCCTGATGCGCGGCGCGGAGCAGAGCCATTAGTCGATGTCTTCACCCCAGGGGATCGAATTGAGAATATTTTCATCAAGGAGATTGATCTTCCTGGGATTGAAAGAAAAATTTTCGAATGTGGCATCGTCCGGAATCAAACGCTTCTGACCGTTCGTCACCAAATATTTCGATCCGCTCGTTTTTCCTTGGGCGAGATAGGCTCCGTTGGACAGCGCCCCGACCAACGGGATACGGGAAACGAGAGAATTGTTGGTTTTGATGGGGCTCCCCGGAATGAACAGGTTTTCGTATGTGGGCCAATCCGGAATGGTGTGGCGCGCTCCATTAATAACGAGGTAGATGATGGGGCTGTCGGACGCCTTGATGCGCTGTCCGTCATATTGCCTGGAATCGGCATAACCTGCCTTCGCCTCCGCATCGGAGATCGGGGGGAGGTCATTTTCGGAGTGTGCGGCTTGCGTGCTCATATCAATCTCCATTTCTCTTGATTAATGAAAGTCACAATTAACGAATGAAGCTATCGGCCTTGATGTAATTGTGCTGCCTTTCGATTCGTGGTGAATCTATCGGGCAAATTTATTCTATGTAGCGGCCATGTTAACGCAAAGGATATTTCGTCAGACATTGTCAAGCGTCGAGCTGAAATGTTTTTATCGTTATTAATATTGGTGGATTGCTGTAATAGTTTACTTTTTTGATTTAATAATTTAGTTTAAGTGACCGGTGGCGCAAATTGTTCAAGGTATTTGCATGTCCTGCCGATTAAGGCCGGTGCGTGCGCAAGTGCTCGCCACCGCCGCGGCTGATCGCGTTGCCGGCAATATGTCGATGAACCTCGAAGCGAGTGAGCTTTCATCGACGGGCTACAAGCCGACGGCTCGTCGATTGCGCAAGCGCCGTGGCTGCGGTCACTGGGCTCGGTGGCGCAGCAACTGTCGCGTTTGTCTCCATGGCCTTCTCCCGTTCTTCCGGACACCTCAGTCAAGCTGATGTAAGCCGAAGGGGACGAAATGGTGCGGATATGGGATCGCGTGAGTCCGTCGGCGTGAGCGGCGCGATCGCGCGAAAGAGGCGGGCGAGGACAACGCTTCGTCCGGGCTGCACTGCACGAGATCAAATGAAATAAAAATGAAAGAATTCGTGTAAGGCAGACTGCCCCACGCGATCGCCGCGCCGCGAGACATCGATCTTGTCGCTCCAACCCCTCGAAATGACCGGTTGATGTCAAAAATGCGGCGCTGCGTCTATTCTCGCGGCACATCGCCTTGGATAATACAAAAAATTACCCATATAAATCAGTATATTACGCAGAAGGCGAAAAACAGTGCTCTGCTGCGCTGCAGAAAATAATCAATCGCCTTATGCTGGTTAACCCGATCGCGTTTGAGCGGCGTCAAGTTTTCCGGTGATGCCGCTTTACATTTAGCCAACATTGGCGATTCACGAAATCTACCTGTCGATTTGATTTCGTTCCTTTCGTCGCGCCTGTCCCCGATGCAAGGCGCGACCTCCTCAAGGCGTTGTTGACATGCATGATTTCCCCTTCCTGAGCCTGGCCATCTGGGTTCCGATACTGTTCGGCGCGGGGCTGCTGCGCGCCGGTTCCGACCAGCATTTCCGCCGGATACGACTGATCGCGCTGGTCGGCGCGATTGCCGGGCTGGCGGCCGTCGTTCCGCTGATGGCCGGTTTCGACGCGCATTCCGCGGCGATGCAGTTCGTCGAAAGACGCGACTGGCTCGCGGCATTCAATGCCGGATGGCGGGTCGGCATCGACGGCGCGTCGCTCTGGCTCGTCGTGCTGACCGCGTTCACGACGCTCGTGGTAGTGGTGGCATCGTGGGAATCGGTCACGGTTCGCGTCGCGCAGTACTACGCGTCGTTCCTGATCCTGTCGGGGCTGATGGTCGGCGTGTTCGTCGCGCAGGACGGGCTGCTGTTCTTCATCTTCTTCGAGGCGACGCTGATTCCGTTGTACCTGCTGATCGGTACGTGGGGGCGCGAGCGCCGCGTGTATGCGGCCGTGAAGTTCTTCTTCATCTCGTTCGCCGGCTCGCTGTTGCTGCTGATGGCGATGCTGTACCTGTACGCGCAGTCGCATACGTTCGACATGGCCGTGTGGCGCACGTTGCAGCTCGGCTTCGCGCCGCAGTTGCTGGTGTTCCTCGGCTTTTTCGCCGCGTTCGCGGTCAAGGTGCCGATGTGGCCGGTCCACACGTGGCTGAGCGACGTGTACACCGACGGCCCCACGGGCGCCGCGCTGATGCTCGCGATGCTCAAGCTCGGCGGGTACGGGTTCCTGCGCTTCGCGCTGCCGATCACGCCCGACGCGAGCCATTTCTTCGCGCCGGCCGTGATCGCGCTGTCGCTGTTCGCGATCGTCTACGCGAGCCTGATTGCGCTCGCACAGACCGATCTCGGCAAGCTGCTCGCGTATTCGACGGTCGCGCACATGGGGATCGTCACGCTCGGGCTGTTCCTGTTCAACCGGATCGGCGTCGAAGGCGCGATCGTGCAGCTCGTGTCGTACGGCTTCGTGGCGGGCGCGATGCTGTTGTGCGTGAACGTGCTCGTGGACCGCACCCGGCAGCGCGAGATCGCCGCATACGGCGGCGTGGCCGGGGTGATGCCGCGTTTCGCGACCTTCACGCTGCTGTTCGCGATGGCCAACGTCGGGCTGCCGGGCACGTCGGGGTTTGTCGGCGAGTTCATGGTGATCATGGGCGCGATCCGCTTCAACTTCTGGATCGGCGCGATCGCGGCGCTCACGCTGATCCTCAGCGCGTCGTACACGCTGTGGATGCTCAAGCGCGTGGTGTTCGGCAAGGTCGCGAACCAGCGGATCGCGAAGCTCGCGGACCTGAACCGCCGCGAGATCGTGATGTTCGCGTCGCTCGCACTGATCGTGCTGGCGGTCGGCATCGATCCGAAGCCGTTCACCGATGCAATCGATCCGACCGTCGGCAAGCTGATCCAGGAAGCCAGTCATTCGAAGGTGCCGGCAGGGGATGGCCCCGCGCTGGCGTTGCCGTCGTACATGGCGTCGACGCACGACTGAGCGCGCGGCACACCGGGCCGTCCCGCGCAAACGAGCCGCGTCGAGCGGCGACGCATCGTTGCGCACGCATCCATCGCGGCCCGGCACGGCAAGTGCCGGGCGCGCTTGCGGCTGCGTGAAATTGCCCCGCGACAATGTGACTCACGGCAGATTTTGCAATGATGATTTGCCGCATGCGCCGGTTTTTCATCACACTCGCGCGACGTATGATTCGGCCAATTTCGTGAATCGAATGCGCATCGGGCATACGCAAACGGATTCAATGACCCTCGGGCTGTGTGATGAAAAGAAGAGCTTCAAGAGGCTGGTCGGCGCTGCTTTCAATGGGCGCGGCATTGAGCCTGTCAGGTTGTAATTTAGATGTACTGAATCCGAAAGGAAGCGTGGGGGCGGCCGAAAAGGCGCTGATCGCGACGTCCACGTGGGCGATGCTGATCGTCGTCGTGCCGGTGATCCTGCTCACGCTGTGGTTCGCGTGGCGTTACCGCGCGTCGAACCGCAACGCCGCCTACGCGCCGAACTGGTCGCACTCGACCGCGATCGAAGTCGTGATCTGGACGGTGCCGACGCTGATCATCCTGTTCCTCGGCGTGCTCACGTGGAAGACCACGCATGAGCTCGATCCGTACAAGCCGCTCGAATCGGCGGTGAAGCCGATCGACGTCGAGGTGGTCGCGCTCGACTGGAAGTGGCTGTTCATCTATCCCGAGCTCGGCATCGCGTCGGTGAACCAGCTCGCGATTCCGGTCGGCACGCCGGTGAACTTCCGCATCACGTCGGATTCGGTGATGAACTCGTTCTTCATCCCGCAGCTCGGCGGCCAGGTCTACGCGATGGCCGGCATGCAGACGCGCCTGCACCTGATCGCCGACGAGGCCGGCAATTACGCGGGCACGTCCGCCAACTTCAGCGGCCGCGGTTTCTCGGACATGAAGTTCCGCACGCTCGCCGAGCCGCGCGAGCAGTTCGATGCATGGGTGCAGAAGGTGAAGGCGTCGCCGGACCGGCTCGACGCGACCGTATACGGCAGCGTCGCGCAGCCGAGCGAGAAGGCGCCGGTGCGCTACTTCTCGTCGGTCGATCCGCGGCTCTTCCACAACATCATCGCGAAATACAACGATGGCCACGTCCTCGACCTGAAGGACGCCGCCTGCGGCACGAAGGGGTAACGCATGTTCGGCAAACTCACACTTTCGGCGATCCCGTTCGATCAGCCCATCATCATGGGGGCCGGCGCCTTCATGGGGCTGGTCGTGCTGGGCATTCTCGCCGCGCTGACGATCACCGGCCGATGGAAATGGCTGTGGACGGAATGGCTGACCACGGTCGACCACAAGAGACTCGGGGTGATGTACATCATCGTCGCGCTGATCATGCTGCTGCGCGGCTTCGCCGACGCGATCATGATGCGCATGCAGCTCGCGCTCGCGTACAACGCGCCCGGCTATCTGCCGCCGCACCACTATGACCAGATCTTCACGGCACACGGCGTGATCATGATCTTCTTCATGGCGATGGTGTTCATGGTCGGCCTGATGAACCTCATCGTGCCGCTGCAGATCGGTGCGCGCGACGTCGCGTTCCCGTTCATCAACTCGCTGTCGTTCTGGATGACGGCGGTCAGCGCGATCCTGATCAACCTGTCGCTCGTGATCGGCGAATTCGCGCAGACGGGCTGGCTCGCGTACCCGCCGCTGTCGGAGCTGCAGTTCAGTCCGGGGGTAGGGGTCGACTACTATCTGTGGGCGCTGCAGATCTCCGGCGTCGGCACGCTGCTGACCGGCGTGAACTTCTTCGTGACGATCATCAAGATGCGCGCGCCCGGCATGACGCTGTTGAAGATGCCGGTGTTCACGTGGACGGCGCTCTGCACGAACGTGCTGATCATGGCGTCGTTCCCGATCCTGACCGCGACGCTCGCGCTGCTCGGCCTCGACCGTTACCTCGGCATGCACTTCTTCACGAACGACGCCGGCGGCAACGCGATGCTGTACCTGAACCTGATCTGGGCGTGGGGCCATCCGGAGGTGTACATCCTGATCCTGCCGGCGTTCGGGATCTTCTCGGAAGTCATCGCGACGTTCGCGAAGAAGCCGCTGTTCGGCTACAAGACGATGGTGTACGCGACCTGCGCGATCATGGTGCTGTCGTTCCTCGTGTGGCTGCATCACTTCTTCACGATGGGCTCGGGCGCGAACGTGAACGCGTTTTTCGGGATCATGACGATGATCATCGCGATTCCGACCGGCGTGAAGGTGTTCAACTGGCTGTTCACGATGTACCGCGGCCGGATCGAATTCACGACGCCGGTGCTGTGGACGATCGGCTTCATGGTCACGTTCACGCTCGGCGGCATGACCGGCGTGATGATGGCCATTCCCGGCGCCGACTTCGTGCTGCACAACAGCCTGTTCCTGATCGCGCACTTCCACAACGTGATCATCGGCGGCGTGCTGTTCGGCTATCTCGCGGGCTTCAACTACTGGTTCCCGAAGGCGTTCGGCTTCAAGCTGAACGAGAAGCTCGGCAAGGCCGCGTTCTGGTTCTGGCAGGTCGGCTTCTACGTCGCGTTCGTGCCGCTCTACGTGCTCGGCTTCATGGGCATGACGCGCCGCCTGAACCATTACGACAACCCGGCCTGGCATCCGTGGCTGCTGGTCGCCGCGTTCGGCGCCGTGCTGATCGCGATCGGCATCGCGTGCCAGCTGCTGCAGCTGGTGGTCAGCATCCGCAACCGCCATCTGCCCGAGTACCGCGACACGACGGGCGACCCGTGGGGCGGCCGCACGCTGGAGTGGGCGACGTCGTCGCCGCCGGCCGACTACAACTTCGCGGTGATCCCGCAGGTGCGCACGCTCGACGCGTATGCGGACATGAAGGCGCGCGGCGAAGGCCGGCCGAACCCGGCAGCGATTCGCGACATCCACATGCCGTCGAATACCTGCGCGGGCCTCGTGATCGCGGTCTTCAGCCTGGTGCTCGGCTTCGCGCTGGTGTGGCACATCTGGTGGATGGCGATCGGCGGGCTCGTCGGAATCATCGCGACGCTCGTGATCTACAGCTCGCGCGATAACGACGGCTATTACATCCCTGCGTCGACGGTGCGCAAGACCGAAGACAAGCAGCCGACGAAGCGCACGGCCGCGCGCGTCGACGACGTGGAACTGGAGGCCAACTGATGTTGCAGAAAACCTTGAGCGCAACCCTGCTCGAGCACGACGACCATCCGCCGTCGCATTCGGTGTTCGGTTTCTGGCTGTACCTGATGACCGACTGCGTGATCTTCGCGGCGCTGTTCGCGACGTTCGCGGTGCTCGGCCACCAGTACGCGGGCGGGCAGACCGCGAAAGAGCTGTTCGACATTCCGGGCGTCGCGGTGGAAACCGCCGCACTGCTGCTGTCGAGCATCACGTACGGTTTCGCGATGCTCGCGGCGTACAAGCAGCGGCGCGGTGCGCTGCTCGCATGGCTCGCGGTGACGTTCGTGCTCGGCGCGGCGTTTCTCGCGATGGAACTGCGGGAGTTCTCGCACCTGATCGCGGAAGGCGCCGGCCCGCAGCGCAGCGCGTTCCTGTCGGCGTTCTTCACGCTGGTCGGCACGCACGGGCTGCACGTGACGGCAGGTCTCTTGTGGATGATCGTGCTGGCCGCGCAGATCGTGTTGCGCGGCGGCGACCTGACCGATCGCGACCTGCGACGCCTGACGTGCCTGAGCCTGTTCTGGCACTTCCTCGACATCGTGTGGATCTGCGTGTTTTCCTTTGTCTATCTCGCGAGCGTGATCTAAATGGCCCATTCGCATTCGTCTCAACTCGAAGAAGGGCACGGCAGTGTCGGCGGCTACGTCGCCGGTTTCATCCTGTCGGTGCTGCTCACGGCCGCGTCGTTCGGCCTCGTGATGGGCGGCGTGCTGTCGCCGCATGCGTCGCTGATCGGGCTCGCCGTGCTCGCGTTCGTGCAGATCGTCGTGCACCTCGTGTACTTCCTGCACATGAACGGCTCGTCGGGCCAGCGCTGGAACGTGATGGCGTTCAGCTATACGGTGCTGACCGCCGCGATCCTGATCGTCGGCACGCTGTGGGTGATGCACAACGTGAGCATGAACATGATGTCGCGTTGAGCGGCAGCGCGGCGCATCGGGTTCACCACCATGCGCGTTCATGAAGAAAAGGCGGCACGTGCCGCCTTTTCGTTTTTTCCCGCTGCCGCGTCGCGTCGCGTCGGGCAGTGCGGTCAGCGTCGCGGGCCGGCGTCGGCCGTCAGCGCATGCGCGCAGTCGGCGCGGTACTCGGCGGCGAGCCGATGCTTCGCGCCGTCGAGATCGTCGGGGTAATACGGGCTGGCATGGGCGGGATCGTAGCCGACCTGTTCGAGTTCGGTCAGCTCGCGCACGAGGTCCGCACGCGTGACGTCGCTGCCCGTGTGCACGAACGGGTACGCGTTGCATTCCTGCGGGGTGAGGTGCGGCCCCGCGAATGCGGCGGTGCTCGCGCATGCGAGCAGCATGCAGGCGACGGTGGTCGACAGTTTCATCCGGTAGCTCCTGGTTTCGCGGCCCGATGCCGCATGACGTCAGCGTAGGCGGCCCCGGCCGCAGCGCGGCCGACGCACGGATGAAACATGTTTCACAGGCGCGCGCCGCGACGCAGGATGAAGCTATTTTCATCTGGCGCTGCGCGGCGATCGCGGCGCTTACGATAGCGACGGGCGCATCGTGCGCGCCCGTCTTGACGTTCATTGCGAGGGCAACCATGCGAGTACTGACGGTCGAGGACGATGCGGTCACCGCGAACGAAATCGTCGGCGAGCTGACCGCACGCGGCTTCGAGGTCGACTGGATCGACAACGGCCGCGAAGGGATGATGCGTGCGATGAGCGCATCGTACGACGCGATCACGCTCGACCGGATGCTGCCGGGGGCGGACGGTCTCGCGATCGTGACCGCGATGCGCACGGTCGGCATCGATACGCCGGTGCTGATGCTGAGCGCGCTCGGCGACGTCGACGAGCGCATTCGCGGTCTGCGTGCGGGCGGCGACGATTACCTGACGAAGCCATTCGATTCCGGCGAACTGAGCGCGCGCATCGAAGTGCTGCTGCGCCGCCGGCAGGCATCGGGCGTGCCGCAGCAGACGCTGCTGAAGGTCGGCGCGCTCGAGCTCGACCTCATTTCGCGCTGCGCGCGCCGCGGCGCCGACGAGATTCCGCTGCTGCCGACCGAGTTCCGCGTGCTCGAGTTCATGATGCGCAACGCGGGACAGACGATCACGCGCACGATGCTGTTCGAGGCCGTGTGGGGCTATCACTTCGATCCCGGTACCAACCTGATCGACGTTCACATGGGGCGGCTGCGCAAGAAGATCGATCCGCCCGGCGCGAACCCGATGATCCAGACGGTGCGCGGATCGGGCTACATGCTCGCTTGACGGAGGCACGGATGGACGCAGCCCGCGCGGCGAATTTCACGCGCCGCTGGCATACGACGACGTTTCGCTGGCTGTGCGCGTACGCGGCGATCTTCTCGGTGTCGCTGCTGCTGCTCGCGGGCGTGATCAGCGTGGCCGCGACGCACACGATGACACACGACACCGACGAGGTGCTCGCGTGGCAACTGATCTATTTCGATTCGATTCCCGATGCCGAGCTGCCGCTCGCGATCCATCGGCGGCTTGAGCACGAGCACATGCATACGAATTTCTACGGGCTGTTCGACTCGAGCGGGCGCCGCGTGGCCGGCGACATCGCGACGCCGCCCGGGCTGTGCACCGATCGCCACGGCCGGACGCTGAACCGCACGCTCGCGCCGCTCGACGGCCAATCGTCGCCGATCACGCGCGCGATGGCGGTGCGCCGCGACAACGGGATGACGCTGGTCGTCGCGCGCGACCTGTCGCATTTCATCCAGATCCGCGACGTCGCGATTCGCGGGCTCGTGATCGGCGGCGTGACGATCCTGATCGCGGGCGTCGCGGGCGGCAGCATGCTCGGCATGCGGCAGATGCGCCGCGTCGCCGAGATCCGGCGCGTCACGCGGCAGATCGCCGAGGGCGATCTCGGCAAGCGGCTGCCGGTCGGCGGCTATGACGAACTCGATCTGCTCGCGCATCTCGTGAACCACATGCTCGACGAAGTCGAGCGGCTGATGGGCGAGGTGCGCCATACCTGCGACGGGATCGCGCACGACCTGCGCACGCCGCTCGCACGCGTGCATACGATGCTGGCGCGGCTCGCCGACCAGCCGTTCTGCGCACACGATCCCGCGTCGGCGACGCTGCTGGCGTCGGCGCGCGACGAAACCGACCGGCTGCTCGAACGTTTTCGCGCGATGCTGCGCATCTCCGAGATCGGCACGCTGAGCCGGCGTGGCGGTTTTGCCGAGGTCGACGTCGCGGCCTTGCTGCGCGACGTGTGCGAGCTTTACGAGCCGCTGGCCGAGGCGGTCGACGTGTCGTTCGAGCTCGATGCGGCCGCGGTCGACGGCATCCATGGCGACCGTGCGTTGCTGTTCGAGGCGTTCAGCAATCTCGCGGACAACGCGATCAAGTTCACGCCGCCCGGCGGCCGCGTGCGCGTCGTGCTCCAGACGACGTCGCACGGGCCGCTCGTCCGGTTCGAGGACACCGGGCCCGGCATCCCGCCCGGCGAGCGCAACGCGGTGCTCGAACGCTTCTATCGTGGCGAGCGCACGCGCCACGTGAACGGCTCGGGGCTGGGGTTGAGCATCGTGTCGGCGGTGATGCGCGTGCACGGTTTCGCGCTGCGGATCGGCGGTGCGCAGCCGGCCGGTGCGGCGATCACGGTCGAATGCTGGCCGCGTTCGCTCGCGTGACGGAGGAGGCCGATCGATGCGCATCCTGCTGATTGCGCCGCCGACGCCGGACGCGTCGCGGCTCGACAAGGCGTTCCGGGAAAGCATGCACGGCGTCGAGCGCGTCGACGAATGGCGCGACGGTTGTTTCGCGGCGACGCAGGATCGGTTCGACGCAATCGTGATCGTCGCGACCGATGGCGCTTCCGCGCCGGCGCTTCTCGACGGATTGCCGCCGCTCGCCGCGTCGGCGGGCAGCGCGGCGATTGCCGCGATCGTTGCCGGCACCACGTCCGCCCAGCGCGCGCAGATGCTGAACGCGGGCTGCGACGTGTGCCTGGCCCATCCGTGCTCGTTCGTCGAATTGCACGAGCGGCTGCACGCGCTGTGGCGCCGCGCGGGCGTCATCGCGACGCGTGAATCGATCCGGCTCGACACGGCGACGCGCGCCCTCGACGAGCGTGGCCGGCGGCTCGCGCTCAGCGCGCGGGAATTTCGCGTGGTCGAATGCCTGCTGCGCGAAGCCGGGCGGCCGGTCGGGCGCGACGCCGTGCTCCGTTATGCGTGGGGCGATGCGGACATCGAGCCTGAAACGGTCAATGCGCTCGTCGTACGGTTGCGGCGCAAGCTGGCCGCGCATGCGTTTTCCGCGCGGATCGAAACGGTGGCGCGATTCGGCTTCCGGTTCGACACGGGCGCGGCGCCGCTTGACGCGGGCCGCGGCGCAGGTTGAAAGGCGTTTCGGGAAAGGCTGGCGCCGGGCGCCGATTGTTACAAGACGTTAGCGCGGGCTTCCCGTTGCGATGCCGCGCATCAGTTCTTACAAACTTGAAATATGCGGGGAGGGCGCTTGCCGCTATAGTCGAATCACACATGACACAACCAGAAGAGGAATCCATGAAGACTTTGCGTGTTGCCTCGCTCATGACCGGTATGACGGCCTTGCTCGTGTCGGGCGCAGCAATGGCGGGAGTCAATGTCGGGATCAACGTCGGCGTGCCGGCACCGGTCTACGTCGCGCCCGCGCCCGTGTATGCGCCGCCGCCTCCGCCGGTCGTCTACCAGCCGGCGCCCGTCTACGCACCGGCGCCCGTCTACGCACCGGCGCCCGTGTACGGGCCGGCGCCGGCGATCGTGATCGGCTGGCACGGCGACCGCTACTGGGACGGCCGCCGCTACTGGGGCCGCGACGAGTGGTATCGCCACCATGGTCGCGGCTGGGGCGGCGATCGCGGTCACTGGGATCACGGCCGCCACAACGGCTGGCGCTGATCGACCGGTCGCGCGTGCGTGCCGCGCGCGCGACAACGGCTCGTGAGGAAACCGCCCGCGTGGCGGTTTTCTTTTGGCCCGACGGATTGAATGGGTAGAATCGCTCCACGTTACTACCCTCATTCGACGACAGGGCCTCTATGACGAAGGGTTCGCCCCGGGCCGCCGCCGCGCGCGCCTGCCTCGGCGCGCTGCGGGCCGCCGGCCGCGTGGCCGCGGTGCTGGCGCTGGCCGCGCCGGCCGCGCACGCGGCCTATGCGATTGCACAGTACGGCGAGCCGAAGTATCCGCCGGGCTTCAAGCATTTCGACTACGTGAATCCCGACGCGCCGAAGGGCGGCACGCTCGTGCTCGCGAACCCGAGCCGGCTGACGTCGTTCGACAAGTTCAATCCGTTCACGATGCGCGGCAACACCGCGCCCGGCATCGACATGCTGTTCGAGAGCCTCGCGACCGGCAGCTCCGACGAACCGGCGTCCGCCTACGGGCTGCTGGCCGACGACATCGACGTCGCGCTGGATCGCCGTTCGGTCACGTTCCACCTGAATCCGCGCGCGCGTTTCTCGAACGGCGATCGCGTCACGGCGGACGACGTCAAGTTTTCGTTCGACACGTTGAAGAGCAAACGGGCCGCACCGCAGTTCGGCGCGTACTTCGCCGAAATTACGAAGGCCGTGGTGGTCGATCCCGCGACCGTGCGCTTCGAATTCCACAGCGCGAACCGCGAGTTGCCGCTGATCGCCGGCGGCGTGCCGGTGTTCTCGCGCAAGTGGGGATTGCGCGCGGACGGCTCGCGCATCCCGTTCGACCAACTCGCGTTCGAGCAGCCGATCGGCAGCGGCCCGTACGTGATCGACCATTACGACAACGGCCGCACGATCACCTACCGGCGCAACCCCGCGTACTGGGGCGCCGACCTGCCGGTGCGAGTCGGCACCAACAACTTCGAGCGGATCGTCTACAAGCTGTACGGCGACGGCGTCGCGCGGCTCGAGGCGTTCAAGGCTGGCGAATACGACGTGCTCGTCGAGTACGTCGCGCGCAACTGGGCGCGACGCGACGTCGGCAAGCGTTTCGACAGCGGCGAACTGGTCAAGCGCGAATTCCGCCAGCATAACGGCGCCGGCATGCAGGGCTTCTTCATGAACCTGCGCCGGCCGCTGTTTCGCGACGTGCGCGTGCGTCAGGCGCTCGACCTCGCGTTCGACTTCGAATGGCTGAACCGTCAGCTGTTCTACAGCGCCTACACGCGCCTCAACAGTTATTTCGCCGACACCGACCTGCAGGCGACCGGTGCGCCGGGCGAGGGCGAGCTGAAGCTGCTGGAGCCGCTGCGTGCGCAACTCGATCCGGCGGTGTTCGGCCCGATGGTCACGCAGCCGAACACGAATCCGCCGGGCTCGCTGCGCGCGAACCTGCTGAAGGCGCGCGCGCTGCTCGCACAGGCCGGCTGGACCTATCGCGACGGCGCGCTGCGCAATGCGAAGGGCGAGCCGTTCGCTTTCGAGATCCTCGACGATGCGGGTGGCGCGATGGAAGGCGTCGTGACCGCGTACCAGCGCAACCTCGCGAAGCTGGGCATCGACGTGCGGTTTCGCACGGCCGATTACGCGCTGCTGCAAAAGCGCCTCGATGCGTTCGACTACGACATGACGACGATCCGCCTGCCGGGCGTGCAGGTGCCGGGCGCCGAGCAATACTCGCGTTACGCGAGCAAGTTCGCCGACGAGCCGGGCTCCGACAATCTCATCGGGCTGAAATCGCCGGCCGTCGACGCGTTGCTGCACGCGCTGGGCACCGCGCAGACGCGCGAGGAATTGCTCGACGCGACGCACGCGCTCGACCGCGTGCTGATGCACGGCTACTACGCGGTTCCGCAGTGGTACAGCACGACGCACCGCGTCGCGTACAAGCGCACGCTCGCTTATCCCCAGACGCTGCCGCTGTACTATTCGGCCGAGGGCTGGATCGTGTCGACCTGGTGGGCGAAGCCCGATCACTGAGCCGCGCCGGCCCTTCATCCAACCCGCCACCGATCACGAGTCGACGCCCTATGTGGAGCTACATCCTCAAACGCCTGCTGTTGATGATCCCGACGCTCGTCGGCGTGCTGACGCTCACGTTCGCGGTGATCCAGTTCGTGCCGGGCGGCCCGGTCGAGCAGGCCGTGCAGGAATTGCGCAAGGGCGCGACCGAGCAGGGCGCGACGCCGTTCGGAATGCGCGCGCACACCGGCGTCGACGCGCAGCAGCTCGCGCAGCTCAAGGCGCTGTACGGGTTCGACAAGCCGCCGCTTGAACGCTACTGGCTGATGCTGAAGCGCTTCGCGCGCTTCGATCTCGGCGAAAGCTACTTTCGCCATCAAAGCGTCTGGTCGCTGGTCGTGCAGAAGCTGCCCGTGTCGATCAGCATCGGGCTGTGGACGTTCTTCCTCACGTACCTGATCTCGGTGCCGCTCGGCATCGCGAAGGCCGTGCGCAACGGTTCGCCGTTCGACGTCGCGACGAGCCTCGTCGTGCTGGTCGGCTATGCGATTCCGGGTTTCGTGCTCGGCGTGCTGCTGCTCGTGCTGTTCGGCGGCGGCTCGTTCTGGCAGCTCTTTCCGCTGCGCGGCCTCACGTCGGACAACTTCGCGCAGCTGTCGCTCGTCGGCAAGGTGCTCGACTATTTGTGGCACATCGCGCTGCCGATCACCGCGTCGGTCGTCGGCAGCTTCGCGGTCGTCACGATGCTCACGAAGAACGCGTTCCTCGACCAGATCCGCCGGCAATACGTGCTCACCGCGCGCGCGAAGGGGCTCTCCGAGCGCAGCGTGCTGTGGAAGCACGTGTTCCGCAATGCGATGCTGCCGCTGATCGTCGGCTTTCCGGCCGCGTTCATCGGCGCGTTCTTCACCGGCAGCCTGCTGATCGAGACGCTGTTCTCGCTCGACGGCCTCGGGCTGCTGTCGTACGAGTCGGTCGTGCGGCGCGATTACCCGGTCGTGCTCGGCACGCTGTACCTGTTCACGCTGATCGGGCTCGCGACCAAGCTGATTTCCGATCTTTGCTATGTGTGGGTCGATCCGCGCATTCAATTCGACAACCTGGAGCGCTGACATGAAACGAGCCATTCGCATGCCCGGCGCCAGCGGGCGAGGCGCGCGATGAACCGGGCCGTCGCATCCCCCCGTATCGACGCCGCGCGTGCGCGCGTGTCGCCGTCGCCGGCCCGCCGTGTGTGGCAGCGCTTCAGGCAGCAGCGCCTCGGCTACTGGAGCTTCGTGATCTTCGTCGTCGCCTTTGCCGCGAGCCTCGCGGCGCCGCTGTGGTCCAACGACAAGCCGCTCGTCGTGCGCTACGACGGGCAGACCTATTTCCCGATGTTCCATGCGTACCCGGAGACCACCTTCGGCGGCGATTTCCCGACGCCGGCCGACTATCTCGATCCGTATGTGCGCAAGCGGCTCGAGGCGCCCGGCAACTTCGTCGTCTATCCGCCGAACCGTTACTACTACGACACGCTGAACTACTTCTCGAACGTGCCGAACCCGGCGCCGCCGTCGCGGGAGAACTGGCTCGGCACCGATGCGCAGGGCCGCGACCTGCTTGCGCGGCTCGTGTACGGGTTCCGCATCTCGGTCGAGTTCGGGCTGATCCTGACCGTGATCGGCACGCTGCTCGGGATCGCCGCGGGCGCGGTGCAAGGCTTCTTCGGCGGACGCATCGACATCGTCGGGCAGCGGCTGATCGAGATCTGGAGCTCGCTGCCGGAGCTGTACCTGCTGATCATCTTCGCGTCGATCTTCGAGCCGAGCTTCCTGCTGCTGATCGTGCTGCTGTCGCTGTTCGGCTGGATCGGGCTCGCCGACTACGTGCGCGCCGAGTTCCTGCGCAACCGCACGCAGGACTACGTGCGCGCGGCCCGCGCGATGGGGCTCACGAATTGGCAGATCATCTGGCGCCACGTGTTGCCGAACAGCCTCACGCCGGTGATCACGTTCCTGCCGTTCCGGATGAGCGGCTCGATCCTCGCGCTCACCAGCCTCGATTTCCTCGGGCTCGGCGTGCCACCGCCGACGCCGAGCCTCGGCGAGCTGCTCGCGCAGGGCAAGGGCAACCTCGACGCGTGGTGGATCTCGCTGTCGACGTTCGGCGTGCTGGTCGCGACGCTGCTGCTGCTGACCTTCATGGGCGACGCGCTGCGCAACGCGCTCGACACGCGGATCGCCGATTCGGTGCGCGCGGCGGGAGGGCAGCGATGAGCGAGTCGACCGTATCGACGCAGCACGAGCCGCTGCTGTCGCTCGAGCATCTGCATGTGCGCTTCGGCGACACGGTCGCGGTGGACGACGTGACGCTCGCGATCGGGCGTGGCGAGCGGGTCGCGCTTGTCGGCGAATCGGGGTCGGGCAAGAGCGTGACCGCGCTGTCGATCCTGCGGCTGCTGCGCGATGCCGAAGTCACGGGCGCGATCCGTTTCGCCGGGCAGGACCTGACGGCCAAGAGCGAGCGCGAGATGCGCGGGCTGCGCGGCTCGGACATCGCGATGATCTTCCAGGAACCGATGACGGCGCTCAATCCGCTGTATACGATCGGCGTGCAGATCGGCGAGACGATCGTGCTGCACGACGGCGTATCGGCCGTGGAGGCGCGCAAGCGGGCGATTGCGTTGCTCGCGCGCACCGGCATCGCGGAGCCGGAGAAGCGCGTCGACAGCTACCCGCACCAGTTGTCGGGCGGCCAGCGGCAGCGCGCGATGATCGCGATGGCGCTCGCGTGCCGGCCGCGCCTGCTGCTCGCGGACGAGCCGACCACCGCGCTCGACGTGACGATCCGCGCGCAGATCGTCAACCTGCTGCTGGAGCTGCAGCGCGACGAGGCGGAAAAGCGCGGGATGGCGATCCTGCTGATCACGCACGACCTGAATCTCGTGCGGCACTTCGCGCAGCGGGTCGCGGTGATGGAGCATGGCCGGCTCGTCGAGAGCGGGCCTGTCGAGCGGATCTTCGCGGCGCCCGAGCATCCGTATACGCAGCGGCTGCTGAACAGCCGGCCGCAACGCGCGGTCACGCCGGTGATGCCGATCGCACCCGTCGTGCTCGACGCGCGCCACGTGAGCGTGCAGTTCGCGCGCAAGCGGCCGGGCTTCGCGGGCTGGTTCGGCACGGTGCCGGTGACGGCCGTGGCCGACGTGTCGGTGTCGGTGCGGCAGGGCGAAACGCTCGGCATCGTCGGCGAATCGGGATCGGGGAAGTCGACGCTCGCGATGGCGCTGCTCGGGCTGCAGAAGACGGCCGGCGGCGAGATCGAATTCCAGGGGCGCGCGCTGTCGACCTATCGCGGCCGCGAACAGACCACGCTGCGCTCGAACATGCAGGTGGTCTTTCAGGACCCATTCAGCTCGCTTTCGCCGCGTCACACGATCGAGCGGATCGTCGGCGAGGGGCTCGAGCTGCATCGCCCGGACATGACGCCCGACGCGCGCCGCGCGAAGTCGCTCGCGGTGCTGCGGGAAGTCGGCCTGGACCGCACGGTGCTACACCGCTATCCGCACGAATTCTCGGGCGGCCAGCGCCAGCGGATCGCGATCGCGCGCGCACTGGTGCTGGAGCCGCGCATCCTGATCCTCGACGAGCCGACGTCGGCGCTCGACGTGTCGATCCAGCAGCAGGTGCTGAAGCTGCTCGCGAATTTGCAACAGAAATACAACCTCGGCTACGTGTTCATCAGCCACGACCTGGAGGTGATCGGCGCGATGGCGCACCGCGTCGCGGTGATGCAGGACGGCGCCGTCGTCGAGTCGGGGGAGGTGTCCGACATCTTCACCAGACCGTCACATCCTTACACACAAAAGCTGTTGAAAGCAGTCTGGAAAGCGTGATAGGCGTCCAATGGTCTGACCATCTCGATTGTATTTATTAATTTGTTTTGACAAACGATTACGCGCTGGCTAGTATCGACCGAAATTTTCCGCCAATCAGCTGATTTTTAAGCATATTCCATCGACCAATGCAGCATCGATCCCTGACCCAGGCATGCGCGCGCACCATCGCCGGGCTGTTCATCGGCGCCCTGTTCGCAGCAGCACCCGGCGCGTTCGCCGACGAAGTCAGCAGTTTTAATCAGAATGTCAGCAATTCGACTCAGATCGGGTCGGGCTCATCCCTCCAGCAGACCAGCGCGCAGCCGTCGAGCGGCGGCGCGAAGTCGTTCCTCGCCGGCATGGCGGGCAAGGCGGGCGACGTGGTCGTCGGCGCGCTGAACATGATCGGCGTGCGGTATCGCTGGGGCGGCAACTCGCCGGATTCGGGACTCGACTGCAGCGGCTTCGTGCGCTACGTGTTCCAGGACACGCTCGGCATGTCGCTGCCGCGTCGCGCGGAAGAAATGAGCCGCGTCGGCGAGAAGGTGAGCATGAGCAACCTGAAGCCGGGCGATCTCGTGTTCTTCAACACGATGCGCCGCACGTTCTCGCACGTCGGCATCTACATCGGCGACAACAAGTTCGTGCATTCGCCGTCGACGGGCAGCACGGTCCGCGTCGACGATCTCGACAGCGGCTACTGGGAAAAGCGTTTCACCGGCGCGCGCCGGCTCGAATCGGAATTCCCGATGAAGCCCGAAGACCTGCGTCAGCGCGTGCGCGCGACGATCGGCGACGATTCGGCGAACGGCAACAACTGACGTTTGCCGGTCGCGCGGGCGGACGACAAACCCTGTCACCGAAAGGCGGCAGGGTTTTTTGCTTTGGCGCGGCGCCGACGGCGAGGCGGAAGTCGTTGCGTCGGCCACCGGCAGGCGGCGCGTGCCGCGGCCACGCCGCCCATCGCGGCCTACGCGGCCACGGCCACGCCGCGCGCCGCCGCGAGCTTGCGCTGCAGTTCCGGCATGATGCGCGCGACCGCTTCCTCGCCCGCGAGGATCGCCGCGTTGCGCTGGTTGAAGTCGCTGCCGCCCATCGCCGCGAGGTTCGGGCGAATCACGACGTCCGCGTACTTGTCCAGCTCGTAGGTCTTGATCGTCTGGCCCATGATCGTGAAGGTCTGCAGCAGCATCTCGATCGGGTTGTTGGTCGGCGCGCCGTCCGGCCGGGACGAGATGTCGACCGCGATCACGAAGCTCGCGCCCATCTTGCGCGCGTACGACGCCGGCACCGGGCTCACGAGGCCGCCGTCGACATATTCGCGATTGCCGATCTTCACCGGCTCGAACACCGACGGCACGCTGCACGACGCGCGTACCGCGAGCCCCGCGTTGCCTTGCTGGAACAGGATCGGCTGGCCGCTTTGCAGGTCCGTCGCAACGATGCCGAGCGGCTTCGCCATCTTCTCGATCGGCCGGTTGTTGAGCGTCTTGTTCAGAAAGTTCTGCAGCGCGACGCCTTGCAGCAGGCCGCGCGAGCGGAACGGCAGCGCCCAGTCGCTGATCGCCGCCTGGTCCATGTCGAGGGCGATCTTGTTGATCTGCAGCGCGTTCATGCCCGACGCGTAGAGCGCGCCGACCACCGAGCCCGCGCTCGTTCCGGCGACGATCTCGATCGGAATGCCGCGCGCCTCGAGCGCCTTCAGCACGCCGATGTGCGAGAAGCCGCGCGCGGCGCCGCCGCCGAGCGCGATGCCGATCTTGACGGGCTTCTCCGGCGGCAGGGCCGTGCCGGGGCGGGACTTGTCGCCGAAGGACGTACAGGCGGCGAGGCTGGCAGACGCGCACGCGATCGTGAAGTGGCGGCGCGACAGACGAGGGGACGACATCGATGGTTCTCCGGCGGCTTGGCGGCGGGTCACACGGCCCGCGGCTGCGAGGGTTTCCGAGGCCGCGCAGCGGGTTCCGTGCGGCCGGCGCCGCACCGGCTGGCGGCCGCGGCGCGCACATCATAAAGCAAGCGGCGCGCTTGGCGCGATGTCCGGCGCGAGTATAATTCCGGCTTCTTTCCCGTTCCGGGCGTCGCCGGCTCCGTTGCTGTCCGGGCTGCCGTCGTCCCGCGTCGAATCATTCATGCGCCCCAGGCGTTCGAGTTACCGTTTATGACCCGTCCTGTCCGTACCCGCTTCGCGCCGAGTCCCACCGGCTTCATCCACCTCGGCAACATCCGCTCCGCACTCTATCCGTGGGCGTTCGCCCGCAAGATGAAAGGCACGTTCGTGCTGCGCATCGAGGATACCGACGTCGAGCGCTCGTCGCAGGAAGCGGTCGATGCGATCCTCGAAGGGATGCAATGGCTCGGGCTGGATTTCGACGAAGGCCCGATCTACCAGATGCAGCGGATGGACCGTTATCGCGAAGTGCTCGCGCAGATGCTCGAGAAGGGCCTCGCGTACCCGTGCTACATGTCGGCCGAGGAACTCGACGCGCTGCGCGAACGTCAGCGCGAAGCCGGCCTGAAGCCGCGCTACGACGGCACGTGGCGTCCGGAGCCCGGCAAGGTGCTGCCGGAGCCGCCGGCCGGCGTGAAGCCGGTGCTGCGCTTTCGCAATCCGCTCACGGGCACGGTCGTGTGGGACGATGCGGTGAAGGGGCGTGTCGAGATCTCGAACGAGGAGCTCGACGACCTCGTGATCGCGCGCCCGGACGGCACGCCGATCTACAACTTCTGCGTGGTGGTGGACGACATGGACATGGGCATCACGCACGTGATCCGCGGCGACGACCACGTGAACAACACGCCGCGCCAGATCAACATCCTGAACGCACTCGGCGGCGAGCCGCCCGTCTATGCGCACCTGCCGACCGTGCTGAACGAGCAGGGCGAGAAGATGAGCAAGCGGCATGGCGCGATGAGCGTGATGGCGTACCGCGACGCAGGCTTCCTGCCGGAGGCCGTCGTCAACTATCTCGCGCGCCTCGGCTGGTCGCACGGCGATGCCGAAATCTTCTCGCGCGAACAGTTCGTCGAATGGTTCGACCTCGAGCATCTCGGCAAGTCGCCCGCGCAGTACGACCACAGCAAGCTGAGCTGGCTGAACGCGCACTACATCAAGGAAGCCGACAACGCGCGCCTTGCCGCACTCGCGAAGCCGTTCCTCGACGCGCTCGGCATCGACGACGCGGCGATCGCGACGGGCCCCGCGCTCGACGCGGTGGTCGGCCTGATGAAGGATCGTGCGACGACGGTCAAGGAGATCGCGGAAGGCGCGACGATGTTCTACCGTGTGCCGGCACCCGACGCCGATGCGCTCGCGCAACACGTGACCGATGCGGTGCGGCCGGCGCTGGCCGATCTCGTCGCCGCACTGAAGGCGGCCGACTGGACGAAGGAAGCGGTGTCCGCGGCGCTGAAGGCGACGCTCGCCGCGCACAAGCTGAAGATGCCGCAGCTCGCGATGCCGGTGCGGCTGCTGGTGGCGGGCACGACGCACACGCCGTCGATCGACGCGGTGCTCGTGCTGTTCGGTCGCGACGTCGTGGTGTCGCGCATCGAGGCCGCGCTGGCTTGACGTATAGGCGAGAGCGAAGCCGTCGTGCATGAGTGCGCGGCGGCTTCGCAAAAAATTTCGCGCGAATCGTAAAAAGGGTATTTACAAGTTCGGAATCGGTCCATATAATCTCATTTCTGTTCTGCAAGGGGGTATAGCTCAGCTGGGAGAGCGCTTGCATGGCATGCAAGAGGTCAGCGGTTCGATCCCGCTTACCTCCACCAACAGAACAAGCTGGATTGATTTGCGAAGCAGCGGTAGTAATAAATGCTTCACAAAATGATTCAAAGCAGTTAGAATTTCGGCCTTCGCTGTTGAGCAGAAGTAAATAGCGAAAGTTAGACAAATCTGAAAAGATTTTGTCCCCTTCGTCTAGAGGCCTAGGACATCACCCTTTCACGGTGAGTACAGGGGTTCGAATCCCCTAGGGGACGCCAGATTCAGCGGCGTTTCGTAGAAGTGTCGCAAGGCTTGCAGGAACGTAACCGACGTCCTGCGGGTTGGGTAAGAAAGCTGGAGCGGTAGTTCAGTCGGTTAGAATACCGGCCTGTCACGCCGGGGGTCGCGGGTTCGAGTCCCGTCCGCTCCGCCAGAACGAAGCCCGTTCAAGACGTTTTTGAGCGGGCTTTTGTATTAAAGATGTAAGCAGTACGTTGTCCCCTTCGTCTAGAGGCCTAGGACATCACCCTTTCACGGTGAGTACAGGGGTTCGAATCCCCTAGGGGACGCCAGATTCAGCGGCGTTTCATGGAAGTGTCGCAACGCGTGCAGGAACCTGACGAGATCCTGCGGGCGGTGGTGCAGAAAAGCTGGAGCGGTAGTTCAGTTGGTTAGAATACCGGCCTGTCACGCCGGGGGTCGCGGGTTCGAGCCCCGTCCGCTCCGCCAGAACGAAGCCCGTTCAAAAAGCGTTTTTGAACGGGCTTTCTCGTTAAGGATGTAAGCAGTACGTTGTCCCCTTCGTCTAGAGGCCTAGGACATCACCCTTTCACGGTGAGTACAGGGGTTCGAATCCCCTAGGGGACGCCAGATTTCGGCGTCGTTCGAACAAACGGCGCGCCGGCAGGAAGTAACCGACGCCTGCCAGGCAAGCAGCAAGACTGGAGCGGTAGTTCAGTCGGTTAGAATACCGGCCTGTCACGCCGGGGGTCGCGGGTTCGAGTCCCGTCCGCTCCGCCAAACAAACAACAATGCCCGCCTAGTGCGGGCATTGTTGTTTGTGCGTTCGGTCGTTGTGCCCGCTTGCGGGCACGTGGCCGCGGAGCGGAGGAAGCCGCCCGTGCGGCTTCCGGCGGGACTCGAAGGGCTGCGCTTGCAAGCGCAGCCGCGGCCTGCGCGATGTAGGCGCGTCCCGTCCGCTCCGCCAGAAAATGAAGAAGCCCGCCTCGTGCGGGCTTTTTCATTTGCATCGTCCGTTGTGGCTTTCGCTGACGCCCCATACCGCGTACCGAACCGCGCGCCGCGCCCCTACGAGAAATTCGCGATTGCATCCGCACGCGACTGCGCTATCGTGGCGGGATGCGTTTCTGACTTCTGCGCGATGCTCGATCCGACCGACCTGCGACTGCTGTATCAGCTCCGGCCCGCGGAGCCCGGCGATTTTCCGTATGCCGAAGCGTTGACGCACGGCAACATGGGCGGCTACTACAAGCGCCATGGGCTCGTGTGGCGCAGCGACCTGTTCTATGCGAGCTGGCGCGAATCCGAAAACTTCATCCTCGAAGCCGACGGCGAGCGCATCGGCGTGCTGCGCGTGACCGAGGAGGGCGATTCGCTGCACATTCGCGACGTGCAGATCGCGGCCGGCCATCGTGGGCAGGGCGCCGGGACCTACATGCTCGAGATGTCGCATCGCTGGGCACGTGCGCGCGGGCTGCACGAACTGCAGTTGCGCGTGTTCGTCGACAATCCTGCCGCGCATCTGTACCTGCGCATGGGCTACCGGGTCACCGGGCCGCGGCTTGCGCAACTCGGCTCGATCCGCCACATGGTGCGGCCGGTCTGATGATCTGACGGTCCGTCGCGGCGGAACGAGCGATCAGCGGGCCGCGTCGATCGCGCCGTCGTCGTCCGGCGTGTCGTTTTCCGCGACGTCGCCTTCCGGGCCTCGATGCTCGTAGCCGCGCAGCATGAACGCGCGCGGGCTTTCGCCGAATGCGCGGCGGAACATGGCCGAGAACGCGCTCTGGCTCTGGTAGCCGAGTTCGCGCGCAATGTGCGACAGCGGGCGCCCTTGGTTCAGCAGCGGGATCGCCCGCGCGAGCAGCGCCTGCTGGCGCCACTGCGAAAAGCTCACGCCCAGTTCCTGCTTGAAGAGCCGGGAGATCGTGCGCGTGCTCGCGCCGACCTCGCTCGCCCAGTGCTCGAGCGACTCCGCATGCGCGGGCTGCGCGAGTACCGATTCGCACAGCAGGCGCAGGCGTTTTTCGTCCGGCATTGGCACCGCGAGCGGCAACGGTTCGGCATGACTCAGCTCATCGAGCACGAGCCCGCACAGCAGGCGCTCGCGCGAGGCGCTCAGGTCGCGCGCGTCGAGGGCGACGATCAGCTCGCGCAGCAGCCCCGTCACCTCGACGACGCGGCATGCATCGAGCCCGCCCGGCACGATCGACTCGTCGATATACAGCGTGCGCAAGTAGGCCTCTTCGACGATCACGACTTCGTGCGACACGTGCGGCGGCACCCAGATCGCGCGGGACGGCGGCACCATCCACGTCGTGCCGGTCGTCGCGACGCGCAGCACGCCGCGCGACGCATACGCGAGCTGCGCCCACGCATGCGTGTGCAGCGGAATGCGGCGGCCGGCATCGACCTGCCGTGCGCGCACGCGCATCGGATGGACGGCGGTCGGCGCGAATTCCGGCGGGATGTCGATGACGTCGTACGGGTTCGATACGTCGGCTGAGGCGGGCGGATTCATGAACGGTTCGGGCGGCGCGGCGGCGATGCCGTTATTTTAGAAGGCGCGGCGCGTGCGCATGCGGTGGTTTTTCGGGCCATCATGCCGGGTTCAAATGAACTTTGTGTGGGCGCCGGCGAACCTGGGGTGGCTGCCCGCAGCCGGTCGCCCGCAGCCGGTCGCGCCGACGGTTCGAACCATCGGGCCGGTATCGCGGTCTACCGATGCGTGCGCCACGTCGCGCCCATCGCGCACCGGTCGCACGCCAACACGGCAACACATGAATCGAAGAGGAGAACCACGATGCGCCACGTATTCGTCTATGGCACCTTGAGAGCCGGACAGGCCAACGACATCGGCCATGCGGCCGCCCGCCACGGCATCGCCGCCCCGACGCTGCTGGGTGCAGCCGCGCTGCCGGGCGAACTGGTCGATTTCGGCGCGTATCCGGGCATGATCGCCGGGACGGCCGGCAAGTCGCTGGTCTGGGGCGACGTCTACGAGGTCGACGAGCAACTCGTCCCGGTGCTCGACGAGATCGAGCGCGTCTATCCGGGCGTCGACTCGCTGTTCAAACCGGAAGAGGTGACCGTCGAACTCGGCGGTCGGCAGTACGTGTGCCTGTATTATCCGGTGGCCGCGCATGCGGCGGCCGGGCGCCCGCGCATCGCGTCCGGCGACTGGGTTCAGCAC
The DNA here is from genome assembly GCF_001729305.1 of Burkholderia sp. A2. Lineage (NCBI taxonomy): Bacteria > Pseudomonadati > Pseudomonadota > Betaproteobacteria > Burkholderiales > Burkholderiaceae > Burkholderia > Burkholderia sp. A2. Next base: position 120,009 of record NZ_LZXX01000083.1, on the reverse strand, counting down.
CGGCGCGAGCAGGAAGCCGCCTGAGCGGGCCGGCGGGCGGCGGCTCGATACGCCGCAAAAGAGAAAGCGCCCCGCGGGGCGCTTTTTTCATGCCGGTGACGCGTCATCGCATGCGACCGGCGGCGCGGCGTGGCCGTCCGGCGATCGCATCGGACAGCGTCGTCAGATTTCCTCGTACAGCGGCAGCGTCAGGAATTCGGTGAAGCCTTCCGACGTCGACATCTGCTCGAAGATCGCCGCCGCGCGTTCGTACGGCTGCGTGTTGCCGCCGACCGAGCGCTTCACGTTGTCGAGCTCGATCTTCGCGAATTCGCGCACGAGATCGGCCGTGACCTTGCGGCCGTCGTCGAGCACTCCCTTCGGCGAGCGGATCCATTGCCACACCTGCGAGCGGGAGATCTCGGCCGTCGCCGCGTCTTCCATCAGGTTGTGGATCGGCACGCAGCCGTTGCCGTCGAGCCAAGCGCCGAGGTAGTGGATCCCGACGTTGATGTTGTTGCGCAGCCCGGCTTCGGTGATCGGCGCTTCCGGCTGGAAGTCGAGCAGGTTCTTGCCTTCGACCTGCACGTCGTCGCGCTGCTTCCCGATCTGGTTCGGCTGGTCACCGAGCACCTTGACGAATTCCTCCATCGCGATCGGCACGAGGCCCGGGTGCGCGACCCAGCCGCCGTCGTAGCCGTCGGTCGCGTCGCGCTGCTTGTCCGAGCGCACGCCGCCCATCGCCTTGTCGTTCGCTTCCGGATCGTTCTTGATCGGAATCAGCGCGCTCATCCCGCCGATCGCCGGCGCGTTGCGCTTGTGGCAGGTCTTCAGCAGCAGCAGCGCGTACGCGCGCATGAACGGCACGGTCATCGTGATCTTGGAACGGTCGGCCAGGCAGAAGTCGCGGTCGTTCTTGAACTTCTTGATCGCCGAGAAGATGTAGTCCCAGCGGCCGGCGTTCAGGCCCGAGCTGTGTTCGCGCAGTTCGTACAGGATCTCGTCCATCTCGAACGCGGCGAGGATCGTCTCGATCAGCACCGTTGCGCGGATCGTGCCGCGCGGCACGCCGACCGCTTCCTGGGCCGCGACGAAGATGTCGTTCCACAGGCGCGCCTCGAGATGACTTTCCATCTTCGGCAGGTAGAAGTACGGGCCCGAGCCGCGCGCGATCAGTTCCTTCGCGTTGTGGAACAGGAACAGCGCGAAATCGAAGATGCCGCCGGACACGCGCTGGCCGTCGACCGTCACGTGCTTCTCGTCGAGGTGCCAGCCGCGCGGACGCACGATCAGCGTCGCGACCTTGTCGTTCAGCCGGTACGACTTGCCGTTCTGCTCGAGCGAGATCGTGCGGCGCACGGCATCCTTCAGGTTGATCTGGCCGTCGATCTGGTTCGTCCAGCTCGGCGCGTTCGAATCCTCGAAATCCGTCATGTACGAATCGGCGCCCGAGTTCAGCGCGTTGATGATCATCTTGCGCTCGACCGGGCCCGTGATCTCGACGCGGCGGCATTGCAGGTCGGCCGGCAGCGGCGCGACCTTCCAGTCGCCTTCGCGGATCGCCTTCGTCTCGGCCAGGAAATCGGGGCGCTCGCCCGCGTCGAGGCGTTTCGTGCGCTCGACGCGCGCCTGCAGCAGCGTCTGGCGGCGCGATTCGAACGTGCGATGCAGCGACGCAACGAGTTCCAGCGCGTCGGGCGTCAGGATCGCTTCGTAACCCGGCTTGATTTCGCCGGTGATCGTCATGCCTTGCGGCAGCGTGATCGGGGTGCTCATGAGTCTCATCTCCTTGGTCGGTCAGTTGCGGTTTCGGTGAAAGGGGAAGGCGGCAGCGCTGCGAAACGTCATGCACCCGGGCCGGGGCGCGTGCGGTTTGCGGGTCTGCCGGACGGAGCCGGGGTGGGTGCGGCGAGGAACGCGAGCAGATCGGCCATGCCGGTGCCCGTGCCGTCGGGCGGCGCGCCGAGTTCCTCGGCGGGGGCGCCCGTGCGGTTGAGCCAGAACGTCGTGTAGCCGAACCAGGTGGCGCCCGCGACGTCCCACGCGTTCGACGACACGAACACGATGTCGCGCGGGTTCGCCCCGAACGCGGCGGTGCCGAGCGCATAGGCGGCCGGGCTCGGCTTGTACGCGCGCACGGTGTCGGCCGACAGCACGCGATCGAACAGCCCGGACATGCCCGCGCTCTTGATCGCGATGTCGAGCATCTGCGGGGTGCCGTTCGACAGGATCGCGAGCGGCGGGCGCGGGTCGAGCGCGCGCAGCTTGCGCAATGCGGGCAGCGTGTCGGGATAGGTGGACAGGCACGCGTATTCGTCCATCAGCCGTTTCTCGGCCGCGCTGTTCAGCGCGAGCCCGAGCCGGCGCGCGGCGAACCGCAGCGCATCGAGCGTGATGTCCCGGAACGGGCGGTAGTGCGTGCCGGCCGGATCGGCAAGCGTGCGCAACTGCGAGTATTCGATCTGCTTGCGTCGCCACAGCTGCGACAACCGTTCCCCATGACCGGGAAACATCTGCTCAGCCACGGCCAGCACGGCACGCACGTCGAACAACGTGCCGAATGCGTCGAAGAGAATGGCGTTGGGAGAGGAGAGTGTCGTTGTGGCCGACATAGCCTTGCGCTCCGGTTTCAGAGGTCGGGTCGATTCTATTCGTGATAGAAGGTGCTAAAAAAGACGCTAAACGTCACTTGATCTTTTACTTTCATATACCTAATCTTGTGCGGCTCAAGTTATTCGAAGGGCGGCGATGCCGTCCTCCCGACGGAGTCATGGACCGGTTCAAACAGATCGAAACGTTCGCCGCGGTCGCGGCCAAAGGCAGCCTGTCGGCGGCCGCGCATGCGGAAGGCGTCGCGCCGGCGATCATCGGCCGCCGCCTCGACGCGCTCGAGGAGCGGCTCGGCGTGAAGCTGCTGGTGCGCACGACGCGCAAGCTCACGCTGACGTTCGAGGGGTCGGCGTTCCTCGAGGATTGCCAGCGCATCATCAACGAGATGCAGAACGCGGAAGCGAGCGTGTCCGCCGGCGGCGTCAAGGCGAGCGGCCATCTGCGGATCTCCGCGCCGGCCGGCTTCGGCCGGCGGCACGTCGCGCCGCTCGTGCCCGAATTCAGCGGCGCGCATCCGGACGTGTCGGTGACGCTCGACCTGTCCGACCGGATGGTCGACCTCGTCAACGAGGGGTTCGATTGCGCGGTGCGGCTCGGCGAACTGCCCGATTCGTCGCTCGTGTCGCTGAAGCTCGGCGAGAATCGCCGCGTGTGCGTCGCGTCGCCCGCGTATCTCGCGCGGCGCGGCACGCCGGCCACGCTCGCGGAACTGGCGCGGCACAACTGTCTCGCGCTCGCGGCCAATGCAAACCAGCAGCGCGGCTGGGCGTTCCAGGAAGGCGACAAGGTCGTGTCGATCCGCGTAAACGGCACGATGGAATGCTCGGACGGCGCGGTGCTGCACGAGTGGTGCCTCGCAGGGCATGGCCTCGCATGGCGCTCGTGGTGGGAAGTCGGCGAGGACATCGCGGCCGGCCGGCTCGTCAGCGTGCTCGACGCATTCGCTGCGCCGCCGATCGGCATTCATGCGGTGTTTCCGCAGCGCCGGCACCTGCCGCTGCGCGTGCGCCTGTTTCTCGATTACCTGAAGCACACGTACGAGCGGCCCGGCTATTGGGGCGAGTAGGCGCTGCGCGTCCGCGTGTTTCCGATATGAGGGCGAACCCGCTGACGGTGCGGCTTGCGCGGTTTCACCCACTACAATCGTAAGAGGCATGCACGCCGTGTCGCGGCCGGTTCGGCCGGAGCCGGGGCGCGCGGCGTGCGATTGACGAAGGAGGGCGCGATGTTCCGGCACATCCTCGTTCCAACCGACGGTTCCGAACTGTCGCAAAAGGCGATCGACGGCGCGATCGACCTGGCGCGCGCGGTCGGCGCGCAGGTCACGGCCTACGCGTGCCTGCCGCAATACCCGTACTCGCCGTTTTCCGAAGTGATCATCGAGCCGCCCGCCGATTTCCGCGCGCGCAGCGAGCGCGAGGCGCGGGCGCATCTCGACGAGGTGGAAGCGGCGGCGAAGGCGGCCGGGGTCGCGTGCGACACGTGGACGAGCGTGCATCCGTCGCCGTATCTCGGCATCATCGAGGCGGCCGAACGCGGCGGGTGCGACGTGATTTTCATGGCGTCCCACGGACGCCGCGGGCTCGGCAGCCTGCTGATCGGCAGCGAGACGCAGCGCGTGCTGACCCATACGAAAATTCCGGTGATCGTCTATCGGTAGGGCAGCGCCGGCCGTGGCCGGGCCAGGCTGCGCCGCAGAAAAAGGGCGCGCCGGACGAAGCCGGCGCGCGGCGTTGCTGGCGGCCCGCAGGCCGCGCGGCCGGTCGCGCGATGGGACTCGCACGCCTGCCGTCTCCTCCCTGATTGTTGTTCCGGTGGCCGATGCCGCGGCATCGGCGTCACGCTTGGGCGGGTTACGCGACCTTCTTGCCGTCGAAGAACTGTTCGTCCTCTGTCGAGCCGTGCAGCGCGGTCGTCGATGCTTCGCGTTCGACCGTCTGCGTCACCGCGTCGAAGTAGCCCGTGCCGACCTCGCGCTGGTGCTTGACTGCCGTGAAACCCTTGTCGGCCGCCGCGAACTCGGCCTGCTGCAGTTCGACGAACGCGCTCATCTGCGTGCGGGCATAGCCGTGCGCGAGGTTGAACATCGAGTAGTTCAGCGCATGGAAGCCGGCCAGCGTGATGAACTGGAATTTGTAGCCCATCGCGCCGAGTTCCTTCTGGAACTTCGCGATCGTCGCGTCGTCGAGGTTCTTCTTCCAGTTGAACGACGGCGAGCAGTTGTACGACAGCAGCTTGCCCGGGAACTGCTTGTGGATCGCTTCCGCGAACTTCTTCGCGTACTCGAGATCGGGCTTGCCCGTTTCGCACCAGATCAGGTCCGCGTACGGCGCGTACGCGAGGCCGCGCGAAATCGCCTGTTCGAGGCCCGGCTTGGTGCGGAAGAAGCCTTCCACCGTGCGCTCGCCGGTGAGGAACGGCTTGTCGTTGTCGTCGACGTCGGACGTGATCAGGTCGGCCGCTTCCGCGTCGGTGCGGGCCACCAGCACGGTCGGCGTGCCCATCACATCGGCCGCGAGGCGCGCGGCCGACAGCTTCGCGACGGCTTCGCGCGTCGGCACGAGCACCTTGCCACCCATGTGGCCGCACTTCTTCACCGACGCGAGCTGGTCTTCGAAGTGGACGCCCGACGCGCCGGCCTCGATCATCGCCTTCATCAGCTCGAACGCGTTGAGCACGCCGCCGAATCCGGCTTCCGCATCGGCGACGATCGGCGCGAAGAAATCGACGTAGCCTTCGTCGCCCGGGTTCTTGCCTTCCGACCACTGGATCTGGTCGGCGCGCGTGAGCGTGTTGTTGATGCGCTTGACGACGAGCGGCACCGAGTTCGCCGGGTACAGCGACTGGTCCGGGTACATTTCGCCCGCGACGTTCGCGTCGCCGGCCACTTGCCAGCCGGACAGGTAGATGGCCTTCAGACCGGCCTTCACCTGCTGCATCGCCTGGTTGCCGGTCAGCGCGCCGAGTGCGTTGACGAACGGCTCGTTGTTGATGAGGCTCCACAGTTTTTCCGCGCCGCGCTTGGCCAGCGTGTGCTCGATCGGGATCGAGCCGCGCAGGCGGACCACGTCCTCAGCCGAGTAGTTGCGCTTGATGCCCTTCCAGCGCGGATCGGTTTCCCATTGCTGCTGCAGTTCCTGTGCCTGTTGCTGACGCGACATGATGAGCTCCTTGATGCGATGTATGCGTGACGGGCCGAATCTGGCGGTGACGATGCGGTTCGCGAGGCGGGGAAGTGATGCGTTCCGGTTCGCGAAGTCTTGTATAAGAGTCTAGGCAAATCGGTGGGAGCGAAACAGGGGCTGTCTTGGGAAGCGTGGATTTTTTTAGTTGTTTTTAATCAATGGGTTGCCATTGTCATTTCGAGATAAGAAATGCGTTTTCCTATCCCGCAATCGCACGGGTTGTGCCGTGCAGCATGATTTTTTACGACGCAAAAAAATTTTCCGCATCGTGAAATTGACGCGAGGCGAAAAAAACCGGCGCGGATGCGCCGGTTGGCTGGATGGGCAGGTAGCCGATCCGCGGGGCGGCCGAGGGCCGCCCGTGTGTGCTTACGATGCCGAGTTGCTGCGGCGCGGGCCGCCGCTGCGCTGGCCGTCGCGACGCGGGCCGCCGTCGCGGCTGCCGCCCGGCTTGCCGCTCCAGCCGCCGCCATTGCCGCCGCCGTAGCTGCGACCGTTGCCGCTGCCGTTGCCGCCATAACCGCCGCCCGGCTTGCCGCCGAAACGACGACCGCCGTTGCCGCCGCCCGGACGACCGCGGCCGCCGGTGCCGCCGTTACGCGGAGGCGACTTGCGCGGCTCGAAACCTTCGACCACGTTGACCGGCAGCGGCGAGCGCACGAAGCGCTCGATACGCTTGAGCGCGCCTTGCTCGGCGTGGTGCACGAGGCTCACCGCGGTGCCCGAACGGCCCGCGCGACCGGTACGGCCGATACGGTGCACGTAGTCTTCCGCAAACTTCGGCAGGTCGTAGTTGAACACGTGCGTGATGCCCGGGATGTCGATGCCGCGTGCCGCGACGTCGGTCGCAACCAGCACGCGCACACGGCGCTCGCGCAGCGCGCGGATCGTGCGGTTACGCGCGCCCTGCGGCAGGTCGCCGTGCAGCGCGGCCGACTCGAAGCCTGCGTCGGCGAGGCGGCCGGCGAGCTGGTCGGCGTCGATCTTGGTCGCCGTGAAGATGATCGCCTGGTCGAGCGCGTCGTCGCGCAGCAGGTGATCGAGCAGGCGATCCTTGTGATCGCGGTCGTCGACGTAGTGAACCGTCTGCGCGATGTTCGTGCGCGACTCGAGGCGCTGCTGGATCTCGATGCGTTCCGGGTCCTTCAGCAGGCGGCTCGTCAGCGAACCGATCTTGCCGTCGAGCGTGGCGGAGAACAGCATCGTCTGGCGCGATTCCGGCGTGGCGGCGACGATCGTTTCGATGTCTTCGATGAAGCCCATGTCGAGCATGCGGTCGGCTTCGTCGAGCACGAGCATCTTCAGTTCGGACAGGTCGATGCGCCCGCGCTCGAGGTGATCGAGCAGGCGGCCCGGCGTGGCAACCAGGATCTCCGGGTTCTTCGCGAGCAGCATCAGCTGCTGGCCATAGGCGACACCGCCGAGGATGCTGACCGTGCGCAGGCGCTTCAGGTGCTTGCCGTACGTCGATGCGGCCGTCGTGACCTGCATCGCGAGTTCACGGGTCGGCGTCAGCACGAGCAGGCCCGGGCGCGCGACGGGTTGCGGGCGGCGCGCGCGGCGGTCGCCCTGGTTCGGGTCGCGCGGCGCGCGCGGCTGCTGTGCCTGCGTCTTCTGGAGCTGCGCGAAACGTTCGATCGCGGGCAGCATGAATGCGGCGGTCTTGCCCGAACCGGTCGGGCTCGACACCAGCAGGTCGCGGCCGGCGATGCCGGCCGGAATCGCGCGCTGCTGGACCGGCGTCGGCTTCACGTAGCCGGCGGCCTGCAGCGCGGAGACGATCTCCGGCGACAACCCGAGCGACGCGAAGCTCGGCTCGTCCGACGCCGGTTCGACCGCGGCCGGTGCGGCGGCGTCGAGACCGAGCGCCTGGTCGGCGATCGCGTTGAGCGGGCTGGAGTTGATGCTCGAAGTCATAACAATCCTTGAAACACAGTGGGTGAAACGTCGGCGCCAATCGCGCATACCCAAGTCGTCGGATTCAGCGAGCAAATCGGGAAACGGGTGCAATCCGCCGAACCGTCGGCGGATGAGGCATTAGAAGCTGTTTTGGGTGCGGCGCGCTTCAGGAGCGGGGCCGCCAGCCTAGTTGACGACCGCAAGGGTCGAAGCAGGAGGGGACAGGTTCTAAACCGGATTGGAGCTTAACGCTACGAGGCGTCGGGCCGGAACGGCTTGCGAGCCGAGCGCGGGAGGTGACGCAGGCCGCATTATAAAGAAATTTGCTGCGCTGCGCCACTGATTTGATTGCCGATTGCGATGACGGCGATCCGGTCAGGACGCCGTGCCGTTTTTCAGCGATTCGACGAGTTCGATGTACTGCTGCTTCGCCGCATCCTGCGGCGTGCCCTTCAGCGCTTCCCACGCATCGTACTTGTATTTGCCGACGATGTCGGTGAAGCCCGGCTTGTCGCCGTGCGCGTCGCCGTCGGTCGCCTGCTTGAAGAGCGCGTACAGGCGCAGCAGGGTCAGGTTGCCCGGCCGTTCCGTCAGTTGCTTGACGTCGATCTGGGCCTGGTCGAATTGGGCGGTGAGTTCGCTCATCGGGTGTCTCCGTAAGGGTTTCAGATCGGCCGATCTTAACAAGCGGACCGTCGCGCCGGGTCGAGCGATCCTTCCAAACCGCCGCCCGCGCCGCACGTGCGCACAGATCGGGCCCGATCGCCCGTGGGAGCGGGGCGGCGCATTACAATGTCGGCCATGACGCAAACAGTGCTCCTCGCCATCGACACGTCGACCGAATACTGCTCGGTCGCGCTGCTGCGCTCGGCCCCGGCCGATGACGCCGTTTCCACTCCGCAAACCTGGGTCCGTCACGAGCTGACGGGCGCCGTGTCGAGCACGCGCGTGCTGCCGGCGATCCAGGAACTCTTCGCCGAATCCGGGCTGACGCTCGCCGACTGCGACGCGATCGCGTTCGGCGCGGGCCCCGGCTCGTTCACGGGCCTGCGTACCGCGACGGGCATTACCCAGGGTCTCGCGTTCGGGGGCGGGCTGCCGGTCGTGCCGATCGGCACGCTGCTCGCGTGCGCCGAGCATGCACGGCTGCGCGCGCCCGGCACGGCCCGCGTGCTCGCCGCGCTCGACGCGCGGATGGATGAAGCCTATTGGGCGGATTTCGAATGGGACGACAGCGTCGGCGAATGGCGCACGCTGCATCCGGCGTCGCTCGACGCACCGGGCGCCGTCGGCGTACCCGACGCGCCGTTCACGCTCGCCGGCAACGCGGCCGCGGCGTTCGGCGCGCAATTGCCGGCTGCCGCGCGGGCCGCCGCGATCGACGGCGATGCGCTGCCGCATGCGCTGGCGGTCGCGCATGCCGCGCTGCGGGCGTTCCGCGCGGGGCGGGCGGTGCCGGCCGATCAGGCCGCGCCCGAATACGTGCGCGACAAGGTCGCGCAGACCACGGCCGAGCGCCTCGCCGCCCGGGCCGCGCAGACGGGCGGAGCGAAGGGATGACGGGCGTGCTGCTGAGCGACCGCTATCTGGCGCCGATGACGGACGCCGATCTCGACGAGGTCGTCGCGATCGAGCAAGTCGCGTACGAATTCCCGTGGAGCCGTGGCAATTTCGAGGATTCGCTGCGTAACGGCTATCTCGGCGTGTGCCTGCGGCACGTGACGGGCTCGCTCGTCGGCTATTGCGTGCTGATGCCCGTGATCGACGAGATGCATCTGCTGAACCTGTGCGTCGCGCCGGCCGCGCAGCATGCGGGCGCGGGCCTCGCGCTGCTGCGCGAGGCGGTGCGTATTTCGCGCGCGGAGCGGCTCGACGGCGTGCTGCTCGAGGTGCGGCCGTCCAACCCGCGCGCGATCCATCTGTACGAGCGCTTCGGCTTCGTGACGATCGGCCGGCGCAAGAACTACTATCCGGCGAAGCATCGCAGCCGGGAAGACGCGATCGTGATGCGTCTGACGCTGAACAAGGACGAGGGGGATGCGCATGGCGTGGGCTGAAGCGGCGCTCGAGGAACTGGGCCTCGCGCAGATCTGGGTGCGGCGCGGGCAGCGCGCGGACGAAGGCGCGGCAGCCGACGCGCCTGCGGTCGCGCACACCGCCGCGACCGATGACGGTTCCGCCGTCGGGGCCGATCGGCCGGTGCGTGCAGCGCGTACACCGGTGCAGGACGATGCGCTGGCGGCCGTCGCGCGTGGCGCGGCCGGCGCCTCGGCGGCTCGCGAGTCGGCGGTGTCAGCGGTGTCGGCGCAGGGTGTCGACGAGGGCGATCGCCGGGCTGCGCGAGCTGTATCGGCCGCATCGCCCGATACGATGCCACCGAAGGATGATGCGCCGGCTGCAGCGGACGACGATTTCGCCTGGTTCGACGCGGCGCCGCCGGCCGAGTCCGCGCCCGTGCCGCTCACCGAATCGCGCCCCGCCGGCACGCCGGTCGCCGCGCTCGACTGGGATGCGCTGGCCGCGCGCGTGGCCGACTGCACGCTGTGCCGTCTGTGCGAGAAGCGGACCAACACCGTGTTCGGCGTCGGCGACCGCGAAGCGGACTGGATGCTGATCGGCGAAGCGCCGGGCGAGAACGAGGACAAGCAGGGCGAGCCGTTCGTCGGCCAGGCCGGCAAGCTGCTCGACAACATGCTGCAGTCGTTGTCGCTCAAGCGCGGCGACAACGTGTATATCGCGAACGTGATCAAGTGCCGGCCGCCCGGCAACCGCAACCCGGAGCCGGACGAGGTCGCAAGCTGCGAGCCGTATCTGCAGCGCCAGGTCGCGCTCGTGAAGCCGAAGCTGATCGTCGCGCTCGGCCGTTTTGCCGCGCAGACGCTGCTGAAGACGGATGCGAGCATCGCGTCGCTGCGCGGCCGCGTGCATGCGTACGAGGGCGTGCCGGTGATCGTCACCTACCACCCGGCCTACCTGTTGCGCAGCCTTCAGGACAAGTCGAAGGCGTGGGCCGACCTGTGCCTCGCGCGCGACACGTTCAAGCGCGCGGACGGCGCCGACGCGAACGGTCCGGCCGGGTCATGACGACCGGCGCGGCGTGCGCGTTCGTCGATACGCTGCATGACGCCGCGGTGCGCGATCTGGGCTGGCTGCTGGCCAGCCCGAGCCTGCTCACCGCGGTGCCGGGCGCGCCGCTCGCGCGCCCATGGCCGGATGCGGCGGGCCAGGCGGCCGTCGAAGCCTGGCTCGCCGCGCTCGATGCGCAGCCCGGGCCGCTGCATCGCGCGCTCGACGGGTGTCGGCCCACCCGGCTCGGCCGCTACGCCGAATGCCTGCTCGAATACTTCCTGACGCACGGGCCGTCGCTGCGGCTCGTCGCGGCCAATCTCCCCTTGCGCAGCAACGGCCGCACGCTTGGCGAGGTCGATTTTCTCGTCGATGCGCCGGACGGCCGGCGCCTGCACTGGGAACTCGCGGTGAAGTGCTATCTGTGCGCGCCGGTCAGCGACGGCGCGTCGCTCGCCGACTTCGTCGGCCCCAATCTCGTCGACCGGTTCGACCGCAAGCGCAGCCGGCTGCTCAACCATCAGTTGCGGCTCGGCGAACACGACGGCTTTGCCCGGCTCGGCTACGGCGCGCCGTCCGACGCGCAGATGTTCATCAAGGGCTGGCTGTTCCATCCGCACGGTGCGCCGGTGCCGTCGGTGTCCGCCGAAATCGCGCCGGATCACCCGCGCGGGTTCTGGCTGACGCATGCGCAGTGGCCGGCGTGGGCGGCCGCGCAGCGTGACGGCGCGGCATGGAGCGTATTGCCGCGGCTGGCGTGGCTGGCGCCGCGACGTGTCGCCGCCGGCGCGGGGTTCGCGCCCGACCCGCTGGCGAGCGCACCGGAACTGCCGCCCGTACTGGCGACGCGCCAGGCGCCCGACCTGATCGGCATCCATGAAAAGGGCGGCGATGGCACGTGGCGCGAGACGGCGCGCGGTTTCGTCGTGCCCGACGACTGGCCGGCGCGCGCGCAGGCGTTCGCCGCGCAGGATCGCTGACGTCGCGTCAGCGGCCGCTCACCACCAGCGATGAAAGTGATGGACCGGGCCGACGCCGTGACCGACGTCGAGGTGGCCGCTCGCGGCGATCGCGCCGGTCAGGTAGGTCTTTGCCTCGCGTACCGCGCTTTCCAGATCGGGGTGCTGCGGCAGCAGCGCGGCGATCGCCGACGACAGCGTGCAGCCGGTGCCGTGCGTGTTGCTGACCGGCACGCGCGCGCCGTCGAGCCGCACCGTGCGGGTCGCTTCGACGAGCCAGTCGGGGCTCGCGGACGCGTCGGGCAGGTGGCCGCCCTTCATCAGCACGGCGCGCGCGCCCGTCTGCAGCAGCGCCTGGCCTTGCCGGACCATGTCGTCTTCGGTGGTGGCGGGCGCAACGTTCAGCAGCGCGGCCGCTTCGGGGAGATTCGGCGTGACGACCGTCGCGAGCGGCAGCAGCGTGTCGCGCAGCGCGGCGACGGCATCGGGTGCGAGCAGCGCGTGCGAACTCTTCGAGATCATCACCGTGTCGAGCACGACGAAGCGCGGCGCGTAACGGCGCAGCGCGTCGGCCACCGCCTGCACGATCGCCGCGTTCGCAAGCATCCCGATCTTGACCGCGTCGATGCGGATGTCGTCGAACACCGCGTCGAGTTGCGCGGTCACGAACGCGGCGTCCGGCGCATGCACGCCGGTCACGCCGCGTGTGTTCTGCGCGGTCAGCGCGGTGATCACGCTCGCGCCATACGCGCCGAGCGCGGAAAACGTCTTCAGGTCGGCCTGGATGCCTGCGCCGCCGCCCGAATCGGAGCCGGCGATCGTCAGGAGGTTGGGTATCGGGTGCGTCATGAGGGCAACGCGCCGGTTCGAGGGCCGGCGCCGGCGGACGAAAACGGAAAGTGTAGCGTCAGTGCCGCGATTCGCCGATCAGCGCGACCGAGTCGAACTGACGCTGGTTCGCCTGGTGGCGGCGCATCACGAGCCACATGGTCAGGCAGACGAACGTGCCGAACAGCACGATCACGACGCCGACCGGCACGTCGAGCCACACGAGCACCGCATACAGGCACAGCATCACGAGCACCGACAGGTTCTCGTTGAAGTTCTGCACCGCGATCGAATGGCCGGCCGACAGCAGCACGTGGCCGCGATGCTGCAGCAGCGCGTTCATCGGCACGACGAAGTAGCCGGACAGCGCGCCGACGCCGATCAGGAAGATGTACGCGACGATCAGGTAGAACGGCAGGCGCAGATGGCCGAAATGCACGGCCCAGTGCGACGGGAACAGGTCGCGCGTGTAGAACGCCATCAGCATCACCGCGATGCCCATGACGATGCCGACGGGCAGCACGGTCAGCGACTTCTTCAGCGGAATGCGGGCGGCCGCGGCGATCGCGCCGGCCGCGACGCCGACCGCGACCACGGCCTGCAGGATCGCGCCTTCGGACAGCGACATGTTGAGCGACACCTCGGCCCACTTCAGCACGATGAACTGCAGCGTCGCGCCCGCCCCCCAGAACAGCGTGGTGACCGCGAGCGAGATCTGGCCGAGCTTGTCGCGCCAGAGCACCATGAAGCAGTCGGCGAAATCGGTGAGCAGCTTGACCGGGCCGCGTTCCTGCTTCGGATAGCGGGCGCCCGTGTCGGGAATGCGCAGGTTGAACAGTGCGGCGACCACGTAGATCGCCATGATGATCGCCATCGCGGCTTCGGCGGGCGTGCCGATCCAGGCAGGGGTGTGCGCGATCACGTGCGCCGCGATGTGCGGGCTGATCAGCGCGCCGCCGAGCACGGTGCCGAGGATGATCGAGCTGACGGTCGTGCCTTCGATCCAGCCGTTCGCGGCGACCAGCCGGTCGGCCGGCAGCAGCTCGGTGAGAATCCCGTATTTGGCGGGCGAGTAGGCCGCCGCGCCGAACCCGACGATTCCGTACGCGATCAGCGGATGGGCGCCGAACAGCATGATCAGGCAGCCGATCACCTTGATCGAGTTGGTGATGAACATCACGCGGCCCTTCGGACGCGAATCCGCGAACGCACCGACATACGCCGCCAACACCACATACGACAACACGAAGAACAGCTTCAGCAGCGGTGTCATCCAGTTGGGGGCGTGGAGGTCTTTCAGCAGGGCGATGGCGGCGATGAGAAGCGCATTGTCGGCCAGCGACGAGAAAAACTGCGCGGCCATGATGGTGTAAAAACCTTTTTTCATCTGATGCGATGCTTTCGTCGCTGCGGCAGGGCCGCGTAGGCCGCCTAGTATGCGATCGGCTTATTCCGTTCGAAATGGGTTGTGCGCACGGCTTTATAACATGAAAATACGCGAATTCGGACTAGCAAGATTCCCCGATCGTTCCGCAAATTGTCGGCTTCGGTGCTCAAAAGGCGCGGTAAGCTGATGATTCGCAAGCGTCTTTACGTAAATTTCCCATGCCGCGCCCGATCTCCGCCACCATCCACACCGCCGCTCTCGCGAACAATCTCTCCGTCGTCCGCCGCTTTGCCGGCCCGTCCAAGGTCTGGGCGGTCGTCAAGGCCAACGCGTACGGCCACGGTCTCGCCCGTGCGTTTCCGGGCCTGCGCGGTACCGACGGCTTCGGCCTGCTCGACCTCGACGAGGCCGTGAAGCTGCGCGAGCTCGGCTGGGCCGGCCCGATCCTGCTGCTCGAAGGTTTCTTCCGCTCGACCGACATCGACGTGATCGACCGCTACAGCCTGACCACGACCGTCCACAACGACGAGCAGATGCGGATGCTGGAAACGGCGCGGCTGTCGAAGCCCGTCAACGTGCAGCTCAAGATGAACAGCGGGATGAACCGGCTCGGCTACATGCCGGAAAAATACCGTGCCGCGTGGGAGCGCGCCCGCGCATGCCCCGGCATCGGCCAGATCACGTTGATGACCCATTTTTCGGACGCGGACAACGAGCGCGGCGTCGCCGAGCAGCTCGCGACGTTCGAGCGCGGCGCGGAAAACATCGCCGGCGCGCGCAGTCTCGCGAATTCGGCGGCCGTACTGTGGCATCCGGATACGCACTTCGACTGGGTGCGGCCGGGGATCGTGCTGTATGGGGCGTCGCCGTCCGGGCTGTCGTCCGATATCGCCGATACGGGGTTGAAGCCCGCGATGACGCTCTCGTCCGAGCTGATCGCGGTGCAGACGATCGGGAAGGGGCAGGCGATCGGCTATGGCTCGACGTTTTCGGCGCAGGCGCCGATGCGGATCGGCGTCGTCGCGTGCGGCTACGCGGACGGCTATCCGCGCGTGGCGCCGGAAGGCACGCCCGTGATCGTCGACGGCATTCGCACGCGGATCGTCGGTCGCGTGTCGATGGACATGATCACCGTCGACCTGACGCCGTGCCCGCAGGCCGGCGTCGGCGCGCGCGTCGAGCTGTGGGGCAACGCGCTGCCGATCGACGACGTCGCGCGCCATTGCGGGACGATCGGCTACGAGTTGATGTGCGCGGTCGCTGCCCGCGTGCCGGTGCGAGCGGAATAAGGGCGTCGCGCGTGGCCAAACAGAAAACCGTTTACGTCTGCAGCGAGTGCGGCGGACAGACCCCGAAGTGGCAGGGCCAGTGTCCGTCGTGCCAGGCGTGGAACACGCTCGTCGAATCGGTCGCCGAGTCGCCGGCCGCCCATCGGTTCCAGTCGCTCGCGAAGCGGGCGCCGGTCCAGCGGCTCGCCGACATCGAGGCCGCCGACGTACCGCGCTTCTCGACCGGCATCGGCGAATTCGACCGCGTGCTGGGCGGCGGGCTCGTCCCTGGCGGCGTCGTGCTGATCGGCGGCGACCCGGGCATCGGCAAGTCGACGCTGCTGCTGCAGTCGCTCGCGGATATCGCGAACGCGCGGCGCGCGCTCTATATCAGCGGCGAGGAATCGGCCGCGCAGATCGCGTTGCGCGCGCAACGGCTCGCGCTGCTCGACGGCGGCGCGCCGGCGGCCGAACTGAAGCTGCTTGCCGAGATCCAGCTCGAGAAGATCCAGGCCGCGATCGACGCGGAGCGGCCGGACGTGGCTGTCATCGACTCGATCCAGACCGTCTATTCCGAAGCACTGACGTCGGCGCCGGGCTCGGTCGCGCAGGTGCGCGAGTGCGCGGCGCAGCTCACGCGCATCGCGAAACAGTCGGGCACCGCGATCATCATGGTCGGCCACGTGACGAAGGAGGGCAACCTGGCCGGCCCGCGCGTGCTCGAGCACATCGTCGACACGGTGCTGTACTTCGAGGGCGACACGCATTCGTCGTTCCGGCTGGTGCGCGCGTTCAAGAACCGCTTCGGCGCGGTCAACGAACTCGGCGTGTTCGCGATGACCGAGCGCGGGCTGCGCGGCGTGGCCAATCCGTCCGCGCTGTTCCTGTCGCAGCACGAGCAGGTCGTGCCCGGTTCGTGCGTGCTCGTCACGCAGGAAGGCACGCGCCCGCTGCTCGTCGAAATCCAGGCGCTCGTGGATACGGCCCACGTGCCGAACCCGCGCCGGCTCGCGGTCGGCCTCGAACAGAACCGGCTCGCGATGCTGCTCGCGGTGCTGCACCGCCACGCGGGCATCGCTGCCTTCGACCAGGACGTGTTCCTGAACGCGGTGGGCGGCGTGAAGATCACCGAGCCGGCCGCCGACCTCGCGGTGCTGCTCGCGATTCACTCGTCGATGCGCAACAAGGCACTGCCGAAAGGGCTGATCGTGTTCGGCGAAGTGGGGCTGGCCGGTGAAATCCGGCCGTCCCCGCGCGGGCAGGAACGGCTGCGCGAAGCGGCGAAGCTCGGCTTCACGTCCGCGCTGATCCCGAAGGCGAATGCGCCGAAACAGCCGATCGAAGGGCTGAACGTGATGGCCGTCGAGCGGCTCGAGCAGGCGATCGACCGCGTGCGCGATCTTGAATGAGCGGCCCGGCGCGCGCACGGGCCGTGCGTCGCCGGGCGATCTGTCGCGTAATTCGCTGTAAAGAATATGTAGGCTGATGTAACCCGCCGGACATCGCTTTTCCCTATCCTTTGCCGGATTGTCGAACCGCGCAATGCGAAGGGAACCTATGTTGAAATCGTATGGGGAAGCGCCTGGCGGACGCCTTTACAACCTGCGCGGCTGCCGCGTATCGGAGCCGATTCGCCAGCCGTGGGGCGGCGGATGCCGGATCGTCGAGTGGATCGACGAAGAGGGGCGCCTGGCGCGCAAGGTCGTGTCCGAGGATGTGACGGAAGCGGAAGTCGCCGCGGCGATCCGCCGGCCGACCGAAGGGCGCCGGTACCTGATGGACGACGACGAGCAGATGCCGCGCGATACGCTGCCGCGCCGCTGACAGGATGGCGCGGCGGGCATACGGGCCGGCCGACGCAGCCACGTCGAACGCAGCCGAGACAACGAGGCCGGGCCAGGGTGCCCGGCCTCGTCGTTTCCGGGGCCGCAGCGGCCGGGCGGGTTCGTGGGGTGTCAGCACCCCACGCGCTGCGCCGCCGATGACGCGCTCGTCGGCTGACGGCGCCGATGGTCGCGTTCAGCCGATCTGCTCGAGTTCTTCCTGCACGGCGAGCCAGTCTGCCTCGGCCGTCTCGAGCCGGGTCGTGACCTCGCCGAGCTTGCGGATCGCGTCGGTCAGTTCCGTCTTGCGCGCGGCTTCGTAGCTGGCCGGATCGGCGACGAACGCGTCGAGGCGCGCCTTCTCCGCGTGCAGCGCTTCCATTTCCTTTTCGAGCTTCGTGATGCGATTCTGCAGCGGTTTCTTCAATTGCGACAACCGCTGGCGCTCTTCGGCCGCCTGGCGCTTCTGGTCCTTGCGGTTGACGCCCGGATCGGCGCCCGCGGCTGCCGCGCTGTCGGCCTTCGCGGCCGCGCGCTGCTCGGCCGCATGCTGCAGCAGCCAGTCGCGGTAGTCGTCGAGGTCGCCGTCGAACGGCTGCAGCCGGTGCTTCGCGACGAGCATGAACTGGTCGGTCGTCGCGCGCAGCAGGTGGCGGTCGTGCGACACGAGGATCAGCGTGCCCTCGAATTGCGCGAGCGCCATCGTCAGCGCATGGCGCGTTTCGAGGTCGAGGTGGTTCGTCGGTTCGTCGAGCAGCAGCAGGTTCGGCTTCTGCCAGATGATCAGCGCCAGCGCGAGCCGTGCCTTTTCGCCGCCCGAGAACGGCCCGACCGGGCTGGTCGCCATGTCGCCCGAGAAATTGAAGCCGCCGAGGAAGTCGCGCAATTCCTGTTCGCGCGTGTCGGGCGCGAGCCGCGCCAGATGCGCGAGCGGCGAATCGTCTTCGCGCAGCGTTTCGAGCTGGTGCTGCGCGAAATAGCCGATCGTCAGTCCCTTGCCGTCGCGGACGTGCCCCGACAGCGGCGGGAGCGTGCCGGCCAGCGTCTTGATCAGCGTCGACTTGCCCTGACCGTTCGCGCCGAGCAGGCCGATGCGCTGGCCGTTCTGGATCGATAGCGCGACGCGCTCGACGATCGCGATGTCCGTTCCGTCGTCGGCGTGGTAGCCGCAGCGGACGTCTTCCATCACCATCATCGGGTTCGGCGCGGCATCGGGCGTGCGGAATTCGAACGTGAACGGCGACGCGATGTGCGCGGGCGCGATCAGCTCCATCTTCTCGAGCGCCTTCATCCGGCTTTGCGCCTGCTTGGCCTTGGTCGCCTTGGCCTTGAAGCGGTCGACGAAGCTCTGCAGGTGCTCGATCGTCTTCTGCTGCTTTTCGTACGCGCTTTGCTGCAGCGCCAGTTGCTGCGCGCGCAGCACTTCGAACTGCGAGTAGTTGCCGCCGTAGCGCTTCACCTGGCGGTTTTCCAGATGCAGCGTGACGTTGCAGATCGAATCGAGGAATTCGCGGTCGTGTGAAATCACGACGAGCGTGCCGGGGTAGCGGTGCAGCCAGTCTTCGAGCCAGACGATCGCGTCGAGGTCGAGGTGGTTCGTCGGTTCGTCGAGCAGCAGCAGGTCGGAGCGGCACATCAGCGCCTGCGCGAGGTTCAGGCGCATGCGCCAGCCGCCGGAGAAGCTCGCGACGGATTCGCGCGTTTGCGCGAGCGTGAAGCCGAGGCCGAGCAGCAGCGCTTCGGCGCGGGCCGGCGCGGTGTAGCCGTCGGCGTCGGCGAACGCCGCGTGCGCGTCGCCTTCGGCGGCGCCGTCATGCGCGGCCGACGCGGCGGCGATGCGGGCCTCGATCTCGCGCAGCGCGGTATCGCCGTCGAGCGTGTAGTCGAGCGCGGAACGATCGACCGCGGGCGTTTCCTGCGACACGTGGGCGATCCGCCACGACGGGGGCATCGAGAAATCGCCTCCGTCGGAATGCAGCTCGCCGCGCAGGACGGAAAACAGCGTCGACTTGCCGGCGCCGTTCGCGCCGATCAGGCCGGCTTTCTCGCCGGGATTGAGCACGAACGAGGTCGACTCGAACAGCGGCTTGGTGCCGCGCGCAAGGCTGAACTGATTGAAACGGATCACGGCGGAAATGACTGGCCAAAACCGCTATTCTAGACCGCGCGCCGATCCCGCCGGGCATCGGCCGTTCGGCGGATGCCGCAACGGCGCAATTTCGCCTAGACTCGACGTCGATCCGGTTTCGTAAAAGGAGTGCCCGATGTCCACCCTGTATTCGTTCAGCGCAGAGACGCTCGCCGGTGCGCCGGTATCGCTCGACGCGTATCGCGGCAAGGTGCTGCTGATCGTCAATACCGCGAGCGAGTGCGGTTTCACGCCGCAGTACGCGGGTCTGCAGAAGCTGTACGACCAGTACGCGGCGCGCGGCTTCTTCGTGCTCGGCTTTCCGTGCAACCAGTTCGGCAAGCAGGAGCCGGGCGACGCCGAGCAGATCGGTGCGTTCTGCGAACGCAACTACGGCGTCACGTTCCCGATGTTCGCGAAGATCGACGTGAAAGGCGACCATGCGCATCCGCTGTATCGCTACCTGACCGACGAGGCGCCCGGCATTCTCGGCCTCAAGGCGATCAAGTGGAATTTCACGAAATTCCTGATCGACCGCGACGGGCGCATCGTCAAGCGCTACGCGCCATCCACCAAGCCCGACGAAATCGCGGCGGACATCGACAAGCTGCTGTGACGGCGCGGCGTGCGCAGCGCCGGTGCGGATCGTGCGGGGCGGTGGTCGGCGCGGCCGTTACAGGATCGGCGCGAACAGCCGTGCGACGTGCATCGCGATGCGCCGCCAGGCGGGCGACTGCCGGTATTCGTCCGCGTCGACCTCGTACGCCTGCGCGAAGTCGGCGTCGAGCATCGTCTCGACCTCGTCGGCGAATGCCGGATCGACGGTCAGCACCATGACCTCGAAATTGAGGCGGAACGAACGGTTGTCGAGATTCGCGCTGCCGATCGCCGCAGCGATGCGGTCGATCAGCACGACCTTCTGGTGCAGGAAACCGGGCCGGTAGCGGAACACCTTCACGCCCGCATCGACGAGGTCGCGCGCATAAAGCTTCGAGGCCTCGAATACGACGTAGTGGTCGCGCCGGCTCGGAATCAGGATGCGCACGTCGACGCCGCGCATCACGGCGAGCTTCAGCGCGGAGACCACGGCTTCGTCGGGAACGAGATACGGCGTGGTGATCCAGACCCGCTCGCGGGCGGCATTGATCGATTCGGCGAAGAACAGCGAGCCCGTTTCCTGCTTGTCGGCGGGTCCCATCGGCACCACGAGGCAATGCATGCCGTCGCCGGGCTGCGCGGGCGGCGGCAGCGCGATGGGCGGCAGTTTCTGCGTCGCCCAGTGCCAGTCTTCGGCGAACACGTACTGGATGCTCGCCACGACGGGGCCGCGTATCTCGATGTGGGTGTCGCGCCATGGCGACAGGCGCGGATTCGCGCCGAGATATTCGACGCCGACGTTATGGCCGCCGACGAACGCGCAATTGCCGTCGACGACGACGATCTTGCGATGGTTGCGGAAGTTCAGCTGGAAGCGGTTGACGAATTGCCGGTTGGTCGCGAACGGATGGACCTCGACGCCGCCGCGGCGCAATGCGTCGACGTAGCTGTGCGGCAGGTCGAAGCTGCCGATGCTGTCGTACAGCACGCAGCAGCGTACGCCGGCAGCCACGCGTGCGAGCAGCGAGTCGCGCAGCATCCGGCCGAGCGCATCGTCGCGCACGATGAAGAACTGGACGAGCACGTAGTCGCGCGCGGCGTCGATCGCCGACAGGATGGCCGAGAACGTCGCGTCGCCGTTCACGAGCGTGCGTACCGAATTGCCGCCGAGGAACGGCATGCCGCCGAGCCGCGTGAGCGCGAGCACGGCAGCCTGTCCCAGCGCGTCGGCGGCCGGCCCGTCGGTCGCGTCGGTCGCGCGCCACGGCGAACGCGGTGTGTGCGTGCGCAACATTTCGAGCTCGTGGCGCCGGGCGTCGACGTAGCCGGAGAATTTGCTGCGGCCGAGGAACAGATACGGAACGAGCGTCAGGTATGGCATGGCCGTGAGCGAGACGGCCCACGCGATCGCGCCTTGCGACGTGCGCGTGTTCATGATTGCGTGGCATGCCGCGACGATCCCGAGCACGTGGATGGTCAGGATCAGGGTGCCGAGATGTAGCCAGTCGAGGGTCATGGGCGCGTAAAGGACTTCCGAGCGGACTCCCGAGCGGACTTCCGAGCGCGCTCGCGAGGGAGTTCCGGAGAACGTGCGGCCAGGCGGCCGCCTACGCGCATCTTACCCAACCGTGCGGCGCAATGGTGCGCCGCACGGCGGGCCGGCCGGAACGCTCAGGCCTTGCGGGGCAGGTCCGACGCCTGGATCAGGAACACGGCGTCGTCGCCCGCGCTGGTGGGCAGCCACGTGAGCTCGAGGCCGCCGAACGCCGCTTCGACGTGCTCGCGTTCGTTGCCGATCTCGACGACGAGCACGCCGTCGTCATGCAGCCAGCGGTGCGCGTCGGCGACGATACGTCGCACGATGTCCATCCCGTCGTCGCCGCCGGCGAGCGCCATCTCAGGCTCGTGCCGGTACTCGGGCGGCAGCGCGGCCATCGACGCGCCGTTCACGTACGGCGGGTTCGTCAGGATCACGTCGTAGCGCGAGTCGGGATCGGTGCGGAACGCGGGCAGCGGGGCGTAGAGGTCGCCGCAGTGCAGCCCGATGCGGTCTTCGAGGCCGTAGTCGCGCACGTTGATTTCCGCGACTTCGAGCGCCTTGTCCGACAGGTCGACCGCGTCGATCTCGGCGTTCGGGAACGCGCTCGCCGCGAGGATCGCGAGGCAGCCGGAGCCGGTGCACAGTTCGAGCACCGCGCCGACCTGCTCGGGATCGGCGACATACGGCTGCAGCCCGTCGTCGAGCAGTTCGCCGATGAACGAGCGCGGCACGATCACGCGTTCGTCGACGTAGAAGCGGTGGCCATGCATCCACGCTTCATGCGTGAGGTACGCGGCCGGCACGCGGTCGGCCGCGCGTCGTTCGATCACCGCGAGCACGGCCGCGATT
Organism: Burkholderia sp. A2; assembly: GCF_001729305.1. NCBI lineage: Bacteria > Pseudomonadati > Pseudomonadota > Betaproteobacteria > Burkholderiales > Burkholderiaceae > Burkholderia > Burkholderia sp. A2. The sequence continues at coordinate 97,891 of NZ_LZXX01000083.1, read as the reverse complement.
TCGTCGGGCAAGAGGCGCGCGTCGAGGAACGGTTCGAGCGTGTCGAGCGGCAGGTCGAGCGTATGCAGCACCAGGTAGGCCGCTTCGTCGTATGCGTTGTCGGAACCGTGGCCGAACGCGAGCTTCGCTTTCGAGAAGCGCGTGACCGCGTAGCGCAGCAGGTCGCGGACTGTGGCAAAAGGTGTCGTCATGCGAGGCTCCGTCAGGCGATCAGTTGTTCGAGCACGCGTCGGTACACGTTCTTCAGCGGGTCGACGAAGCGCACTTCGATGTGCTCGTCGATCTTGTGGATGCTGCCGTTCGGCGGCCCGAATTCGATCACCTGCGGGCAGATGCGCGCGATGAAGCGGCCGTCCGACGTGCCGCCCGTCGTCGACAGCTCGGTCGTGATGCCGGTTTCGGTGCGGATCGCGTTTTCCAGCGCGCCCGACAGTTCGCCGCGCGGCGTGAGGAACGGCAGGCCGCTCACCGACCACTTCAGCGTGTATTCGAGGCCGTGCTTGTCGAGGATCGCATGCACGCGGGCCTGCAGGCCTTCGACGGTGCTCGCGGTCGAGAAGCGGAAGTTGAACAGCAGGTCGGCGTGGCCGGGAATCACGTTGGTCGCGCCGGTGCCGGCGTGCAGGTTCGACACCTGCCAGGTGGTCGGCGGGAAGTATTCGTTGCCGGCGTCCCATTGCTCGGCGGCGAGCTCGGCGAGCGCCGGCGCGAGCAGGTGGATCGGGTTCTTCGCGAGGTGCGGATACGCGATGTGGCCCTGCACGCCCTTGACGACCAGTTCGCCGGACATCGACCCGCGGCGGCCGTTCTTGACGACGTCGCCGAGCTCGGCGGTCGACGTCGGCTCGCCGACAATGCAGTAGTCGAGACGTTCGCCGCGTTCCTGCAACAACTCGACGACCTTCACGGTGCCGTCGGTGGCCGGGCCTTCCTCGTCGCTCGTGATCAGGAACGCGATCGCGCCGCGGTGGTCGGGATGGGCCGCGACGAATTCCTCGGACGCGACGACGAACGCCGCGAGCGACGTCTTCATGTCGGCCGCGCCGCGGCCGTACAGCTTGCCGTCGCGATGGGCGGGGATGAACGGCGGCGACGTCCACTGTTCGAGCGGGCCGGTCGGCACGACGTCGGTGTGGCCCGCGAATGCGAGCAGCTTGCCGTCGCGGCCGTCGGCGCCGCGCTTGACGGCCCACAGGTTGGTCACGCCGTGCGACGCGATGGTCTCGCATTCGAAGCCGAGCGCGGCGAGGCGCTCGGTCATGATCTGCTGGCAGTGCTGGTCGTCGGGCGTCACGGACGCGCGGGCGATCAGCTGTTCGGTAAGGGCTAGGGTGGCGGACATGGTTCGGACCACTTTCGATAAAAAATGCCGGCGCGGTGGCCGGCAGCGACAGGGCGTCGTGTGCAGCGCAGGCGCAGCGCGGGCGGCCCTATGCGGCAAACAGCGCCGCGTATTGATCGGCCACGAAGCCGAGCGATTTCACGCGGCCGTTGACGACGAGCACGGGACGCTTGATGATCGACGGCTTGTGGATCATCAGCGCGACCGCGCCGGTCTTCGTTTCGGCGGCCGCCTTCATCGCGTCGTCCAGGCCGCGCCACGTGGTGCCGCGCTTGTTCACGAGCGCGTCGAGCGACACGTCCTTCAGCCAGTCTTCGATCAGCGGCGCGCTGACGCCGAGCTTCTTGAAATCGTGGAACTCGAACTCGACGCCGTGATCGTCGAGCCACACGCGGGCCTTCTTCACGGTGTCGCAGTTCGGAATGCCGTAGACGACCACGGTGTGCGGCTTCGCCATCAGTCGCCTCGCAGCAGCTCGTTCAGGCCGACCTTCGCTCGCGTCTTCGCGTCGACCTTCTTCACGATCACCGCGCAGTACAGGCTGTGCGAGCCGTCCTTCGACGGCAGGTTGCCGGCGACGACGACCGAGCCGGCCGGGATGCGGCCGTAGCTGACTTCGCCGGTCTCGCGATCGTAGATCTTGGTGCTCTGGCCGAGGTACACGCCCATCGAAATCACCGAGTTTTCCTCGACGATCACGCCTTCGACGACTTCCGAGCGCGCGCCGATGAAGCAGTTGTCTTCGATGATGACCGGGTTCGCCTGCAGCGGCTCGAGCACGCCGCCGATGCCGACGCCGCCCGACAGGTGCACGTTCTTGCCGATCTGCGCGCACGAACCGACCGTCGCCCACGTGTCGACCATCGTGCCTTCGTCGACGTACGCGCCGATGTTGGTGTACGACGGCATCAGCACGACGTTCTTCGCGATGAACGAGCCGCGGCGCGCGATGGCCGGCGGCACGACGCGGAAGCCGCCCGCGGCGAAGTCTTCGGCCGTGTAGTTCGCGAACTTCGACGGCACCTTGTCGTAGAACTGCGAGTAGCCGCCGGCCGGCATCGGCGCGTTGTCCTCCAGGCGGAACGACAGCAGCACGGCCTTCTTCAGCCATTGGTGGACCGTCCAGTTGCCGTCGATTTTCTCGGCGACGCGCAGCGCACCCTTGTCGAGTTGCTCGATTGCGTGAGCGACGGCCTCGCGGACGTCGGCGGGCGCGGCCTTCGGCGACAGCTCGGCGCGGTTTTCCCAGGCGGTATCGATGATTTGCTGAAGTTGTTGCGACATGTTCGTTTTCGCAGGAAATGGATGGAATTGATCGGGATGGACGTCTTACCGCGCGAGAGAGCGGCAGAAATCGACGATGCGTTGCGCGCCCTCGACGCATTCGGGGGTGCCCGCGACGAGCGCGATCCGGATGAAATCGCGGCCCGGGTTCGTGCCGTGCGCATCGCGCGCCAGGTACGAGCCGGGCAGAACCGTCACATTATAGTCGGCGTACAGGCGACGGGCGAACGCGGTGTCCGACAGGCCGGTGCGCGCGACGTTGGCCCACAGGTAGAACGCGGCGTCGGGCAGTTTCACGTCGATCACGTCGGCGAGCATCGGCGTGACCGTATTGAACTTCTGCAGGTACAGCGCGCGGTTCTCGCGCACGTGCGCCTCGTCGTTCCACGCGGCGATGCTCGCGTGCTGCCAGACCGGCGACAGCGCGGCGCCGTGATACGTGCGATACAGCAGGAATTTCCTGAGCAGCGCGGCGTCGCCGGCGACGAAGCCCGAGCGCATGCCCGGCACGTTCGAGCGCTTCGACAGGCTGGAGAGCATCACGAGCCGCTCGAAGCCGCGGCCAAGGCGGTGCGCGGCCTCGAGGCCGCCGAGCGGCGGCGCCGCTTCGTCGAAATAGATTTCCGAGTAGCACTCGTCGGACGCGATCACGAAGCCGTGGCGGTCGGACAGCGCGAACAGCTCGCGCCAGTCGTCGAGCGTCAGCACGGCGCCCGTCGGGTTGCCGGGCGAGCACACGTACAGCAGCTGCGTGCGTGCCCACACCTCGTCGGGCACGGCCGCGTAGTCGCATGCGAAGTTGCGGGCCGGGTCGCTGTTCGCGAAATAGGGTTCGGCACCGGCCAGGAGCGCCGCGCCTTCGTAAATTTGATAGAAGGGATTCGGACAGAGTACGATCGCCTTCTTGCCGTCCGCGGCCGGGCGCGCGTCGATCACCGTCTGCGCGAGCGAGAACAGCGCCTCGCGCGAGCCCGACACCGGCAGCACCTGCGTGGCCGCATCGATTGCCGGCAGCCCGTAGCGGCGTTCGAGCCAGCGCGCGATCGACGTGCGCAGCGCATCCGAGCCGGCGGTGGCCGGATACGACGCGAGGCCGTCGAGCGCGGCCACCACGGCGTCGCGGATCAGCGCCGGCGTCGCGTGCTTGGGCTCGCCGATGCCGAAGCTGATCGGTTTCAGGTCGCCGGAAGGCGTCACGTCCTTGAACAGGGCGCGCAGCTTTTCGAAGGGATAGGGCTGGAGCGAGTCGAGTCGAGGGTTCACGGGCGAAGCGGCCATCGCGGCCGGTTGGAGCGAAAGAAGCGGCGGGCGCGCCGCACGGCTGCGAACGGGCGCCGGGGCGCGCGGGTCGCAACGGACGATTATAGCGTGACGGAATGCGGTCACGGCCAGCCGGAGCGGCGGCCGGGCCGCTCGAACAAAGGGTATCGAACCAAATGAACAACGCGGTACGCGGCAGCCTGCCGACGCTGGCCATCCTGATCGGCGCGTCGGTATGGGGCCTGATCTGGTATCCGCTGCGGATCCTCGCGTCGCTCGGCGTGACGGGCACGCTGGCCAGCGCGCTGACGAGCCTCGTCGCGTTCCTGTTCGTGATCGTCGCGCGGCACCGGACGATCGCGACGCTGCGCTGGCACTGGGTGCTGCCGGCCATCGCGGTCACGGCCGGCGTGACGAACCTCGGGTTCGTATGGGGCACGATCCACGGCGAGGTGCTGCGCGTGATGCTGCTGTTCTACCTGACGCCGGCCTGGACCGCGATCTACGCGCACTTCCTGCTGCGCGAGCGGCTGACCTGGGCCGGCGCCGGGCTCGCGGCGCTGTCGATCGGCGGCGCGATGCTGATGCTGTGGTCGCCGGCGCTCGGCTTGCCGCTGCCGGCCAATCCGGCCGAATGGGCCGGTCTCGCGGCCGGGCTGAGCTTCGCGATGAGCAACGTGCTGGTGATCAAGGCGAGCCGCGAGCTACCCGACATGCGCGCCGAAATGCGCACCGCGACGCTGTTCGGCGGCGCGGCCGTGTTCGGCGCGATCGCGTCGCTGTTCGAGGGACTGCCGGCCGTGCCGGCGAGCGGCCAGCTGGGCGTGGCCGTGCTGATCATCGCGGCGATCGGCGTGACGATGGCGTCGAACAACCTGCTCGTCCAGTACGGCCTCGCGCGCGTGCCGGCGAACCGCGCGTCGATCATCATGCTGTTCGAGATCGTGATCACCGCGCTGTCCGCGTGGGTGTTCGCGAACGAGCTGCCGACCGCGCGCGAGTGGGCGGGCGGCGCGTGCATCGTGCTCGCGACGCTGCTGTCGAGCCGGGTCCATCGTGCCGCGCCGGCACCGGACAAACCCGGCGACGGTCGGGACGGCTCACGCGCGATGGTATGATGGAAGCCGTTTGCGGGGCCCAACGCTGGATGCGCGCGGCCCCGTTTTTGAATTCCGGGGCGCGTGGCGCGCAGGGGCTTTCCGGCCCCGCGTCGCGCGGCCCCGTCCGTTTCACACCTTCTTCACATCCGATACCGCCGTGCGTCTGAGCTCGATCAAACTCGCTGGCTTCAAATCCTTCGTCGATCCCACGCATTTCCAGGTTCCGGGCCAGCTTGTCGGCGTGGTCGGCCCGAACGGATGCGGCAAGTCCAACATCATCGATGCCGTGCGCTGGGTGCTCGGCGAGTCGCGCGCGTCCGAGCTGCGCGGCGAGTCGATGCAGGACGTGATCTTCAACGGTTCGACCGCCCGCAAGCCCGGCAGCCGGGCCAGCGTCGAACTGATCTTCGACAACTCCGACGGCCGCGCGGCCGGCCAGTGGGGCCAGTACGGCGAAATCGCCGTGAAGCGCGTGCTGACGCGCGACGGCACGTCGAGCTACTACATCAACAACCTGCCGGCGCGCCGCCGCGACATCCAGGACATCTTCCTCGGCACCGGCCTCGGGCCGCGCGCGTACGCGATCATCGGGCAGGGCATGATCGCTCGGATCATCGAGGCGAAGCCGGAAGAGCTGCGCGTGTTCCTCGAGGAAGCCGCCGGCGTGTCGAAGTACAAGGAACGCCGCCGCGAAACCGAGAACCGCCTGCACGACACGCGCGAGAACCTGACGCGCGTCGAGGACATCGTGCGCGAACTCGGCGCGAACCTCGAAAAGCTCGAGGCGCAGGCGGTGGTCGCGACCAAGTACAAGGAACTCGTCGCCGACGGCGAGGAGAAGCAGCGCCTCTTGTGGCTGCTGCGCAAGAACGAGGCTGCCGGCGAGCAGCAGAAGCAGCAGCGCGCGATCGAACAGGCGCAGATCGACCTCGAGGCGCAGACGGCGAAGCTGCGCGAAGTCGAGGCGCAGCTCGAGACGCTGCGTGTCGCGCACTACTCGGCGAGCGACGCGATGCAGGGCGCGCAGGGCGCGCTCTACGAAGCGAACGCCGAGGTGAGCCGCCTCGAAGCCGAGATCAAGTTCATCGTCGAATCGCGCAATCGCGTGCAGGCGCAGATCGCCGCGCTGAACGCGCAGCGCGAGCAGTGGCGCGCGCAGGCCGAGAAGTCCCAGGACGAGCTCGAGGAAGCCGAAGAGGCGCGCGCGATGGCCGACGAGAAGGCCGCGCTCGCGGAAGACAACGCGGCCGCGAAGCACGATGCGCTGCCGGCGCTCGAAGCGAAGTGGCGCGACGCGCAGGCGCAGCTCAACGACGAGCGCGCGCGGATCGCGCAGACCGAGCAGTCGCTCAAGCTCGAAGCCGCGCATCAGCGCAACGCCGACCAGCAGCTCCAGCAGCTTCAGCAGCGCCACGAGCGCCTGAAGAGCGAAGCGGGCGGGCTCGACGCGCCGGACGAGACGCAGCTCGAAGAGCTGCGCATGCAGTTGGCCGAGCAGGAAGAGATCCTCGCGGAAGCGCAGGCACGTCTCGCCGACGCGCAGGAAACGGTGCCGCGCCTCGACGGCGAACGCCGCGCCGCGCAGGAGCGCGTGCAGGCCGAAGCCGCGCAGATCCACCAGCTCGAAGCGCGCCTCGCCGCGCTGAAGCAGCTGCAGGACAACGTGCAGACCGAAGGCAAGATCCAGCCTTGGCTCGACAAGCACGAGCTCGGCGCGTTGCCGCGTCTGTGGAAGAAGCTGCACGTCGAGGCCGGCTGGGAAGCGGCGCTCGAGGCCGTGCTGCGCGAGCGTCTCGCCGCCCTCGAAGTGTCGAATCTCGACTGGGTGAAGGCATTCGCGACCGATGCGCCGCCCGCGAAGCTCGCGTTCTACGCGCCGCCCGCGGCCGGTGAGCCGCCCGCCGCGGTGGCCGGGCTGCGTCCGGTGCTGTCGCTCGTGCGCATCGACGACGCGGGTATCCGTGCGGTGCTGAACGACTGGCTCGGCAACGTGTACGTCGCCGACGACGTCGCGCAGGCGCTCGCGACGCGCGCGCAGCTGCCGGCAGGCGGCGCGTTTGTCGTCAAGGCCGGCCATATCGTCACGCGGGTCGGCGTGCAGTTGTACGCGGCCGATTCGGAGCAGGCCGGGATGCTGGCCCGCCAGCAGGAAATCGAAAACCTGACGCGCCAGGTGCGCGCGCAGGCGCTGCTCGCCGACGAGGCGCGCACGGCCGCCGTGCGGGCGGAAGCCGCGCACACGCAGGCCACGCAGGCGCTCGGCGACGTGCGCGCGCAGGCCGAACGCGCGACGCAGCGCGTGCATGCGCTGCAGATGGACGTGCTGAAGCTCGCGCAGGCGCACGAACGCTACACACAGCGCAGCACGCAGATCCGCGAGGAACTCGAGGAAATCGGCGCGCAGATCGAAGAGCAGCGTGCGCTGCGCGCGGAGTCGGAAGCGAATTTCGAGCGCTTCGACGGCGAGCTCGCGGAACTGCAGGCGCGCTTCGAGGACAACCAGCTCGCATTCGAGGCGCTCGACGAATCGCTGACGCAGGCGCGTCAGGAAGCGCGCGACCTGGAGCGCGGCGCGAACGACGCGCGCTTCGCCGCACGCAACGCGGTGACCCGGATCGACGAGCTCAAGCGCACGATCCAGGTCGCGCACGAGCAGAGCGAGCGCGTCGCCGCGTCGCTCGAAGACGCGCGCGCCGAACTCGAGACGATCAACGAGCAGACCGCGCACACGGGCCTGCAGGACGCGCTTGAGATTCGCGCGGTGAAGGAAGAAGCGCTGCAGGCGGCGCGGATCGAGCTCGACGATCTCACCGCGAAGCTGCGTGCGTCGGACGAGCAGCGGCTCGTCGCCGAGCGTTCGCTGCAGCCGCTGCGCGACCGCATTACCGAGCTGCAGCTGAAGGAGCAGGCCGCGCGCCTGTCCGTCGAGCAGTTCGCCGAGCAGCTCGCGACCGCCGAGGTCGACGAGGTCGCGCTGGCCGCGAAGCTGACGCCGGATCTCAAGCCTTCTTACCTGCAGGGCGAAGTCACGCGCCTGAACAACGCGATCAACGCGCTCGGCCCGGTGAACATGGCCGCGCTCGACGAGCTGAAGGCCGCGAGCGAGCGCAAGGTGTTCCTCGACGCGCAGTCGGCCGACCTGATCGATGCGATCACGACGCTCGAAGACGCGATCCACAAGATCGACCAGGAAACCCGCACGCTGCTGCAGGGCACCTTCGACGAAGTCAATCGTCATTTCAGCGACCTGTTCCCGCGCCTGTTCGGCGGCGGCCAGGCGAAGCTGATCATGACGGGCGACGAGATTCTCGACGCCGGCGTGCAGGTGATGGCGCAGCCGCCGGGCAAGAAGAACGCGACGATTCACCTGCTGTCGGGCGGCGAGAAGGCGCTGACCGCGACCGCGCTGGTGTTCGCGATGTTCCAGCTGAACCCCGCGCCGTTCTGTCTGCTCGACGAGGTCGACGCGCCGCTGGACGACGCGAACACCGAGCGTTTCGCGAATCTCGTGCGCGCGATGTCCGACAAGACGCAGTTCCTGTTCATCTCGCACAACAAGATCGCGATGGAAATGGCGCAGCAGCTGATCGGCGTGACGATGCAGGAACAGGGCGTGTCGCGGATCGTCGCGGTGGACATGGAAACCGCCGCGGGTTTTGCCCAGAATTGACGTTTGACGAAACCGGACCGCGTTCGCGCGGCGCATGGGCGCCCGTTCGCGGTTCCGACGAAAAAGAATTGCTGATGGAGCGTGCATGGACGAGTTGACACTCGGTTTGATCGGCGCCGGCGCCGTCGTGGTGGGCGGCGTCGTGGTCTACAACGCATGGCAGGGCGCGAAAGTGCGGCGCAGGATGCCGCGCCCGATGCCGGAGGAAGCGGCCGAGGCGATGAACCGCCCCGAGCGTGACGAAGAGTTGCCGTTCATCGAACCGGTGCGTCAGCCGGTGCGCCGCGAGCCCGCGGCACCGGTCGCGGCGGCGGCAGCAGCGACCGAAGCCGCGCACGTCGAGCCGACGTTCGGCGGGGCCGCCAGCGGCGCGGCGCCGGCCGATACGCCGGCCGACCTGCAGGCCGAGGCGACCGGCGTCGACACGTCGTCCGAATCGATCGAACCGGCTGCCGGCGAAGAAGCCGTGCCCGCCGCGACGCACGAGGCGGCGGCCGAACCGGCCGGCCCGACCGAACCGGTGATGCCGGCCGCGACGACGGTCTCGTCGGCGCCGCCCGCGATCGTCGATCGCCGGATCGACTGCATCGTGCCGATTCGCCTCACCGGGCCGCTGCCGGGCGACAAGATCCTGCCGGTCGCGCAGCGGCTGCGCCGCGCGGGCAGCAAGCCCGTGCACATCGAAGGCAAGCCGGAAGGCGGCCAGTGGGAGTTGCTGCAGAACGGCGTGCGCTACGAAGAGCTGCGCGCGGCCGCGCAGCTTGCGAACCGCGGCGGTGCGCTGAACGAGCTCGAATTCTCCGAATTCGTGACGGGCGTCCAGCAGTTCGCCGACGCGATCGACGGCGCGCCGGAATTCCCGGACATGATGGAGACGGTCGCGATGGCGCGCGAGCTCGACGCGTTTGCCGCGCAGTGCGACGCGCAACTGTCGATCAACGTGATGTCGGACGGCGCGCCGTGGTCCGCGAACTACGTGCAGGCGGTCGCGTCGCAGGACGGGCTGCTGCTGTCGCGCGACGGCACGCGCTTCGTGAAGCTCGACGCGAAGCAGAATCCGGTATTCATGCTGCAGTTCGGCGATACGAACTTCCTGCGCGACGACCTGACGTACAAGGGCGGCAACATGATCACGCTGGTGCTCGACGTGCCGGTGGCGGAAGAGGACATCCTGCCGTTCCGGCTGATGTGCGATTACGCGAAGTCGCTGTCCGAGCGGATCGGCGCGCGCGTCGTCGACGATTCGCGCCGGCCGCTGCCGGAGTCGACGCTGCTCGCGATCGAGCAGCAGCTGATGAAGCTGTACGCGAAGCTCGAGGAAGCCGGCATTCCGGCCGGTTCGCCGGTCACGCGCCGCCTGTTCAGCCAGTAACGCGATGGCGCGGACGGCGCGCCTTGGCGCCGTCGTTCGCCGCCGCGGCGCACACCGCTCGGTGTGCGCCGCAGCACGTCATCGGGCCCGCATTGCGTGCCCCGCCGCGGCGTCAAACTGAGATAATCGGACATCCGATTTTTTCAGACCGACTCTGCCGCCAGCATGGCCCGAACCCAAGCCGAACCGCCAGCCAGCCAGCCCGACGCGCGTGCCGCGTGGCTGCGCGACCAACTCGAGCGGGCGAACTACGCCTATTACGTGCTCGACCAGCCGGATCTGCCCGATGCCGAATACGACCGGCTGTTCCGTGAGCTGCAGCAGCTCGAAACCGACCATCCCGAACTCGTGACGCCCGATTCGCCGACGCAGCGCGTCGGCGGCGAAGCGGCCGGCGGCTTCACGCCGGTCGTCCACGATGCGCCGATGCTGTCGCTGAACAATGGCTTCGCCGACGAGGACATCGTCGCGTTCGACAAGCGCATCGCCGACGCGCTCGCGAAGACGACCGATCTCGCCGGCTCGGTGACGGACCCCGTCGAATACGCGTGCGAACTGAAGTTCGACGGCCTCGCGATTTCGCTGCGCTACGAGCAAGGCGTGTTCGTGCAGGCCGCGACGCGCGGTGACGGGACGACGGGCGAGGACGTGACCGAGAACGTGCGCACGATCCGCTCGATTCCGCTCAAGCTGAAGGGCAAGCACGTGCCGACCGTGCTCGACGTGCGCGGCGAGGTGCTGATGTTCAAGCGCGATTTCGCACGCCTGAACGAACGCCAGCGCGCGGCCGAGCAGCGCGAATTCGCGAACCCGCGCAACGCGGCGGCCGGCAGCCTGCGCCAGCTCGACTCGAAGATCACCGCGCAGCGGCCGCTGTCGTTCTTCGCGTACGGGATCGGCGTGCTCGACGGAATGCCGATGCCCGACACGCACAGCGCGCTGCTCGACTGGTACGAGGCGTTCGGCCTGCCGGTGAACCGCGAGCGTGCGGTCGTGCACGGCGCCGAAGGCTTGCTCGACTTTTTCCGCAAGGTCGGCGAGAAGCGCGAGTCGCTGCCGTACGACATCGACGGCGTCGTCTACAAGGTCAACCGGCGCGACGAGCAGGAGCGGCTCGGCTTCGTGTCGCGTGCGCCGCGCTTCGCGCTCGCGCACAAGTTCCCCGCGCAGGAAGCGCTGACGAAGCTCGTCGCGATCGACGTGCAGGTCGGCCGCACCGGCGCGATCACGCCGGTCGCGCGTCTCGAGCCGGTGTTCGTCGGCGGCGCGACCGTGACCAACGCGACGCTGCACAACGAGGACGAAGTGCGCCGCAAGGACATCCGGATCGGCGACACCGTGATCGTGCGCCGCGCGGGCGACGTGATTCCGGAAGTCGTCGGTGCGCTGCTCGACCGGCGCCCGCCGGACGCGGCCGAATTCGTGATGCCGACCGAATGCCCGGTGTGCGGCTCGAAGATCGAGCGCCTGCCGGACGAGGCGATCGCGCGCTGCACGGGCGGGCTGTTCTGCCCGGCGCAGCGCAAGCAGGCGCTGTGGCATTTCGCGCAGCGCCGCGCGCTCGACATCGACGGCCTCGGCGAGAAGATCATTGACCAGCTCGTCGAGCTGAATCTCGTACGTACGCCGGCCGACCTGTTCAATCTCGGTTTCGCGACGCTGGCCGAGCTCGACCGGTTCGCGGAGAAGTCCGCGCAGAATCTGCTCGATTCGCTCGAGAAGGCGAAGCATACGACGCTCGCGCGCTTCATCTACGGGCTCGGCATCCGCCATGTCGGCGAATCGACCGCGAAGGATCTCGCGAAGCATTTCGGTTCGCTGACGCCGATCATGGATGCGTCGATCGAGGAGCTGCTCGAAGTCAACGATGTCGGGCCGATCGTCGCCGAGTCGATTCACCAGTTCTTCGCGGAAGAGCACAACCGCACGGTGATCGAGCAGTTGCGCGCGCCGGGCAAGGTCACGTGGCCGGAAGGGCCGCCCGCGCCGAAGGCGCCGCAGGGCGTGCTGGCCGGCAAGACGGTCGTGCTGACGGGCACGCTGCCGAATCTCACGCGCGATGCGGCGAAGGAGATGCTCGAAGCGGCCGGCGCCAAGGTGGCCGGTTCGGTATCGAAGAAGACGGATTACGTGGTCGCGGGCGCCGAAGCCGGCAGCAAGCTCGCGAAGGCCGAGGAACTCGGCATCCCCGTGCTGGACGAAGACGGTCTGCACCAACTCCTGGAGGGCAATACGCCATGATTCGCGAGATCCTGAAGATGGGCGATCCGCGCCTGCTCGAAGTCGCCGAACCGGTCGATCGGTTCGATACGCCCGAGCTGCACGAGATCGTCGCGGACATGTTCGAGACGATGCACCACGCGAACGGCGCCGGGCTGGCCGCGCCGCAGATCGGCATCGGGCTGCAGATCATCATCTTCGGCTTCGGCAACAACAACCGCTACCCGGATGCGCCGCCGGTCCCGGAGACCGTGCTGATCAACCCGAAGGTCGAGTACCTGCCGCCGGACATGGAAGAGGGCTGGGAAGGCTGCCTGTCGGTGCCGGGCATGCGCGGCGTCGTCAGCCGCTACGCGAAGGTGCGCTACAGCGGCTTCGACCAGTTCGGCGAGAAGATCGACCGCATCGCCGAGGGGTTCCACGCGCGCGTGGTCCAGCACGAATACGACCACCTGATCGGCAAGCTGTACCCGATGCGGATCACCGACTTCACGCGCTTCGGTTTCACCGAGGTGCTGTTCCCGGGGCTCGACCCGGCCGACGACGACTGATCGGACGCTCTCGCGCAGAAATGAGAAAGCCCGCTTGAAGCGGGCTTTTTCATTGCATGGCGCACAGGGTGCGCTTGCGGTCAGAACGTCTCGTCGGCGGACAGGTAACGCCATTGGCCCTGCGGCAGCGCGCCGAGCATCACGCGGCCCATCCGCACGCGCTTCAGGCCGATCACGTCGAGGCCGACCAGTTCGCACATGCGGCGAATCTGGCGCTTCTTGCCTTCGCGCAGCACGAAGCGCAACTGCTCGCCGTTCTGCCAGCTCACCAGCGCCGGCTTCAGCGCGACGCCGTCGAGTTCGAGGCCGTGGCGCAGTTTCGCGAGCGATTCCGCCGGGAAGTGCTGGTCGATGTCGATCAGTCGTTCGCCGAAGCGCACGCGCACCAGGTATTCCTTGTCGATGTCCGACTGTTCGCCGATCAGCTGCTTCGCGATCACGCCGTTTTGCGTCAGCACGAGCAGGCCGGTGGAGTCGATGTCGAGACGGCCGGCCGGCGCGAGCGCATGCAGGTGCTGCGGCGAGAAGCGCACCGGCGAATGATCGCCGCTCCAGCGGTTCGCGCGCGTGATCAGCGCGGCCGCCGGCTCGTAGCCGTCTTCCGCCTGGCCCGACACGTAGCCGACCGGCTTGTGCAGCAGGATCGTCACTTGCGCGGCCTGCGCGGCGCTCGCGCGCTCGTCGATCTCGATCTTCTGGTCGGCGCGCACCTTGGTGCCGAGCGTGTCGATGCGTTCGCCGTCGACGAGCACCCAGCCCTTTTCGATCCATTCGTCGGCTTCGCGGCGCGAGCACATGCCGAGTTCGGACATCCGCTTCGACAGGCGCATCAGGCCCGTTTCGTCGCCGTAGTCGACGTCGGCCGCCGCGCGCTTGACCGGCTGCGCGGTCTTCACCGCACCGAACGAACGGCGCTCGCCGTCGCGCGCCGGGCGGGCCGGGCGGTCGCCGAAGCTGCGCTTCGCGCCTTCGCCGGTTGCCTTGTCGCGGTAGGACGGGCGTTTACCTTCGTCGCTACCTGCTGCGCGACGCGGACGTGCATCATCATCGCTGCGGCGGGCAGGGCGATCGGACGACGGGCGGCGGTCGCCGAAGCTGCGCTTCGCGCCTTCGCCGGTTGCCTTGTCGCGGTAGGGCGGGCGTTTGCCTTCGTCGCCACCGGCACGACGCGGCCGTGCATCGTCGTCGCTACGGCGCGGCGGACGATCGGACGACGTACGGCGGTCGCCGAAGCTGCGTTTTGCGCCTTCGCCGGCTGCCTTGTCGCGGTAGGACGGGCGTTTGCCTTCGTCGCTACCTGCTGCGCGACGCGGACGTGCATCGTCATCGCTGCGGCGGGCAGGGCGATCGGACGACGTACGGCGGTCGCCGAAGCTGCGCTTCGCGCCTTCGCCGGCTGCCTTGTCGCGGTAGGACGGGCGCTTGCCCTCGTCGCCACCGGCACGACGCGGCCGTGCATCATCGTCGCTACGGCGCGGCGGCCGCTCCGACGACGTGCGACGGTCGCCGAAACTGCGCTTCGCACCTTCGCCGGCTGCATTGTCGCGATACGGCGCGCGCGTGCCGCGTTCGGCGCCGCCGTCACGCGGCGCACGCTTGACCGGTGCGCGATCCGCGCCCGGGCGTTCTGCGCCGGCGGCGCCGCGCGGCTTGAACGCACGCTCGCCGGTGGCGGCGGCTGCAGCGGGCGCCTTCTTCGGGCGGGCCGGTTTATCCCCCGCGGGCGGCGCGGCGGGGCGCACCGCCTTGCGGGCGACGAGGCTGCCGGAGCGGACAGGGGCGCGGGTCGGCGACGCCGGCTTCGGATTCTTGACGGTTAATTTGGTGCGCATAAACGCTGGGATTCATTCAGACTGCGATCGCACGCAGCAATTCGGTTTCGAGCTGGATCTGCAGGCGGTTGTCGGACAGGCCGGCGCCCGCGAGCAGGAAGATGTCTTCGACGCGCTCGCCGAGCGTATTGATCCGCGCCGCATGGACGCCGATCCGATGTTCGGCGAGTACGCGCGCGATCGAATAGAGAAGGCCCGGCCGATCGTTGGCCGACACGGACAGGATGTAGTACTGACCGCGCTCGTCGGCCCGCAGGTCGACGCGCGGCGTGATCGGAAACGTCCGGGACAGCCTCGACAGGCGGCCCTTCGACGGCTCCGGCAGCGTTGCGGTTTCGGCGAGCCGCGTCGCGAGCTGCTGCTCGACGAGATTCGCGATGTCGCGGTAGCGCACGTCGCGTTCGGTTTGCGTGACGATGAAGTTGTCGAGCGCGTAGCCGTGCCGCGTCGTGCTGACGCGCGCATCGAGCACCGACAGCCCGTTGCGGTCGAAATACGCGCAGATGCCCGCGAACAGGTCGGGGCGATCCTTCACGTACACGAGCACCTGCAGCGCGTCGCCGATCGGCGACGGCCGCGCGCGGACGATCGCCGTTTCGGCGTTCACGTGCCGGTACAGCACGCGCGTCTGCCACGCGATGTCGGCCGCGTCGTGACGCAGGAAGAAACCGACGTCGAGCTGATCCCACAACGCACGGTGCGCATCGTCGGGCACGGTTTCGAGGCGCAGCAGCGCGAGCGCCTGCTCCTGCCGCGACTTCAGTTCCGAATGCGCATCGGGATTCGCGCCGCCGAGCACCGCGAGCGTGATGCGGTACAGATCCTCGAGCAGCTTGCCCTTCCACGTGTTCCACACCTTCGGGCTCGTGCCGCGGATATCGGCGACGGTCAGCAGGTAGAGCGCGGTCAGGTACCGTTCGTTGCCGACGACCTCGGCGAAGCGCTTGATGACTTCGGGGTCGCTCGTGTCCTGCTTCTGCGCGACCTGGCTCATCGTCAGGTGATGCTGGACGAGCCACACGATCAGCGCGGCGTCGTCGCCGGCGATCCCGTGCTCGCGGCAGAAGCGCCGCGCGTCGGCCATCCCGAGCGTCGAGTGATCGCCGCCGCGGCCCTTCGCGATGTCGTGGAACAGCGCCGCGACATACAGCACCCACGGGCGCTCGAAATTGCCGATCAACTGGCTGCAGAACGGATACTCGTGCGCATGTTCGGCCACCGCGAAGCGGCGGAGGTTGCGCAGCACCATCAGGATGTGCTGGTCGACCGTGTACACGTGGTACAGGTCGTGCTGCATCTGGCCGACGATGCGGCGGAAGTTCAGCAGGTAGCGGCCGAGCACGCTCGTCTGGTTCATCAGCCGGAACGCGTGCGTGATGCCTTCGGGCTGCTGCAGGATCCGCATGAATGTGGCGCGGTTTTGCGGATCGCGGCGCCACGTGTTGTTCATGATTTCGCGCGAGTTGTACAGCGCACGCAGCGTGCGGGCGGACAGGCCTTTCACGCCGCGCGTCGTTTCGTACAGCAGGAACGCTTCGAGGATCGCGTCGGGGTGGCGTTCGAACACGCCGTCGTCGACGATCTCGAGCATCCCCTGTTTCTCGACGAAGCGATCGGCCGACAGCACGCGCGTGATGCCGCTCGTCGCGGGGAAGAGTTGCGCCTCGATGTTCTGGATCAGGATCGTCGCGAGCTGCGTGACGGCTTTCGCGGCCCAGTAGTAGCGGCGCATCAGTTGCTCGCTCGCGCGCTTGGCCTGCGTCGGCTGGTAGCCGAAGCTCTCGGCGGCCTGCGTCTGCAGGTCGAACACGAGCATGTCCTGGCGGCGCCCGGCGATCACGTGCAGCCGCGCGCGCAGCGTTTTCAGGAAGCCTTCGTTACGGCGCAGCTCGCGCGCTTCGCGGTCGGTGATGAGGCCGCGCGTGTCGAGTTCGCGCCAGCTGCTGCCGAAGCCGGCCGCGCGCGCGATCCACAGGATCGTCTGCAGGTCGCGCAGCCCGCCGGGGCTTTCCTTCACGTTCGGTTCGAGGCTGTACGGCGTGTCCTGGCACTTCGCGTGGCGCTGGCGCATCTCGAGCACCTTCGCGGTGAAGAACGCGCGGGCGTCGAGCGCTTCGTGGTAGCGCACGGTGAAGCGCTCGAACAGCGCGGTGCTGCCGACGATGCGGCGCGCTTCCAGCAGCGAGGTCTGCACCGTGACGTCCTGCGACGCCTCCTCGATGCACTGTGCGACGGTACGTACGCTGCTGCCGATCTCGAGGCCGAGGTCCCACGCCATGCCGATGAAGCGCTCGATGCGCGCGTCGAGCGCCGCGTCATGCGCATCGGGCAGCAGCACGAGGATGTCGACGTCGGAATAGGGCGCGAGTTCGCCGCGCCCGTAGCCGCCGACGGCGACGAGCGCGAGCGTCGCGGGCAGCCCGCATTCGTCCCACACGCGCTTCAATGCGTCGTCGGTGAGTTTCGACAGCGCGTGCATCAGCGACGCGACGTTCGCCGCGCGGCGAAAGCGCTCGAGCATCGCCGTCTTGGCGGCCTTGAATTCGGCGCGCCGCGACAGCGCTTCGGGCGAGGGGGCAGCGTGAGCGCTCATGGGCGACCGTTCAGGTGCGGGGCGGGGCGGGCTGGCGCGACGGCGCTCAGACGGCGGCGGCCGGTTGCGCGAACACGGGGCGCGCCGGCGTGCCGGCCGACACGGTCAGCACTTCGTAGCCGGTTTCGGTGACGAGCACCGTGTGCTCCCACTGCGCGGAGAGGCTGCGATCGCGCGTCTTGACCGTCCACTGGTCGGGCATCGTGCGGATGTCGCGCTTGCCGGCGTTGATCATCGGCTCGATCGTGAAGATCATCCCGGCCTTCAGTTCGATGCCGGTGCCCGGGCGGCCGTAGTGGACGACCTGCGGATCCTCGTGGAACACCGTGCCGATGCCGTGGCCGCAGTATTCGCGCACGACGCTGTAGCCCTGCGCCTCCGCGTGCTTCTGGATCGCGTAGCCGATGTCGCCGAGGTGCGCGCCGGGCTTGACCTGGTCGATGCCGAGCCACATGCATTCGTAGGTGGTCTGCACGAGACGCTTCGCGAGGATCGAACCCTCGCCGACGATGAACATCCGGCTGGTGTCGCCGAAATAGCCGTTCTTGATCACGGTGATGTCGATGTTCAGCGCGTCGCCGTTCTTGAGCACCTTCTCGCCGGGAATGCCGTGGCAGATCACGTCGTTGACCGAAATGCAGGTGGCCTTCGGGTACGGCGGGTAGCCGGGCGGCTGATAGTTCAGCGGCGCGGGGATCGTGCCTTGCTCGTTGAGCATGAACTCGTGGCAGAGGCGGTCGAGTTCGGCGGTCGTGACGCCCGCGACGACGTGCGGCGTGATGAAGTCGAGCACTTCGCTGGCGAGACGGCAGGCGACGCGCATCTCCGCGATATCGTGTTCGTTTTTGAGCGTAATAGCCATCGAGGTATGCCTGGAATGCGGTGAATTGACGGATTATCGCACCTTATGGCGGGCCTCGCAGCCCCTGCGGGCCGCGCGGATGCGGGTTTTCGAGGATTGTCCGGCCCGCGGCCGCGCGGCAAGCGAAAGTGCCGTGCGACTTGAGAGCCGACAAATCCGCGTGCTATACTCTTTGGCTAAGTCGACATCCAAATTTGCCGTCGTGCCCCATCTTGGGGCGGCATCGCGGTGAAAGGCTTACGGCACGGGCGTTTTGCACGTGCCGAATCGCAAGCCGGCGCAACCAGGGTGCCGTCCGTGCGGAATCCCCGCCCTTTCAAGGCGGGTTCGCGCGGCGGTACGGCAGCCGGCTTAAGACCCAACCCTCGTGGAGAATTTACATGGCAGTTACGATGCGCCAAATGCTGGAAGCGGGTGTCCACTTCGGTCACCAGACGCGCTTCTGGAACCCGAAGATGGCACCGTTCATTTTCGGTCACCGCAACAAGATTCACATCATCAACCTCGAAAAGACGCTGCCGATGTTCACGGACGCACAGAAGTACGTGCGTCAGCTGGCAGCGAACCGCGGCACGATCCTGTTCGTCGGCACGAAGCGCCAGTCGCGTGACACGATCGCCCAGGAAGCGCAACGTGCGGGCATGCCGTACGTCAACGCACGCTGGCTCGGCGGCATGATGACCAACTTCAAGACGCTGAAGGTGTCGATCAAGCGCCTGAAGGACATGGAAGCGGCCGTCGAAGCGGGCGAAACCGAGAAGATGAGCAAGAAGGAAGCGCTGCTGTTCGAACGCGAAATCGCCAAGCTGCAGAAGTCGATCGGCGGCGTGAAGGACATGGGCGGCATTCCGGACGCGATCTTCGTCATCGACGTCGGCTACCACAAGATTGCCGTCACGGAAGCGAACAAGCTGGGTGTGCCGGTCATCGCCGTGGTCGATACGAACCACTCGCCGGAAGGCGTGGATTACGTGATCCCGGGTAACGACGACTCGAGCAAGGCAGTCGCGCTGTACGCCGAAGGCGTGGCCGACGCGATCCTCGAAGGCCGTGCGAACGCGGTCAACGAAGTGGTCCAGGCCGCACGCGGCGACGACGAATACGTCGAGGAAAACGCGTAACTGGCCCCGAGCCGGCGCAAAAAGGGGGCTCTCAACAGGCCCCCTTTTTTTAAGCTTGTGCGCCGGACCTGATCGCGCCGAATCGGCGCGGGTCCGGAAACGAATCTCGGCCGTTCGCGTCCAAGCGGGCGGCGTTGTGAATACAGACTCAAGGAGCGAATGATGGCGGCAATTACCGCAAGCATGGTGGCAGAACTGCGCGCGAAGACCGACGCACCGATGATGGAGTGCAAGAAGGCGCTGACGGAAGCCGACGGCGATCTGGCCAAGGCTGAAGAACTGCTGCGCGTGAAGCTCGGCAACAAGGCGAGCAAGGCCGCATCGCGCGTGACGGCAGAAGGCGTCGTCGCATCGTTCGTCGGCGGCAACGCAGGCGCGCTGGTCGAGCTGAACTGCGAAACCGACTTCGTCGCGAAGAACGACGACTTCCTCGCGTTCTCGAAGACGGTGGCAGAACTCGTCGCGACGCAGAACCCGGCCGACGTGGCCGCGCTGTCGGCGCTGCCGCTCGAAGGCTCGACCGTCGACGCAGTGCGTCTGGCGCTGATCGGCAAGATCGGCGAGAACGTGTCGATCCGCCGTTTCGTCCGTTTCGAAACCGCGAACAAGATCGCGACGTACCTGCACGGCGCGCGTATCGGCGTGATCGTCGAGTACACGGGCGCGGAAGAGCAGGTCGGCAAGGACGTCGCGATGCACATCGCCGCGATGAAGCCGGTCGCGCTGTCGTCGGCCGACGTGCCGGCGGAACTGATCGAGACGGAACGCCGCGTCGCCGAGCAGAAGGCTGCCGAATCGGGCAAGCCGGCTGAAATCGTCGCGAAGATGGTCGACGGCAGCGTCCAGAAGTACCTGAAGGAAGTGTCGCTGCTGAACCAGACGTTCGTGAAGAACGACAAGCAGACGATCGAGCAGATGCTGAAGGCGGCGAATGCGGCAGTGCAGAAGTTCGCGCTGTTCGTCGTCGGCGAAGGCATCGAGAAGCGCCAGGACGACTTCGCCGCCGAAGTGGCCGCGCAAGTCGCAGCAGCCAAGCAGCAGTAAGCAGTTCGCAGTATCCGCGGCGGGGCGTCCGCTCCGCCGCGGCCGGCGGCGCCGCCGGCCGGCCGGGAACCCCGGTCCGGTCGTCGGCGCTTGCCCGAATCAGTATTTCGCCCCTACAGTTCGTGGTTGTCATCCTCTCGTCGCTCGGAAGCCCCTATGTCCAATGCCTATAAACGCGTCCTCCTCAAACTCTCCGGCGAAGCGCTGATGGGCGACGATGCCTTCGGCATCAATCGCGCGACGATCGAACGGATGGTGGCCGATATCGCCGAAGTCGTGCGTCTCGGGACGCAGCTCGCGGTCGTGATCGGTGGCGGTAATATTTTCCGCGGCGTCGCGGGCGGCGCGGCCGGCATGGATCGCGCGACGGCCGACTACATGGGGATGCTGGCGACGATGATGAACGCGCTGGCACTGCAGGACGCGATGCGCCACGCCGGCATCGAGGCGCGCGTGCAGTCCGCGCTGCGCATGGACCAGGTCGTCGAGCCGTACATCCGGCCCCGCGCGATCCGTCAGCTCGAGGAAGGCCGCGTCGTGATCTTCGCGGCCGGCACCGGCAACCCGTTCTTCACGACGGATACCGCCGCCGCGCTGCGCGGCTCGGAAGTGGGCGCCGAAGTCGTGCTGAAGGCGACCAAGGTCGATGGCGTATATTCTGCCGATCCGAAGAAGGATCCGTCGGCCACGCGCTACACGACGATCAGCTTCGACGAGGCGATCAGCCGCAACCTGCAGGTGATGGACGCGACGGCGTTTGCGCTGTGCCGCGACCAGAAGCTGCCGATTCGCGTGTTTTCGATCAACAAGCCGGGCGCGCTCAAGCGCATCGTGCTGGGCGAGGACGAAGGTACGCTCGTCCACGTGTAAACTCCCGCGGATGCGGGCGACCGGCGCGGGTTGCCGGCCGCGGCGCGCGACGTGCGTCGGGCGGGGCCCGCGTTCTTTGAAGGTTTGAAGGTTCGGAGGTTGAAATGAGTGTCGCTGATGTGAAGAAGGGCGTCGAGCAAAAGATGCAGCGCTCGATCGAAGCGTTCAAGAACGATCTGGCCAAGATCCGTACGGGCCGTGCACACACCGGTCTGCTCGATCACGTGCAGGTCGACTACTACGGCTCGATGGTGCCGATCTCGCAGGTCGCGAACCTGACGCTCGTCGACGCGCGCACGATCGGCGTGCAGCCGTGGGAAAAGAACATGGTCGCGAAGGTCGAGAAGGCCATCCGCGAAGCCGATCTGGGCCTGAATCCGGCGACGACCGGCGACCTGATCCGCGTGCCGATGCCCGCGCTGACGGAAGAGCGCCGCCGCGAGCTGACCAAGGTCGTGAAGAGCGAAGGCGAAACGGCCAAGGTCGCGATCCGCAACCTGCGCCGCGACGCGAACGAAGCGCTGAAGAAGCTCGTGAAGGACAAGGAAATCTCGGAAGACGACGAGCGCCGCGCGAGCGACGACGTGCAGAAGCTGACCGACAAGCACGTTGCCGAAATCGACAAGCTCGTGCAGACCAAGGAAGCCGAGATCATGACGGTCTGACGACCGTCCTCGCGCGCCGTCTTCTTCCCGCATTACTGTCTCAACGGCCATGACCTATACCAGCTCTACCGTTCGCGTGCCTGACGTCGGCGTCGTGCCGCGTCACATCGCGATCATCATGGACGGCAACGGCCGTTGGGCGACCGAACGCCGCTTGCCGCGCGTCGCGGGGCACACCCGCGGCGTCGATGCCGTGCGGGCGGTGGTCGAAGGCTGCGCGCGCGCCGGCGTCGAATACCTGACGCTGTTCGCGTTCAGTTCGGAAAACTGGCGTCGGCCGAACGACGAAGTGTCGTTCCTGATGCGGCTGTTCATCACCGCGCTCGAGCGCGAAGTGGGCAAGCTGCATGCGAACGGGATCCGCCTGCGCGTCGTCGGCGATCTCGACCGTTTCGAGCCGCGCATCCGCGAGCTGATTCGTCGCGCCGAGACCAAGACGGCGCGCAATACCCGTCTGACGCTTACCATCGCGGCCAACTACGGCGGCCGGTGGGACATCCTGCAGGCGACGAAGAAACTCGTCGAGCAGGCGGTGCGCGAAGGTCGCGAGGTCGAAGTGACCGAGGACGCATTCGCGCCGCACCTGGCAATGGCTTACGCGCCGGAGCCCGATCTCTTCATCCGTACCGGCGGCGAGCAGCGCGTCAGCAACTTCCTGCTGTGGCAGCTCGCGTACGCCGAATTCTATTTCACCGACAAGTACTGGCCGGATTTCGACGGCGCGGCACTGGCCGACGCGCTGGCGTCGTATACCGAGCGCGAGCGCCGTTTCGGGCGCACGAGTGCACAGCTCGAACCGCAATCGCAGAACGCCGACTCCCTTTCATGCTGAAAACCCGTGTGATCACGGCGATCGTGATGCTGGCGGTGCTGCTGCCGGTGACGCTGTTCGCGCCGCTCGCCGGGTTTGGCGCGCTGATCGGCGTCGTTCTCGTGTTCGCCGCGTGGGAGTGGGCGCGCCTGCTGAAGCTCGGTGGTGCCGCTCCGATCGTCTATGCGGGCGTCGCGGCGCTCGCGCTCGGGGCCACCGCCCCGTTCGGCGTCGATGCGGCTTCGTCCCGTCCCCTTTTCATGGCGGCCGGCGTGTTCTGGCTGCTGGTCGGCCCGTTCGCGCTGCGGCGCAAGCCCACGCTCGCGGGCGGCGTCTGGCGGCCGTTCCTGCTGGCCGCCGGCCTTGTCGTGTTCGCCGCCTGCTGGCACGCGCTCG
Organism: Burkholderia sp. A2; assembly: GCF_001729305.1. Taxonomy (NCBI): domain Bacteria; kingdom Pseudomonadati; phylum Pseudomonadota; class Betaproteobacteria; order Burkholderiales; family Burkholderiaceae; genus Burkholderia; species Burkholderia sp. A2. Next base: position 74,898 of record NZ_LZXX01000083.1, on the reverse strand, counting down.
TTGCAGCCCGCGCGCAGGGCGTGCCGTTCGTGCTGTCACTGCTTCTGGTCGTCTGGCTGGCCGATATCGGCGCATACTTCGCGGGCAAGGCCTTCGGAAAGCGTAAACTGGCCATCACGATCAGCCCCGGCAAGAGCTGGGAAGGCGCGATCGGCGGCTGGTTCGCGGTGATGGTCGTCGGCGGTGTCGCGATGGCCATGCATGCGTTCGAACCGACCCTGTTTTCTGCATTCGCCGCGCGCTACGGGATGCCCGGCGCGTGGGCCGCGCTGACGCTGCTGGTCGCGTACAGCGTGATCGGGGACCTGTTCGAGTCGCTGCTGAAGCGGCAGGCGGGCGTGAAGGATTCGAGCGGACTGCTGCCGGGCCACGGCGGCGTGCTCGATCGTGTCGACGCGCTGCTGCCGGTGCTGCCGCTCGCGATGCTGCTGCTTGGTTAAACCATTATTTCTGTTATGCAAAAACGTCTGACATTGCTCGGTTCCACGGGCTCGATCGGAGACAGCACGCTCGACGTGGTGGCGCGCCATCCCGAGCGCTTCTCGGTCTACGCGCTGACCGCGCACCGCAACGGCGACAAGCTCGTCGAGCAGTGTCTGCGCTTCGCGCCTGAAGTGGCGGTGGTCGGCGATGCCGCGACGGCCGCGCACGTCGACGCGAAACTGCGCGCGGCGGGCAGCAAGACGGTCGTGCTGCACGGCCCGCAGGCGCTCGTCGACGTGTCGAAGAGCAACGGCTGCGACACGGTGGTCGCGGCGATCGTCGGCGCGGCCGGCCTTGCGCCGAGCCTGGCGGCCGCCCGCGCCGGCAAGCGGATCCTGCTCGCGAACAAGGAAGCGCTCGTGATGTCGGGTGCGATCTTCATGGACGCCGTGCGCGACCATGGCGCGATCCTGCTGCCGGTCGACAGCGAACACAACGCGATCTTCCAGTGCATGCCGCGCGACGCGGCCGAGCACGGCGGGATCTCGAAGATCATCCTGACCGCATCGGGTGGCCCGTTCCGCACGCGCGAACCGGCCACGCTCGTCGACGTGACGCCGGACGAGGCGTGCAAGCACCCGAACTGGGTGATGGGCCGCAAGATCTCGGTCGATTCCGCGACGATGATGAACAAGGGCCTCGAGGTGATCGAGGCGCACTGGATCTTCGGGCTGCCGGGCGACCGCATCGACGTGCTGATCCATCCGCAGAGCGTGATCCATTCGCTCGTGTCGTACCGCGACGGCTCGGTGCTCGCGCAGCTCGGCAACCCCGACATGCGCACGCCGATCGCACATGCACTCGCGTTCCCCGAGCGCGTCGACGCGGGCGTCGACCAGCTCGATCTCGCGCAGATCGCCCAGCTGTCGTTCGAGAAGCCCGATTACGCGCGCTTCCCGTGCCTCGCGCTCGCGCTGAAGGCGCTCGAGGAGGGCGGTATCGCGAGCGCCGCATTGAACGCGGCGAACGAAGTGGCAGTCGAAGCATTTCTCGAGCGCCGGATCGGCTTCATGGCGATCGCGGCGACGGTCGATGCGGTGCTCAACGCGCTGCCGAACCGCGCGCCCGACGGGCTCGACGACGTCCTCGCGGCGGATGCCGAGGCTCGCCGCCTCGCCGCCGCGATCATTGCAAAAGCGCCTGCGCCACGCGTGGAGCGTACGGTCTGAATGAGGTGCTCATGAACGTGCTGGTCGAACTGGTCGCGTTTGCGGTGGCGATCGGGGTACTGGTCGTCGTGCATGAGTACGGACACTATCGCGTCGCGCGCTGGTGCGGCGTGAAGGTGCTGCGTTTCTCGATCGGCTTCGGCCAGCCTGTCGCGCGCTGGGTCAGCCGCAGGACGGGCACCGAGTGGACGCTGTCCGCGCTGCCGCTCGGCGGCTACGTGAAGATGCTCGATGAGCGCGATCCGGGCCCGGGTGGCATTCCGCCCGACGAGCTCGGCCAGGCATTCAATCGCCAGTCGGTCTACAAGCGCATCGCGATCGTCGCGGCCGGCCCGATTGCGAACTTCCTGCTGGCAATCGCGCTGTTTTCCCTGGTATTCGCCACCGGCGTGACCGAGCCGGCCGCGATCGTCGCGCCGCCGGCCGCCGGCACGGCGGCGGCCCGTGCGGGCTTCGACGGCAGCGAGACGGTCGTGTCGATCCGCAATGCGCAGGGCGGCGAGTCCGAGCCGGTGCGATCGTGGTCGGACCTGCGCTGGAAGCTGCTGTCGGCCGCGTTCGACCATCGCGAGGTCGTGCTCGGCGCGCGTGACGGCAATGCGACCTTCGATTTCCGCGTCGACCTTCGCAACGTCCCCGACAGCCAGCTCGACGACGACTTCATGGCCCATCTGGGTTTCGAGGCCGGCGGCGGCACGTTGTCGGTCGCGTCGGTGCAGCCGGGCAGCGCGGCGGAGCAGGCCGGCCTGAAGGTCGGCGACAAGCTGGTCGCGCTCGACGGCAAGCCGATCGGCGGCGCGTCGCGCTTCATCGATGCGGTGAAGCACCGTGCGGGCCAGCCGCTCGAGCTGCGGATCGAGCGCAACGGCGCCGCGCAGACGGTGCCGATCGTGCCGCAGATGCAGCGCGACGACGAATCGGGGCAGCAGGTCGGCCGGATCGGCGCGGCGCTGTCGATGCACGCGCCATCGGTGGACGTGCGCTACGGGCCGATCGAGAGCCTGCGGCTCGGCGCGCATCGCACGTGGGACATTTCCGTGTATTCGCTGAAGATGTTCGGGCGGATGATCACGGGCAACGCGTCGCTGAAGAACCTGTCCGGCCCGGTGACGATCGCCGACTACGCGGGCAAGAGCGCGCGGCTCGGTCCGTCGGCCTTCCTGTCGTTCCTCGCCCTTGTCAGCATTAGCCTTGGCGTCCTGAACTTGTTGCCGATTCCCGTTTTGGACGGGGGGCATCTGTTATATTATGCGGTTGAAGCCGCGACCGGGAAAGCCGTCTCGGAGCGCTGGCAGCTGATTCTGCAAAGAGCCGGGTTGATCTGCATCGTCGCGTTGTCGGCGATCGCGCTGTTCAATGATCTGGCTCGGTTAATCCATTTCTGAAGCGTCAGGCGGCGGCCGGTGGTCAGCCGCCTGATTTGATGCAGCTAAATATTGGGGATGCATGTTGTTCAAACCTCATCGCTTTGTACCTAAGACAGTTGCAGCGGCCGCGCTCGCCGCGTACGGCCTCGCGGCGCATGCAGCGGCACCGTTCGTGGTGCAAGACATCAAGATCGAGGGGCTGCAGCGCGTCGAAGCGGGTTCGGTGTTCGCCTATCTGCCGATCAAGCAGGGCGATACCTTCACGGACGACAAGGCATCCGAAGCAATCCGCGCGTTGTACGCGACGGGCTTTTTCAACGACGTGCGCATCGCCACGCAGGGCAACGTCGTGATCGTGCAGGTGCAGGAGCGTCCGGCCATCGCGTCGATCGACTTCACCGGCACGAAGGAATTCGACAAGGACAACCTGACGAAGGCGCTGCGCGCGGTCGGCCTGGCCGATGGCCGCTACTACGACAAGGCGCTCGTCGACAAGGCGGAGCAGGAGCTCAAGCGCCAGTACCTGACGCGCGGCTTCTATGCGGCCGAGGTCAAGACGACGGTCACGCCGGTCGACGCGAACCGCGTGTCGATCCTGTTCGCGGTCGCCGAAGGCCCGAGCGCGAAGATCCGCCAGATCAACTTCATCGGCAACAAGGCATTCAGCACCAGCACGCTGCGCGACGAGATGCAGTTGTCGACGCCGAACTGGTTCTCCTGGTACACGAAGAACGACCTGTACTCGAAGGAAAAGCTCACGGGCGACCTCGAGGCCGTGCGCTCGTACTACCTGAACCGCGGCTACCTCGAGTTCAACATCGAGTCGACCCAGGTGTCGATCTCGCCGGACAAGAAGGACATGTACCTGACGGTCACGCTGCATGAAGGCGAGCCGTACACGGTGTCGGGCATCAAGCTGTCGGGCAACCTGCTCGATCGCGAGGCCGAACTCAACAAGCTGATCAAGATCAAGCCGGGCGACCGCTTCTCGGCCGAAAAGCTGCAGCAGACCACCAAGTCGATCGTCGACAAGCTCGGCGAATACGGCTACGCATTCGCGACCGTCAACGCGCAGCCGGACATCGACCAGGCGAACCACAAGGTGAACCTGAACCTCGTCGTCGATCCGAGCCGCCGCGTGTACGTGCGCCGCATCAACGTGGTCGGCAATACGCGCACGCGCGACGAAGTGGTGCGCCGCGAAATGCGCCAGCTCGAAAGCTCGTGGTTCGACTCGAACCGCCTCGCGCTGTCGAAGGACCGCGTGAACCGCCTCGGCTACTTCACCAACGTCGACGTGACGACGGTGCCGGTCGAAGGCACGAACGACCAGGTCGACGTGAACGTGAAGGTCGACGAAAAGCCGACCGGCGCGATCACGCTGGGCGCCGGCTTCTCGTCGACGGACAAGGTCGTGCTGTCGGCCGGCGTGTCGCAGGACAACGTGTTCGGTTCGGGCACGAGCCTGTCGGTGAACGTCAACACCGCGAAGAGCTACCGCACGCTGACCGTCACGCAGGTCGATCCGTACTTCACGGTCGACGGCATCAAGCGGATCACCGACGTGTTCTACCGCACGTACCAGCCGCTTTACTATTCGACGAGCTCGAGCTTCCGGATCATCAGCGCGGGCGGCAACCTGAAGTTCGGCATTCCGTTCTCGGAAGTCGACACCGTCTACTTCGGCGCGGGCTTCGAGCAGAACCGCCTCGACGTCGATTCGAACACGCCGCAGAGCTACCAGGATTACGTGAACCAGTTCGGCCGCGTGTCGAACACGGTGCCGCTGACGGTCGCATGGTCGCGCGACGCGCGTGACAGCGCGCTGATTCCGAGCCGCGGCTACTTCACGCAGGCGAACATGGAGTACGGCGTGCCGGTCGGCAAGATCCAGTACTACAAGGCGGACCTGCAGGCGCAGTACTACTATTCGTTCTCGCGCGGCTTCATCCTGGGCCTGAACCTGCAAGGCGGCTACGGTAACGGTATCGGCAACCCGTACCCGATCTTCAAGAACTACTACGCGGGCGGTATCGGCTCCGTGCGGGGCTACGAGCCGAGCTCGCTGGGCCCGCGCGACACGAAGACGAACGACCCGATCGGCGGTTCGAAGATGCTGGTCGGCAACATCGAGCTGACGTTCCCGCTGCCGGGTACCGGCTACGACCGCACGCTGCGCGTGTTCACGTTCCTCGACGGCGGTAACGTGTGGGGTAACGCGCCGGGCGGCACGAGTACGGGCGCCAACGGCCTGCGCTACGGCTACGGCGTGGGTCTCGCGTGGATCTCGCCGATCGGCCCGCTGAAGCTGAGCCTCGGCTTCCCGCTGCAGAAGCACGAAGGCGACCAGTACCAGAAATTCCAGTTCCAGATCGGGACGGCGTTCTGACCGAACGCATGACAACAGCAACGAGAGGGTAATTTTGCTAACCGGTAAGTTTTCGAAACGAGTGATGTGCGCGTTGACCGTTGCGCTGGCCTTGGGCGCGGCAACGGTGCACGCACAGGACGTCGCCCGCATCGCGGCGGTCAATTCGGATCGGATCCTGCGCGAGTCGGCGCCCGCGAAGGCGGCGCAGACGAAGCTCGAAGCCGAGTTCGCGAAGCGTGACAAGGATCTGCAGGACCTGGCGGCGCGCCTGAAGTCGATGTCCGATTCGCTGGACAAGAACGGCACGTCGCTGTCGGCGGCCGATCGCGCGCAGAAGCAGCGCGATCTCGCGCAGCTCGACACCGACTTCCAGCGCAAGCAGCGCGAGTTCCGCGAAGACCTGAACCAGCGTCGCAACGAAGAGCTGGCGGCCGTGCTGGAAAGGGCGAACAAGGTCATCAAGCAGATCGCCGAGCAGCAGAATTACGACCTGATCGTGCAGGAAGCCGTGTACGTCAGCCCGCGCATCGACATCACCGACAAGGTGCTCAAGGCGCTCGCGTCCGGCTCGACGAACTGAACGGAGCAGACGACGAATGGCATTGACGCTTGAGGCACTCGTAAAGCGGTTCGGCGGCGAGATCGCCGGCGACGCCCAGTGCACGGTCAGCGGCCTCGCGCCGCTCGATCAGGCAGGCCCTCAGCAGCTCGCGTTCCTCGCGAACCCGAAGTACCTGTCGCAGGTCGACACGACCCGCGCCGGCGCGGTGCTGATCGCGCCGAAGGATCTGGAAAAGCTGGGCGCGGCCGCGAAGGGTCGCAATTTCATCGTGACGCCGAATCCGTACGCGTATTTCGCGCGCGTCGCGCAGATGTTCATCGATCTCGCCACGCCGCCGCGCGCGGCCGGCGTGCATCCGAGCGCGACGATCGATCCGGCCGCGCAGGTCGCCGCGACCGCGGTGATCGGCCCGCACGTGACGGTCGAAGCCGGCGCGGTGATCGAAGACGGCGTGCAGCTCGACGCGAACGTCTTCGTCGGCCGCGGCACGACGATCGGCGCCGGCTCGCATTTCTATCCGAACGCATCGGTGTACCACGGCTGCAAGATCGGCCCGCGCGCGATCGTCCATTCGGGCGCCGTGATCGGCTCCGACGGCTTCGGCTTCGCACCGGATTTCGTCGGCGACGGCGACGCGCGCACCGGCAGCTGGGTCAAGATCCCGCAGGTCGGCGGCGTGACGATCGGCCCGGACGTCGAAATCGGCGCGAACACGACGATCGACCGCGGCGCGATGGCGGATACCGTCATCGAGGAATGCGTGAAGATCGACAACCAGGTGCAGATCGGCCACAACTGCCGGATCGGCGCGTACACGGTGATCGCCGGCAGCGCCGGCATCGCGGGCAGTACGACGATCGGCCGCCATTGCATGATCGGCGGCGCGGCCGGGATCGCCGGCCACGTGACGCTCGGCGACTACGTCATCATTACCGCGAAGTCGGGCGTATCGAAGTCGCTGCCGAAGGCCGGCATCTATACCAGCGCGTTCCCGGCCGTCGACCACGGCGAATGGAACAAGAGCGCCGCGCTCGTGCGCAACCTCGACAAGCTGCGCGAGCGCATCAAGGCGCTCGAAGCCGCGCTCGCCGCCCAGGGCGGCGCGGGCGCCTGAGCGCGTCATGCGAGACCACGAACCGGGCACGGCCAGCGCAACCGGCCCGGTTTGCCAGACTGGGCCGCGCGGCGGCCCGCTTCAGCCTTTGCATCACCACCGCGCAGCCTCTGCGTGAGACGAACCATCATGAGCACTGAAAAAATCAATCTCGACATCCACAAGATCCTCACGCTGCTGCCGCATCGCTACCCGATTCTGCTCGTCGACCGCGTGCTCGAACTCGAACCGCACAAAGGGATCAAAGCGCTGAAGAACGTGTCGATCAACGAGCCGTTCTTCCAGGGGCACTTCCCGAAGCGGCCGGTGATGCCGGGCGTGCTGATCCTCGAGGCGCTCGCACAAGCCGCGGCGCTGCTGACGTTCGCGGAAGAGCAGCCGAAGGATCCGGAGAACACGCTGTACTACTTCGTCGGGATCGACGGCGCCCGCTTCAAGCGCGTGGTCGAACCGGGCGACCAGCTGATCCTGAACGTGACGTTCGAGCGCTACATCCGCGGCATCTGGAAATTCAAGGCGGTGGCGGAAGTGGACGGCAAGGTGGCGGCGGAAGCCGAACTGATGTGCACGGTCAAGACGGCCGACGCGGCGCCCTGAGCGACGCGGCACGCATGGATAACATAACGCGAGCAACGCGACACATCATATCGAGAGGCAACGGCGCATGACCAGGATTCATCCTACCGCGATCGTCGAGCCGGGCGCGCAGATCGACGAATCGGTCGAGATCGGCCCGTACGCGATCGTCGGCCCGCACGTCACGATCGGCGCGCGCACGACGATCGGCTCGCACAGCGTGATCGAGGGCCATACGACGCTCGGCGAGGACAACCGCATCGGCCATTACGCGTCGGTCGGCGGCCGTCCGCAGGACATGAAGTACAAGGACGAGCCGACGAAGCTCGTGATCGGCAACCGCAACACGATCCGCGAATTCACGACGATCCACACGGGCACCGTGCAGGACGTCGGCGTGACGACGCTCGGCGACGACAACTGGATCATGGCCTACGTGCATATCGGTCATGACTGCCGCGTCGGCAACAACGTGATCCTGTCGAGCAACGCGCAGATGGCCGGCCACGTCGAGATCGGCGATTTCGCGATCGTCGGCGGCATGTCGGGCGTGCACCAGTTCGTGCGCATCGGCGCGCATTCGATGCTGGGCGGCGCGTCGGCGCTCGTGCAGGACATCCCGCCGTTCGTGATCGCGGCGGGCAACAAGGCCGAGCCGCACGGGATCAACGTCGAAGGGCTGCGCCGGCGCGGCTTCTCGGCCGACGCGATCTCGGCGCTGCGCAGCGCGTACCGCTTGCTGTACAAGAACGGCCTGTCGCTCGAGGAAGCGAAGGTGCAATTGCGCGAGCTCGCGGAAGCGGGCGGCGACGGCGATGCACCGGTGAAGGCGCTCGTCGAGTTCATCGACGCGTCGCAACGCGGCATCATCCGCTAAGCGATGCCGCTCACGACCCATCAGCTCCGGCTCGCGATGGTGGCCGGCGAGCCGTCGGGCGACCTGCTCGCGGCGTCGCTGCTCGGCGGGCTGCGCGAGCGACTGCCCGAAGCGGCCCGGTATTACGGGATCGGCGGGCCGCGCATGATCGCGCAGGGCTTCGACTCGCACTGGCAGATGGACAAGCTGACCGTGCGCGGCTATGTCGAGGCGCTGGGCCAGATTCCCGAGATCCTGCGGATTCGCGGCGAACTCAAGCGCCAGCTGCTCGCCGAGCGGCCGGATGCGTTCATCGGCGTCGACGCGCCCGATTTCAACTTCAGCGTCGAACAGGCGGCGCGCGACGCGGGCATCCCGTCGATCCACTTCGTGTGCCCGTCGATCTGGGCGTGGCGCGGCGGCAGGATCAAGAAGATCGCGAAGTCCGTCGATCACATGCTGTGCCTGTTCCCGTTCGAACCGGCGATCCTCGACAAGGCTGGCGTCGCATCGACGTACGTCGGTCATCCGCTGGCCGACGACATTCCGCTCGAACCCGACACGCACGGCGCGCGCATCGCGCTGGGTCTGCCGGCCGACGGCCCCGTGATCGCGGTGCTGCCGGGCAGCCGGCGCTCGGAGATCGCGCTGATCGGCCCGACGTTCTTCGCGGCGATGGCGCTGATGCAGCAGCGCGAGCCCGGTGTGCGGTTCGTGATGCCGGCGGCGACGCCCGCGCTGCGCGAACTGCTGCAGCCGCTCGTCGACGCCCATCCGCAGCTCGCGCTGACGATCACCGACGGCCGTTCGCAGGTCGCGATGACGGCCGCCGACGCGATCCTCGTGAAGAGCGGCACCGTCACGCTGGAAGCCGCGCTGCTGAAAAAGCCGATGGTGATCTCGTACAAGGTGCCCTGGCTGACCGGGCAGATCATGCGTCGGCAGGGCTACCTGCCGTATGTCGGCTTGCCGAACATCCTGGCGGGGCGCTTCGTCGTGCCGGAGCTGCTGCAGCATTTCGCGACGCCCGAGGCGCTCGCCGATGCGACGCTCACACAGCTGCGCGACGACGCGAACCGCCGCACGCTGACCGAAGTGTTTACCGAAATGCATCTGTCGCTGCGGCAGAATACGGCCGCGAAGGCGGCCGAGGCCGTCGTGCGCGTGCTCGAACAACGCAAGGGGGGCGCATGACCGCCGTCCGTGCACCGCGCCGCCGCGCGCCGAGCGACGTGCAGGGCGGTTTCGACTTCAGCCGCCCGGACGAGATCGTCTGCGGCGTCGACGAAGCGGGCCGAGGCCCGCTCGCCGGGCCGGTGGTGGCCGCCGCGGTGATTCTCGATCCGGCGCAGCCGATCGACGGGCTCGACGATTCGAAAGCGCTGTCCGCGAAAAAGCGCGACATGCTGTACGACCTGATCGTCGCGCGTTCGCGCGCGTACTGCGTCGCGTCGGCGAGCGTCGACGAGATCGATACGCTGAACATCCTGCATGCGACGATGCTCGCGATGAAACGGGCGGTCGAAGGGCTGTCGGTGCTGCCGACGCTCGCGCAGATCGACGGCAACCGTTGCCCGACGTTGATGGTACGTGCCGAGGCGATCGTCAGCGGCGACGCGCTCGTGCCGAGCATCTCGGCCGCGTCGATCCTCGCGAAGGTCACGCGCGACCGCATGCTGGTCGACCTGCATGAGCGCTTCCCCGTATATGGCTTCAACGTGCATGCCGGGTACGGCACGCCGAAACATCTTGCCGCGCTGCGCGAGCACGGCCCGTGCGAAGTGCATCGGCGCTCGTTTGCCCCCGTGCGCGAGGCGCTCGACCTGATTCGATGAAAAGCATCACTTCCCGCGACAACCCGCTGTACAAGCGCCTGAAGGCGCTCGCGGGTTCGACGCCCCATCAGCGCCGCAGCGGCCAGGCGCTGCTCGAAGGTTTCCACCTCGCGAGCGCGTACCTCGATACGGGTGCGGCGCCCGAACTGTGCGTGACGACCGAAGGCGCGCTCGGCCACGCGGAGGCGCAGGCGATCGTCGCGCGCATCGACGCGCAGCGGATCGTCACGCTGCCGGACGCGTTGTTCGGGCAGTTGTCGAACGTCGTCAACGGCGTCGGCTTCCTGCTGCTGGTCGACCGGCCGGCGCAACCGCTGCCCGGGCGCGTCACGCATACGTCGGTCGTGCTCGACGGCGTGCAGGATGCCGGCAACGTCGGCTCGATCCTGCGCAGCGCGGCGGCGGCCGGCGTGCGTCACGTGTTCTGCGCACCGGGGACGGCCCATGCGTGGTCGTCGAAGGTGCTGCGTTCGGGCATGGGCGCGCATTTCCTGTTGTCGATCCATGAGGACGTCGAAGCGGCGGCGCTGGCCGAACGCCTCGACGTACCGGTCGCGCTGACCGACTCGCACGGCGCGCAGGCCGTCTACGACTGCGACCTGTCGGGGCCCGTCGCGTGGGTGTTCGGTAACGAAGGCGCCGGCGTGTCGGCGTTCTGGCGCGACGCGGCCACGCATCGGGTGACGATTCCGCAACCGGGCGGGATGGAGTCGCTGAACGTTGCTGCTGCGGCAGCGGTGTGCCTGTTCGAGCAGGTACGGCAGCAGCGGCCGGCGTGACGCCGCACGCGTTGCATGTGCGGTAAAACGAAACAAGGCCGCGTTCGACGCGGCCTTGTTGTTTTCGGCGACGGCCGGACGGCCGCCTGCGCTCTCGCGCTCAGTACGACTGCCGGTCGAGGCGGATTTCCTGCAGGATCGTCGTCGCGATTTCCTCGATCGACTTGTGCGTCGACGACAGCCACTTGATCCCTTCGCGGCGCATCATCGCCTCGGCCTCGTTGATCTCGTAGCGGCAGTTCTCGGGCGCCGCGTACTTGCTGCCCGGCCGGCGCTCGTTGCGGATCTCCGACAGGCGCTGCGGGTCGATCGACAGCCCGAACAGCTTCTCGCTGTACGGCGACAGCGCCGACGGCAGCTTGCCGCGTTCGAAATCCTCCGGAATCAGCGGATAGTTGGCGGCCTTCACGCCGTACTGCATCGCGAGGTACAGGCTCGTCGGCGTCTTGCCGCTGCGCGACACGCCGACCAGGATCACGTCGGCTTCCGACAGGTTGCGGTTCGACTGGCCGTCGTCGTGCGCGAGCGAGAAGTTGATCGCCTCGATCCGCGTCTTGTACTCCTCGGTGTCCGCATTCTGGTGGCCGCGGCCCATCGCGTGGCTCGACTTGAGCTCCAGCTCCTGCTCGAGCGGTTCGACGAAGCGCTGGAACATGTCGAGCACGAGCGCGTTCGAGCGCTTGACGATGTCGTTCGACTCGCTGTCGACGAGCGTCGTGAACACGATCGCGCGGCGGCCGTCGTGCACGGCGGCCTCGTTGATCTTCTCGACGGTCGCATAGGCCTTGTCGAGCGAGTCGACGAACGGCACGCGCACGAGGCGGAATTTCTGGTCGAACTGGGAGAGGATCGAGTGCGCGAAGGTTTCGGCAGTGATCCCGGTGCCGTCGGAGACGATGAATACGGTAGGCAGCATGAATCTGGACGTCGAGCGTGAAGGGCAGTTGCGCGGGCGGCTGGAGGCACGCCTCCACACCCAGTGACAAGGTCGCGCCACATCCGGCAGCCGGCACGGTAGAATAGCGGCAACCTGTTGGATAAGCAATTGCGGGGGCGGGGCGCGAACGGTGCCCGCGACTTGGCCGCGAGATTCGAGAATTCCCGGCAAGTCTGGCGATTTGTCTGCAAATATCGCCCTTCTGCCGGGATTTTTGCAAATCGGGTCGGAAGATTTTCGCCGCTGCGAGTGTTTATCTAACAGGTTGCGCAAGACGCGCCGCGCCTTTTTGCAAGCGCCCGCGTCCGAGCCCACTTGCGCGATCGAGCATTTTTTTCACACTTAGGGGCTTGTATGACTAACGCAGCAAACGTCGCAAAGGACCAGGCGTATGTAATTCCGTTCGAGCAGTTGCGGATGACCGATGTGGAGATCGTGGGCGGCAAGAATGCGTCGCTCGGCGAGATGATCAGCCAGCTTTCCGAAGCAGGCGTTCGCGTACCCACCGGTTTCGCCACGACCGCGCTCGCATTCCGCGATTTCCTCAAGCACAACGACCTCACCGATCGCATCGCCAAGCGTCTCGAGTCGCTCGACATCGACGACGTGAAGGCGCTCGCCGAAGCCGGTGCCGAAATCCGCAAGTGGATCGTCGACGCGCCGCTGCAGGCGCGCCTCGAGCAGGAAATCCGCGCGCAGTTCGACGTGCTGAAGAACGGCTCGCCGAACGAACTGTCGTTCGCCGTGCGCTCGTCCGCGACCGCGGAAGACCTGCCCGACGCGTCGTTCGCCGGCCAGCAGGAGTCGTATCTGAACGTCGTCGGCATCGACGACGTGCTCGACCGCATGAAGCACGTGTTCGCGTCGCTGTACAACGACCGCGCGATCTCGTACCGCGTGCACAAGGGCTTCACGCACGCCGAAGTCGCGCTGTCGGCCGGTGTGCAGCGCATGGTCCGCTCGGACGTCGGCGCGGCCGGCGTGATGTTCACGATCGATACCGAATCGGGCTTCAAGGACGCCGTGTTCATCACGTCGAGCTACGGCCTGGGCGAAACCGTCGTGCAGGGCGCGGTGAACCCGGACGAGTTCTACGTGTTCAAGACGACGCTCGCGCAGGACAAGTACCCGATCATCCGTCGCTCGATCGGCTCGAAGCTGATCAAGATGGAATTCACGCAGCCGGGCGAGCCGGGCCGCGTGAAGACGGTCGACGTGCCGCACGAGCAGCGCAACCGCTATTCGATCACCGACGAAGACGTGATCGAGCTGGCGAAGTACGCGGTCATCATCGAGAAGCACTACCAGCGTCCGATGGACATCGAGTGGGGCAAGGACGGCCGCGACGGCAAGATCTTCATCCTGCAGGCGCGTCCGGAAACGGTGAAGAGCCAGGCGAGCGGCAAGGCCGAGCAGCGCTTCAAGCTGAAGGGCCAGTCGCAGGTGCTCGCGACGGGGCGTGCGATCGGCCAGAAGATCGGCGCGGGCCCCGTGCGCGTGATCCAGGATCCGTCGGAAATGGAACGCGTGCAGCCGGGCGACGTGCTGGTGGCCGACATGACCGACCCGAACTGGGAGCCGGTGATGAAGCGGGCGGCGGCGATCGTCACGAACCGTGGCGGCCGTACCTGCCACGCGGCGATCATCGCGCGTGAGTTGGGCGTGCCGGCAGTCGTCGGCTGCGGCGATGCAACGGACGTGCTGAAGGACGGCGCGCTCGTCACCGTGTCGTGCGCGGAAGGCGACGAAGGCAAGATCTACGACGGGCTGCTCGAGACGGAAGTCACGGAGGTGCAGCGCGGCGAACTGCCGGAAATCCCGGTCAAGATCATGATGAACGTCGGCAACCCGCAGCTCGCGTTCGACTTCTCGCAACTGCCGAACGGCGGCGTGGGTCTCGCGCGTCTCGAGTTCATCATCAACAACAACATCGGCGTTCACCCGAAGGCGATTCTCGAGTATCCGAACATCGACCAGGACCTGAAGAAGGCGGTCGAGAGCGTCGCGCGCGGTCACGCGTCGCCGCGTCAGTTCTACGTCGACAAGCTGACGGAAGGCGTCGCGACGATCGCGGCGGCGTTCTATCCGAAGCCCGTGATCGTGCGTCTGTCCGACTTCAAGTCGAACGAGTACAAGAAGCTGATCGGCGGTTCGCGTTACGAGCCGGACGAGGAAAACCCGATGCTGGGCTTCCGCGGCGCGTCGCGCTACATCGCCGAGGACTTCGCGCAGGCGTTCGAGATGGAATGCCGTGCACTGAAGCGCGTGCGTGACGAGATGGGCCTGACCAACGTCGAGATCATGGTGCCGTTCGTGCGGACCGTGAAGCAGGCGGAGCGCGTCGTCGGCCTGCTCGAGAAGTTCGGCCTGAAGCGCGGCGAAAACGGCCTGCGCCTCGTGATGATGTGCGAAGTCCCGACCAACGCGATCCTCGCCGAAGAGTTCCTGGAACACTTCGACGGTTTCTCGATCGGCTCGAACGACCTCACGCAGCTCACGCTCGGCCTCGACCGCGATTCGGGCATGGAACTGCTGGCCGTCGACTTCGACGAACGCGATCCGGCCGTCAAGTTCCTGTTGAAGCGTGCGATCGATACCTGCCGCAAGATGGGCAAGTACGTCGGGATCTGTGGCCAGGGCCCGTCCGATCATCCGGACTTCGCGCAATGGCTGACCGACGAAGGCATCGTGTCGATCTCGCTGAACCCCGACACGATCATCGATACGTGGCAGGCGCTCGCCAACCGCAAGTAACGGTCGGTCATGCAACTTCGGCGAAAGGGCGGTCCGCCGTGCTTTCGTTGAAGGCAAAATGCAAGGTTCGTGCTATAAACACCCCGGTAAGCACCGGGGTGTTTTTTTTCGTCGGTACGCGCGGCGATCTCCAGCGTGCCGACCGCTTCGTACAGTTGTGCACGCAGCGAATAGAGTGAGCATCGGAGACGTTTTTCTGGAGACCACAATGATGTCGGGGCATCTGTTCTGGTGGGTCGGGGTGGGCGTGCTGGTCGTCGCGGAGTTGCTGACGGGCACGTTCTACCTGCTGATGATCGCGCTCGGCTTTCTCGCGGGCGGACTGTTGCAACTGGCCGGTTTCGCGCCGCACGTGCAGTTCGGCGCGGCGGCCGCGGTCGCGATCGTCGCGATGATCGTACTGCGCCGCTCGGGGCTCGGCCGCAAGCAGAAGCGCGACACGTCGACGAATCCCGACGTCAATCTCGATATCGGCTCGACCGTCACGGTCGACGCGTGGCGTGACGGCCGCGCGCGCGTGCAGTATCGCGGGGCCGACTGGGACGTCGAGCTCGCGCACGGCGAGCGCGACGATGCGCACGTGTACCAGGTCAGCGCCGTGCGGGGCAATTGCCTCGTGGTCGTGGCGAAACCCGCGGGCTGATTGTCCGCTGATACAACAAGGAGGGAATATTTCATGGATTCGCTGATCATCTGGGTTGTCCTGCTCGTCATCGCGATCGTGATCGTGTCGAAGACGGTGAAGATCGTGCCGCAGCAGCATGCATGGGTGCTCGAGCGCTTCGGGCGCTACCACGCGACGTTGTCTCCCGGTCTCAATATCGTGCTGCCGTTCGTCGATCGCATCGCGTACCGGCACGTGCTGAAGGAAATTCCGCTCGACGTGCCGAGCCAGGTCTGTATCACGCGCGACAACACGCAGTTGCAGGTCGACGGCGTGCTGTACTTCCAGGTAACCGATCCGATGAAGGCGTCCTACGGATCGAGCAACTTCGTGCTGGCGATCACCCAGCTCGCGCAAACCACGCTGCGCTCCGTGGTCGGCAAGCTCGAACTCGACAAGACGTTCGAGGAGCGTGATTTCATCAACCACAACATCGTGTCGGCGCTCGACCAGGCGGCGGCGAACTGGGGCGTGAAAGTGCTGCGCTACGAGATCAAGGACCTGACGCCGCCGAAGGAGATCCTGCACGCGATGCAGGCGCAGATCACCGCGGAGCGCGAAAAGCGCGCGCTGATCGCCGCATCCGAAGGCCGCAAGCAGGAACAGATCAATCTCGCGTCGGGTGCGCGCGAAGCCGCGATCCAGAAGTCCGAAGGCGAGCGGCAGGCCGCGATCAACCAGGCGCAGGGCGAAGCCGCCGCGATTCTGGCGGTGGCCGAGGCGAACGCGCAGGCGATCCAGAAGATCGCGAGCGCGATCCAGTCGCAGGGCGGGATGGACGCGGTGAACCTGAAGGTCGCCGAGCAGTATGTCGGCGCATTCGCGAATCTCGCGAAGCAAGGCAACACGCTGATCGTGCCGTCGAACCTGTCGGATCTCGGCACCGCGATCTCGTCGGCGCTGACGATCGTCAAGAGCGCGGGGGCGGCGTCCGGCGCTAAGGGCTGAGCCCGACGGTCCGCCCGATGCCAGCGCGGTCGCCCGTTGCGCTCGTCATGCGGCGAATCGTCGCGCAGCCGGGCAAACGGCACGCGCGATTCAGGTAGTCCAAAGCAACACGGCCCGCTTCGAGCGGGCCGTGTCGTTTGCGATGATGGCGTGCGCGTCAGGTGCCGGCGCGCATGATGCGCGCCTTCTCGCGTTCCCAGTCGCGTTTCTTCTCGGTTTCGCGCTTGTCGTGCAGCTTCTTGCCCTTCGCGAGCGCGATGTCGCATTTCACGCGGCCGCCCTTGTAGTGGAAGTTCAGCGGCACGAGCGTATAGCCGCGCTGCTCGACCTTGCCGATCAGCTTCTTGATTTCCTCGCGGTGCAGCAGCAGCTTGCGCGTGCGGACCGGGTCGGGCTTGATGTGCGTCGAGGCTTCGGGCAGCGGGCTGATATGGGTCCCGATCAGGAAGATCTCGGCGTTCTTCACCACGACGTAGCCTTCCTTGATCTGGCCGCGTCCGGCGCGCAGCGCCTTGACTTCCCAGCCCTCGAGCACGAGCCCCGCCTCGTAGCGTTCCTCGATGTGATAATCGAAGTGCGCTTTCCTGTTGTCGATGATGCTCATGAAAGGATCGGGCCAACTCGTTTAAAATCACGATTTTAGCAAAGCGGGGCGGGAATCGCCCGGCTTGGCGTTCCCCCTTTCAGCGATGCCGCGCGATTTATGGCAGATGTCCAGAAAACCGTATTGATCCGCCACTCGGCGGAACAGATGTTCGACCTCGTCACCGACGTGGCCGACTACCCCAATTTCCTGCCCTGGTGCGGCGGTGTCGAGGTTCGCCGTCAGGACGAGAGCGGGATGGAAGCGCGCATCGACATCAACTTCAAGGGTATCAAGCAGCATTTCGCGACGCGCAACACGCAGCAGCGTCCGACACGCATCGACATGGAGTTCGCGGACGGGCCGTTCAAGAAGTTCACGGGTTCGTGGCGCTTCATCCCGCTGCGCGCCGATGCGTGCAAGATCGAATTCGCGCTGCACTACGAGTTTTCGAGCATCCTGCTCGAGAAGATCATCGGGCCGGTGTTCAGCCACATCGCGAACACGTTCGTCGATTCGTTCGTGAAGCGCGCGGACCAGCGCTACGGAAAGGGGTGACGCGATGCTGTCGATCGAAGTCTGCTATGCACTGCCGGATCGCCAGACGCTGATTCCGCTGTCGCTGCCCGAAGGGGCGACCGTGCGCTCGGCCATCGACGCGAGCGGCGTGCTCGCGCTGCACCCGGAGATCGATCTCGCGCACGCGAAGACGGGCGTGTACGGCAAGCTCGCGCCGCTCGATACGCCGCTCGTCGACCACGATCGCGTCGAGATCTACCGTCCGCTGATCGTCGATCCGAAGCTCGCGCGCCAGCGGCGCGTCGACAAGTCCCGCCGCGACGGTTCGATCGAGGGCCGCAAGTGGATGCACAAGGACGCGCGCTGACGCGTCGTTCGCGCTGACGGGGCGGTCAAACGCCGCGGCGCTCAGTGGGCCGCGGCGTTTGCGTTTGTCGGCGCGCCGCCCGGCGTGTCGCCATGCTTTCGCACGGAGCCGTATACGCCGGCGAGCAGCAGCACGAGCGCGGCGATCTCGAGCGCATGCGGCATCCGCCGGTCGTACACGAACGCGTACAGCATCGCGAACACGGTTTCGAACACGATCAACTGACCCGATAGCGTCAGCGGCAGCCGCTTCGACGCGGCGTTCCACAGCCCGTTGCCGAGCCACGACGCGCCGATCGCGAGCACGAGGTTCAGCAGCCAGAACAACTGCCAGCGCGATGCGGGCACGGCCGCCTGCACGGTGCCGGCCGGCAGCGCGAGGATCGCCAGCCAGCAGAGCCCGCCGATCAGGCCCGTCACGACACCCCACAGCACCGACCATTCGTTGCCGCCGAAGTGGTGATGGCGCTGCAGGTAGCGTGTGTTCGCCACCGCATACCAGGTCCAGCTCGCGAGCGCGCCCACCGCACAGGCGATGCCCGCGAGCTTCTGGGCGAGCGTCGTCGCGTGCGCGGCTTCGGACGTAAACAGATCGACGTTGATGCAGACGATGCCCGCGATCACCAGCACGAGCGGGGCGGCAAGCCGCCGCAGCGGCATGGCGCCGTGGTCGCCGAGGCCCGCGAGCGTGACGGTCACGGGCAGCACGCCGACGATCAGCGAGCTGGGCGCGATGCCGATCAGGTGCACGGCGCCGGACAGCAGCATGTAGTACGCGACGTTGCCGATGACGGCGAGCCTCACGAGGGCGACGAGATCCTCGCGGGTCAGCCGGGCGAGCAGCGAGCGCGCGGCCGGCAAGGCGGCCACGAGCGACACGAGGCCGTACATCGTGTAGCGGCCGGCGCTCAGCAGCAGCGGCGAGAAATCGGTCAGCAGCCGCGGCACGAGAAACACCATGCCCCACAGGGCGCCTGCCAGGACACCGTACACCACGCCGCGCTGCATCGACCGCTCCGAACGAATGACTGAAGTGGGCGCATGTTAGCGATGCCGTCGCGGCGGCGTCTTGTTCATTCCTGCACTCGGGGCATGGCGTCGAGCGGTTTCGACGGGCGGCGAATCAGTCCTTTGCCGAATCGGGTGTCGCCGCCGCGCCGTCACCGGCGGCACGCGTGCGCGCCGGGCGCCGCACGGTACGCAGCTTGCCGCTGTTGCCGCCGCCGCAGTAGAAGCGGTCGTGACCGTCGGATTCGAGCCCCGACACGCCGACACCGGCCGGCATGTCGATCTGCTCGAGTACTTCCCCCGTGCGCGGATCGATGCGCCGCAGGTCGCTCCGGTCGGCTTCCCACGTGCCGTGCCACAGCTCGCCGTCGACCCACGTCACGCCCGTGACGAAGCGGTTCGATTCGATCGTGCGCAGCACGGCGCCCGACTGCGGATCCACCTGATGAATCTTGCGTTCGCTGTACTGGCCGACCCACAGCGTGCCTTCCGCCCACGCGAGCCCCGAATCGGCGCCGCCGCCGGGCGCCGGGATCGTCGCGAGCACGCGGCCCGATTCGGGGTCGATCTTCTCGATGCGGTCCTCGACGATCTGGAACAGGTGGTGGCCGTCGAACGCGGTGCCCGCGTGCGCGGCGACGTCGAGCGAACGGACGATCGTGCCGCGCTCGGGGTCGAGCGCATTCAGCTTGTCGCCGGACGCGTACCACACGTGCTGCCCGTCGAACGTGACGCCGTGCACGCCGTCGACGCCCGGAAACGGGCCGTACTCGTGAAGGATGTCTGCAGTGGAGCGTTTCATGTTCGTTACCTCGTCGTTCGATGAGGCCATCCTAATCGCCCGGCAGCGCAACCGGGAGTAACAAGGTCGTCGCGAATCCGGGCAGCGGCGGCGTCATCCAGCGGCGCGCGCGTGCGCGGCCGAGCGCCTGCACCTTGCCGGTTTCCGCGAGCGCATCCAGCGCGCGCTGCACGGTGCGCTGGCTGGCGCCGAGCGCGAGCGCCAGCGCGGAGCTCGACCACGCTTCGCCGTCGGCGAGGAGCGCGAGCACGGCCGCGTGCCGATCGTCGACCGGGCGCGCGAGGACGACGGTTTCGCGCACGCCGAGCGGTTCGAGCGCGAAGCCGCGCGGCGTCGCGACGACGTTCGCGAGCGGGCGCAGCACCGCGCGCAGCCGGCCGATCTCCACACGCAGCCGCGCACGATGCGATTCGTCGGCCTGTTTCGCGCGGAACGCGGCGGCGACGAGCGCGTTTCTCGACACGTCGGCCGGCCACGCTTCGCCGAGCGCACGGGCGAGCACGAACAGCACCGGACGCCGCGCGAGCGACACGGTCGTGCGCGCATCGCGCACCGTGTGGCGGCATGCGTCGACGACCAGCGCATTCGACTCGAACAGCGTCTCGACTTCGTCGAGCGGCACGAGCCGCGACGTGCCGCGCGCGATGAGCCGAGCGGCCGGCGCGTCGAGCACGCGCGCGGCGGTGTCGACCTCGGCCGTCAGCGCGGCGATGCCGGCGGCGCGGGCGGCTGTCCGCGCACGGTCGAGCGCCGCACGGGCCGCGTGCGTACGGATGCGGCGCATCGCGATGCCGGCCGCGATCAATTCATGGGCGGCGCGCGATGCGGGCGGCAGCGGCGCGGGATCGAGATGCGCGAGCAGCCGCTCGGCCTCGTCGAGATGGCCGATCAGCAGCAAGCGGCGAACGCCGAGATAGCGTGCATGCGCGGCGTTCGCACGGTCACCGTGCGCGTCGAGCGTCGCGCAGGCAGCATCGAGCGCGCGCGTCGGCCAATGCAGGTCGCGCGACGCGAGCGCGATCTCGGCTTCCGCGACGACGCAGCGCGCCCGCGCGACCGCTTCCTTCGCGCCGAATGCGCGTGCGGCGCCGCGCACGAGCGAACGCGCGCGTTCGAAATCGCCGAGCTGCGCGAGCGCGATGCCGCGCAGCGCGAGCGCCGGCGCATCGTCGCGCAGCGCGACGCGGTTCAACGCGCCGAGCGCGTCACCGGCCGCGAGCGCGCGCGCGGCCGCCGTGATCAGCGAATCCATCCGAATCCCGACACACTTGTCACTCCCTGCGGTCCGATGCCGGCCACTAATCTAGCACCACGCACACGGCTCCGGATGCCGTGCCCGGATACCCATCGGAAGGAGGAACCTGCAATGACGACCCATCTCACCGGAACCCGCGACGAATGGCTGGCCGAACGCCGCGCGCTGCTCGACGCGGAAAAGGCGTTGACGCGGCAAAGCGACGAACTCGCGCGGCGGCGCCAGGCGCTGCCGTGGGTGCGCGTCGACAAGACTTACCGGTTCGATACCGAGGACGGCCAGACGACGCTCGACGACCTGTTTCGCGGCCGTTCGCAACTGCTCGTCTATCACTTCATGTTCGGCCCCGACTACAAGGCCGGCTGCCCGTCGTGCTCGGCGCTCGCCGACGGCTTCGACGGCTTCGCCGTGCATCTGGCGCACCACGACGTGACGCTCGCGGCCGTGTCGCGCGCGCCGCTCGCGAAACTGCTCGCATACCGGCAGCGGATGGGGTGGACGTTCCCGTGGGCGTCGTCGGTCGGCAGCGATTTCAACTTCGACTTCAATGTGTCGTTCACCGAAACGCAGCAGCGCGCGGGCGACGTCGAATACAACTATGCGCGGGCCGGCCACGCGATGGACATGGATCCGCCGCCGGCGCCCGTCGTGCAGTTCGCGGCCACGTGCGGCACCGACGCGCTCACGTATTCGCTCGACCGGCCGGGGATGAGCGCGTTCGTGCGCGAGGACGGCGCCGTCTATCACACGTATTCGACCTACGCACGCGGCCTCGACGGCTTGTGGGGGATGTACCAGTGGCTCGATCGCGCGCCGCGCGGGCGCAACGAGGCCGGCCCGTGGTGGCGTCGTCACGACGAGTACGCGCGCGGCTGAGCGGGCCGGCGACGGGTGGGCATGCGCAATGACACGAACGACGACCGGGCTGAAAACCGGGCCGGTAACCGGCGAGACAGCCCCCGATCCGCGGGTGTTCGGCGCGGCGATCGCGGCCGTGTTCGCGGTCGCCGCGATGGCGTTGCTGGCGCAGCACGCGTCGATGGCGGAGATGGGCGGCGAACCGATGCCCGGCGGCTGGATCGCGTCGGCCGCCTGGCTGCGACCGTGCGGGCAGGGCGCCGGACGCGCATTCGCCGCGTTCGCCGGAATGTGGGGCGCGATGACGGTGACGATGATGCTGCCCGTGCTCGCGCCGCAGCTCTGGTATTACCGGCAGCGCATCGGCCCCTATGCGGCGGTGCGGCCGGCCTGGCTCGTCGTCGTCGCGGGGGCCGGCTACTTCTCGGTCTGGATCGCGCTCGGCGCGTTGGTGTTTCCGGCCGGCGCCGCGCTGACGACGGCCGCCGCGCGGCTGCCGGCGCTCGCCCGGACGATGCCGTTCGCGACCGGCGCCGTCGTGCTGGCCGCGGGCGGGCTGCAATTCTCCGGGTGGAAGGCGCGCCAGCTCGCGTGCTGCCGACACGCGGCGGTGCAAGGCGGACACCGGCCGCGGGCGGCGGCCGCCACGGCATGGCGGTACGGCGTGCATGCCGCGATCCGATGCGGCGCGTGTTGCGGAAACCTGATGGCGGTCGCGCTGGCGGCCGGCATGATGGATCTGCGCGTGATGGCCGCCGTCGCGGGGGCGATCGCCGCCGAACGCCTGGCGCCGGCCGGCGGGCGCGTCGCGCGGATCGTCGGGTGCGGCGTGGTGGTGGCAGGCATCGCGATGGTCGCCCGCGCGGCCGGGCTGGCGTGAGGCGGGCAGAGCCGCTTCGGCTGTGTGGCGCCGGGCCGTGCGCGGCCGCTGTCGTCGCGCCCGTGTGGCCTCGGCGCGACACGCGCACGTGCCGCCCGGCCAGCCCTTGCGCGAATGGTTCGACGCGGCCGTGAAACGAAAAGCGATCGAAAACGAACCGAACGGCGATCCGAACGATTCGGCCCCCGAACGGCCGAAACCGGCTAAGCCGTTGTTCGTGTTGTGAAAATTCACGGCGCTTCGCGTATAATTCGCTTTTGCGCCCATAGGATTTGCCATGCGTCTGATCCAAAAAGCACTCACTTTCGATGACGTGCTCCTCGTTCCCGCCTTCTCCGACGTTCTCCCGCGCGACACCAGCCTCAAGACCAAGCTGACCCGCAACATCTCCCTGAACATGCCGCTCGTGTCCGCCGCGATGGACACGGTCACCGAAGGTCGCCTCGCGATCGCGATGGCGCAGCAGGGTGGCGTCGGTATCGTCCACAAGAACCTCACGCCGGCCGAGCAGGCCCGCGAAGTCGCGAAGGTCAAGCGTTTCGAGTCGGGCGTCGTCCGCGACCCGATCACCGTGCCGCCGCAAATGAAGGTGCGCGACGTGATCGCGCTGTCGCGCCAGCATGGCATCTCGGGCTTCCCGGTCGTCGAAGGTCCGCAGCTCGTCGGCATCGTCACGAACCGCGACCTGCGTTTCGAAACGCGCCTCGACGAGCCGGTCAAGTCGATCATGACGCCGCGCGAGCGCCTCGTCACGGTCAAGGAAGGCACGCCGCTCGCCGAAGCGAAGGCGCTGATGCACAGCCACCGCCTCGAGCGCGTGCTGGTCGTCAACGACGCGTTCGAACTGCGCGGCCTGATGACCGTCAAGGACATCACGAAGCAGACCGAGCACCCGGACGCGTGCAAGGACGAACACGGCAAGCTGCGCGCAGGCGCGGCGGTCGGCGTCGGCCCGGACAACGAAGAGCGCGTCGAGCTGCTGGTGCAGGCCGGCGTCGACGTGATCGTCGTCGATACCGCGCACGGTCACAGCAAGGGCGTGCTCGAGCGCGTGCGCTGGGTCAAGCAGAACTTCCCGCACGTCGAGGTGATCGGCGGCAACATCGCGACGGCCGCCGCCGCGAAGGCGCTCGTCGAATACGGCGCGGACGCGGTCAAGGTCGGTATCGGCCCGGGCTCGATCTGCACGACGCGGATCGTCGCGGGTGTCGGCGTGCCGCAGATCAGCGCGATCGCGAACGTCGCGGAAGCGCTGAAGGGCACCGGCGTGCCGTGCATCGCCGACGGCGGCGTGCGCTTCTCGGGCGACGTGTCGAAGGCCCTCGCGGCCGGCGCGAACGCGGTGATGATGGGCAGCATGTTCGCGGGCACCGAAGAGGCGCCGGGCGACGTGTTCCTGTATCAGGGCCGCCAGTACAAGTCGTATCGCGGCATGGGTTCGGTCGGTGCGATGAAGGACGGCGCGGCAGACCGCTACTTCCAGGACAACTCGGCGAACATCGACAAGCTCGTGCCTGAAGGCATCGAAGGCCGCGTCGCGTACAAGGGTTCGGTCAACGCGATCCTGTTCCAGCTGGTCGGCGGCGTGCGCGCGAGCATGGGCTACTGCGGCTGCAAGACGATCGACGAGCTGCACGAGAAGGCCGAATTCGTCCAGATCACCGCGGCGGGCATGCGCGAGTCGCACGTGCACGACGTGCAGATCACGAAGGAAGCGCCGAACTACCACGTGGACTGATCGCCGATGAAACCGCTGCTGCGAGCCGTGCTGATCGTCGATGCCGTGCTGCTGCTGGCGTTCGGCGTGCTGTTCGTGCTGACGCCCTGGCAGGCGCTGTTCAACGCGCTGCAACTGGCGAACATCCAGCCGGCGATGCTCGGCCAGGCGTTCGGCATCGCGCTGCTCGGGCTCGCGTGGCTCGCGTTTCATGCGGCGTTCAACGGCGACCTCACGGCGCCCGTCGCACGGGCGGTCGGCCACGTGTACTGGCTGACCGGCGTGCTGACCGTCGTGTGGTCGATCGGTACCGGCAGCGGGCCCGCGCTCGCGGCCGCCGGCCGGGTGTTGTCGGCGGTGGCCGGGGTCGCGTTGATCCTGCTCGGCCTCGGCGGCGTGCGCCTCGCATCGGCCGTGCGCCGGCGCGAGAAAGCGCAGGCGCTCGAGGGCCGGGACGCGCAGCGTCCGGTCGAACCGGCGCCGGCCTCCGCAGTGCAGCCGCGGGTCGAGCCGGTCGTCAGCCGTCCGGTGGCGCCTTCGGCGCCGGCCGCGGCAGCCCCATCGGCCGTTTCCGAGCGCGCGTCAGGCAGCGTCGCGTTCGACGCGCGCCCGCCGTCGCAGGATTGACCGGCAATGCGTCGCGCGAGCCGCCTGCCGCCCGACGCCGCTGTCCATGCTTTTGACGCAGCGCTTCGTGCGCTGCTTTTCTTATTCTCTTCATCCCGTCCGCAGCCATGCACGACAAAATCCTGATTCTCGACTTCGGTTCGCAAGTCACCCAACTGATCGCGCGCCGCGTGCGTGAAGCGCACGTCTACTGCGAAATTCATCCGAACGATGTGTCCGACGACTTCGTCCGCGAGTTCGCGCCGAAGGCGGTGATCCTGTCGGGCAGCCACGCGAGCACGTACGAAGACCATCAACTGCGCGCGCCGCAGGCCGTGTGGGATCTCAGCGTGCCGGTGCTCGGCATCTGCTACGGCATGCAGACGATGGCCGTGCAGCTCGGCGGCAAGGTCGAGTGGAGCGACCACCGCGAATTCGGCTACGCGGAAATGCGTGCGCACGGCCATACGCGCCTGCTCGACGGCATCGAGGATTTCACGACGGCCGAAGGCCACGGCATGCTGAAGGTCTGGATGAGCCACGGCGACAAGGTGGCCGAGCTGCCGCCGGGCTTCGCGCTGATGGCGTCGACCCCGAGCTGCCCGATCGCCGGCATGGCCGACGAGGCGCGCGGCTACTACGCGGTGCAGTTCCACCCGGAAGTCACGCACACGGTGAAGGGCCGCCAGATCATCGAACGCTTCGTGCTGCAGATCGCCGGCGCGAAGCCCGACTGGATCATGAAGAACCACATCGAGGAAGCCGTCGCGAAGATCCGCGAGCAGGTTGGTGACGAGGAAGTGATTCTCGGCCTGTCGGGCGGCGTCGATTCGAGCGTCGCGGCCGCGCTGATCCATCGCGCGATCGGCGATCAGCTGACCTGCGTGTTCGTCGATCACGGCCTGCTGCGCCTGAACGAAGGCAAGATGGTGCTCGACATGTTCGAGGGCCGCCTGCATGCGAAGGTCGTGCACGTCGACGCGTCCGAGCAGTTCCTTGGCCACCTGGCCGGCGTGACCGATCCGGAAGCGAAGCGCAAGATCATCGGCCGCGAGTTCGTCGAGGTATTCCAGGCCGAGGCGAAGAAGCTGTCGAAGGCGAAGTGGCTCGCGCAGGGCACGATCTACCCGGACGTGGTCGAGTCGGGCGGCACGAAGACGAAGAAGGCGACGACGATCAAGAGCCACCACAACGTCGGCGGCCTGCCGGAAACGCTCGGCCTGAAGTTGCTCGAGCCGCTGCGCGACCTGTTCAAGGACGAAGTGCGCGAGCTGGGCGTCGCGCTCGGCCTGCCGCCGGAGATGGTGTACCGCCATCCGTTCCCGGGCCCGGGCCTCGGCGTGCGGATTCTCGGCGAAGTGAAGCGCGAGTACGCGGACCTGCTGCGCCGCGCGGACGCGATCTTCATCGAGGAACTGCGCGGCACGGTCGCGACCGCGCAGGATGCGGCGGCCGGCCTGTGCGGCGAGGCCGATGTCGGCAAGAGCTGGTACGACCTGACGAGCCAGGCGTTCGCGGTGTTCCTGCCGGTGAAGTCGGTCGGCGTGATGGGCGATGGCCGCACGTACGACTATGTGACGTCGCTGCGCGCGGTGCAGACGACCGACTTCATGACCGCGCACTGGGCGCATCTGCCGTATGCGCTGCTCGGCCGCGCGTCGAACCGGATCATCAACGAAGTGCGTGGGATCAATCGGGTCGTGTACGACATCTCGGGGAAGCCGCCGGCGACGATCGAGTGGGAGTGAGCATTCCCGCTGAATCGGCGTTCGATTCCGCTTGTGTCGTCGCGCATCGGTCGATGTCGCGATAGTTCGCAAGCGGATTGTCGGTTCGGTTGGCTTGCTGCCCCGGCTCACGCGGGAGCAAGAAGCGGCCTGGCAATTCATTGCCCGGCCGTTTTGCGTTAACGCGTGCAGTCAGTCAGCGCGCGCCGTGTTTCCCGTTCCGGGACCGGATACGTCATGCATGCGCCCGCCCAAGCGACCGCAAATACATCGGCACCTTCGCCTTGGTCGTCGCCTGCACCCGCGACATCAACGCGTGATCGATCCGATCCAGCCCATAAGTCCGCGAAATATCCTGCTGCAACCGGCACCACAGATGCCCGGCCATCTCGGCATCGACCATCGCGCGGTGCGCACGGCCCGTTTGCGGCAACCGCAGCATCTCGGCGAGGCTCGACAGGCGGTGACTCCGCGCGTCCGGGTAGATCCGTCTCGCCACCAGCATCGTGCACGCGAACGCATGGTCGGCCGACATGCCGAGCATCCCCAGTTCCGACTGCCAGAAGCGCTTGTCGAAGCCGGCGTTGTGGGCGACGACCGCATGTTTGCCGACGAACGCCGCCGCTTCCTTCATGACTTCGGACGCGGGCGGCGCTGCCGCGATCATGTCGTTCGTGATACCGGTGAGCGCAACGACATCGGACGGGATGCGTCGGCCGGCATTCATCAAGCTCTGGAAACGGTCGACGACCTGCCCGTCGCGCAGCAGGATGACGGCAATTTCGGTTGCGCGGTCGCCCAGATTCGGCGACAGCCCGGTTGTTTCGAAGTCGAGTACCGCGACGGTTTGCATGGTTGAATTCGGGGGCTTCATCAGAGGATGTCGAGTGTGGCCGAGAGGGTAGCATCTTCGGGCGCGCGAACGGCGGATTCGTCGCGCGGCGAGCGAACAGGCTTCCCATTGACGATAATGAAAATTCCGCTCCAGGCCTGTCGGACATGCTGTCGTGACTCAACTGACGCTACCCGGCTTCGACGTACCGCCGCCGGTTCCCGTGCACCGCTTCTTTTTCGCCGTAATGCCGGACCCGGCCACGGCGGCGCGCATTACTGGCCTTGCCGAAAGCATGCTTCTGGAGAAGGACAGCTCGGTGAGCACCGAGCGTCTGCACATCACGCTGGGTTCTCTGGGGGACTTCGCTTATGTTCCCGACGCTAAGCTTGCGCGGGCCCGCGCGGTCGCGGATCGCATGGATGTACCGTCTTTCTCCGTGAGGTTCGACAAGATCATCAGCTTCAACAGGCGGTCCGGTCGTCAGCCGCTGGTCCTGACGGGGAAGGCCGGTCTGGAAGACTTGATCGATTTTCGACGGCAGTTGCGAGACGCGTTGAAACGGGCAGGTGTGCCCGTTTTTCCGTCGAGTTTTACCCCGCACGTGACGCTGCTGTATGGCGCACAGAGGCCCGACGAGTATCGGATCGAGCCGATTACTTGGACTGTGTTCGACTTCGTCCTGATCGATAGCTGGCTCGGCAAGTCGCACTACGACGTGTTGGGGCGCTGGCCGTTGACGGCCGGCAACGCCGCGGGATAACCGCGATACCGCAAGGGCGGTGTCGTTTCAGCGCATCCAGGCCTGCCCGGTGCCGGTGTTCCGTTCCTGCCCGGCCTCCGGCTCAGTCCCGACCACGCCCGCGATAACGAAGGTGAATCAGCGGATAAGGCCGCCCTTGTCCATCCCGCTCCGATCGCCCGCAGCGCTCGAATCCGAGTCGTTCATAAAATCTCGCCGCCGCGTCGTTCTGTTCGTTGACGTCGGTCGACAGGCCGGGGTGGCGCTTGAGCGCCTCTTCGACGAGCAACCGCCCGACACCCGCGCGATGGTGGGCGGGATCGACGAACAGCGCTTCCATGTGGCTGCCGTCGAGCAGCATGAAGCCGATCGGACGATCGCGCTCGTCGACGGCCACATCGAGCGGCGCGCCGGGCAGAAACGCGACGACTTCGGATTCGATCGTGCGACGGTCGTCATCGCTCAGGAAGTGATGCGTGGCGTCGACGGCATGGCGCCAGATATCCAGCACGCGTGTGCCGTCGGCCTCGGTGGATTGTCGAATTCTGATCATGGTTCGATGCGTGATGATTCGGTGCTCGGCGGGTGGCGGCTCCATGACGGAGCGAACGCGTCGCGGGATGCGCAAGCGACGGCGATGTATCAGTCGGATGGCCGCCGCGCGTGCGCCAGCGCTGCAGCCCGCTCCATCGCCCGTCGCGCGACCTCCCGCACACCCGCGCTCATCGGCAAATCGTCGCGGTCGAGTTCGTCGATGCCGAACCAGCGCGCGTCGAGCGCATCGTCGCCGGCGGCCGGCGTGCCGCGCAGCCATCTGCACAGCACCGCGATCATGACGAAATGCTGGCGCACGGCGCCGTGCGCATCGTAATCGAACGCATCCAGCGCGGTAAAGGTGTCGAGCGCCTCGACGTCGATCGTCGTTTCTTCGGCGATCTCGCGCACGACCGCATCCGCGAGCGGCTCGCCCGGTTCGATCTTGCCGCCGGGAAAGCCCCAGCAGCCTGCGTCGGGCGGATTCGCGCGGCGCACGAGCAGCACGTCGCGTTCGCGCAGCACGATGCCGATCACGGCGGGAACGGGGCGCAAGCAAGCAGCGTTGTCGGTTGCGGACATGGTCGCTCCTACCCGTCGATGGGAACGAACGCGTGCACGTGCACACCGCTCATCGCGCGTCCCCGGTACGCCGTTCGATCGCACGAATCACGGCGACCATGTCGGCCGCGCCGTGTCCGGCTTGCTCGGTCTCGCCGTAAAGCGCGTGGCAGATGTCGAGCAGCGGCGACGCGATGCCGATGCCGCGCGCGGATTCGGCGACGAGACGCGCATTCTTCAGCACGTCGGTAATCGCGGCCTGCACCGAGAAATCGTCCGCGACGAGCTTGCCGAGCTTCACGCGCGACACGTCGCTGGCCATCGGGCCGGCATTCAGCACGTCGGCGAAGCGCGCGAGGTCGATACCGTGACGTTGCGCGAAATGCGTGGCTTCGGCGAGACCGGTGACCATCGTGATCAGGAACAGGTTGACGGCGAGCTTCATCGTCAGCGCCGACGGCACGTCGCCGCACACGAAGCTGTCGCGGCACAGCGGCTTCACGAGCGCGCGGACGGCATCGACGTCGTCTGGCGCGCCGGCCAGCATCACGACGAGCTGCCCGGCTTCGGCCGGCTTGCGCGAGCCCGACACCGGCGCCTCGACGTAGCGGCCCGACGCGGCGGCGATGTCATCGGCGAGCGCGCGCGAGTATTCGGGCGCATTCGTGCCCATGTTGACGATCGTGTGTCCGTCGACCCGGGCGGCAAAACCGGGCGTGCCGCGCGCGAGGACGGCATCGATCGCCGCGTCGTTCGCGAGCATCAAAATCACGGTGCGGCAGGACCCGAATACGTCGTCGATGTCCCCGGCCACGCGCGCGCCGGCGTCGCGCAGTGCATCGTCGTTGCCGTGCGAACGGCTCCACACGACGAGCGGCGTGCCGGCCCGCGCGAGATTGAGCGCCATCGGCGTGCCCATCACGCCGAGACCGATGAATCCGACTGCGGTTTGCATGGTGCTGCTCCCACGGTAGCTGGTGACGATCGTGGAAGTCAGTATCGCAGCGTTTTCGCATGCTTGCCATGTGGCCCACGCGAGCGGGGAAGCCGCGTCATCGCCGCTACGCAAGGTTCGCCAGATACGGCCACGGATAAATGCCGCGTGCATGACCGTCGCCGAACAGGAAGCGCACGCCGTAGCCGAGCGCTTCCACGCCGTCCAGTGTCAGGCCCGGCCGCGCGTCGATATGGCCGCCGTCGAGCCGGACCTTTCGGCATTCCGCACACGGGCAGTCGCTGCGCAACCGCGCATAGCCGATACGTTGCGTGGCGCCGTCGGGCCAGCGCAGCGTCAGTGCGTGCGCCGGGTGATCGAGTGCGATGTCGGTCGGCGCGATCATCGCGATGCGTCGTCGATCTGTCCGATCGCGATCCGCACGGCCTTGCGGACTTCGGGGTCGCGATCGCCGAGTGCGTCGTGCAGCGCGGGCAGCGTCGCCCGGTCGCGCAATTCGCCGAGCGCGAGGGCGGCTTCCTTGCGCAGATTGCTGATCGCATGCGGGAGCAGCGCGACGACGGCCGATGCCGCGGCCGCATCGCGCAATTGTCCGAGCGCACGCACGGCGCGCACGCGCACTTGCCAGTAATCGTCGTCGAGCGCGGCGACGAGCGGGTCGCGCGCAACGGCGGCGCGCAGCTTGCCGAGCGTGGCCGCCGCTTCCTCGCGCACCTGCCATTCGGCGTCGTGCAGCGCCGCGAGCAACGCGGTGACGACGGCCGCATCGCCCGCCGATGCAAATCCGATTGCGCCGACCGCCGCGCGCCGCACGTCGGCATCGGCATCCGTGGTCGCGATGCGCGCGAGCGGCGACAGCGCGCGGCCGTCCTTGAGCCAGCCGAGCACGACGACCGCTTCCGCGCGTACGGCAGCGGCGCTCGCGTCGAGCGCGCGCAGCGCGGGCGCGAACGCGTCGGGGTCGCGCAACTCGCGCAAGCCGCGCAGCACGGCGGCGCGCACGAACGGCTCGGGTCGGTCGGCCCACCGGCACAGCAGGGCGCCCGATGCCGCGTCCTTCAGATCGGACAGGCTGTGCGCGGCGGTCGCGCGCACGCCGTCGTCGGGATCGAGCAGCGCGTGGCACAGCGCGTCGACCACATCGGGTTGCTCCCATGCGCCGAGCACGCGTGCGGCCTCGCTGCGCACGTCGGTCGACGGGTCGTCGCGCAGCGCCGCGACGAACGACGGCACGAGTTCGGGCGCTTCGAGATCGGCGAGTTCGAGCAGTGCGATGCGGCGCACCGACGCATCGGCTGCGGCGAGGCGCGCGACGAGCGCGGCCTGATCGGCGGCCGGCACGCCGGGCGACGGGAAAGCGGGGGAAGAAGCGGTCATGGAGCAAAGTCGGTGCGGTGAATGGGCCAGTACGCGCGCTCAGGCGGCGTTGCGCAACAGCGCGAGACAGCGGCGCTTGATGTCGATGAATACGGGCTCGGTCGTGCTGTCGTCGGTGCCGGGCCGCGCGCCGTGTCAGCGCAGCAGGTACGGAATATCGACCTTGACCGCGCCGGTCGGGCAGTCGCGTTCGCACGGCATGCAGTACCAGCATTCGTCGAACTGCATGTACGCCTTGCCCTTGGTGACGTCGATCGCAAGCAGGTCGAGCGGGCACACGTCGACGCACACGGTGCAGCCCTTGTCGGCGATGCACAGCGACTCGTCGATCGTCACGGGCGCGCTGCTGCGCTGGAAGATGTCGTGCGGGGTATGGGGCATGGCAAGGTTCCTTACAGGGCGGCCGCGAGCGCGGCCGGTTCGCGGATGCGCAACTGCGCGTAGGCGCCGCGTTCGTCGTCGGCGAGCGGCACGACGTAGGGTTCGACCGGCCGCTTCTCGCTGCGCATCGCGCCCGCGGCATCCTTGCGCAGCCACGTGTGGCAGAACCATTCGGCATCGTCGCGGTGCGGAAAATCGACGCGATGGTGGTACAGCCCCCAGCGGCTCTCGGTGCGGAACAGCGACGCGCGCGCAGCCATTTCCGCGCAGTCGCGGATCGCGCGCACTTCGGCCGCACGCATCAGTTCGTGCGGATTGTTCGCCTTTATTTCTTTGATGTCCTCAGTAATGCCGTCAAAACGTTGCAGCCCGATTTCCATCTTGCGCGTCACCTTCGGCGGTTGCAGGTAGTCGTTCACCATCCGGCGCAGCTTGTACTCGACCTGAGCCGGCGCGAGGCCGCGCTCGCGCTGCAGCGGCGCGAGCACGCGGGTGCGTTCGGCATCGACCTGTTCATCGTCCACTGGTGCGTGCTCGCGGCCGGCTACGTAGTCGGCCGCGTTTTGTCCGGCGAACCAGCCGTACGTGAACGCACCGAGCATGTAGTTGTGCGGGACGGCCGCCATGTCGCCGGCGGCGTACAGCCCCGGCACGGTCGTCTCCGCGCGCGCATTCACGTACACGCCCGATGCGCTGTGGCCGCTGCAGAAACCGATCTCGGAGATGTGCATCTCGACCATCTGGCTGCGGTAGTCGGTGCCGCGCCCCGCATGGAAGCGGCCGCGGCTCGGCCGTTCGTTCGTATGCAGGATCTGCTCGATGGTGCGGATCGTTTCTTCAGCGAGATGGTCGAGCTTCAGGAACACGGGGCCGTTGCCGCTCTGCAGTTCCTGGTAGAACTCCCACATCATCTGGCCGCTCCAGTAGTCGCATTCGATGAAGCGTTCGCCCTTGCCGTTCGCGGTGAAGCCGCCCAGGGGCCCCGTCACGTATGCGCACGCCGGGCCGTTGTAGTCCTTGATCAATGGATTGATCTGGAAGCATTCGAGGTTCGCGAGCGCGGCGCCCGCGTGATAGGCCATCGCGTAGCCGTCGCCCGCGTTGGTCGGGTTCTCGTACGTGCCCATCAGGTAGCCCGACGCCGGGAGGCCGAGGCGGCCGGCCGCGCCGCAGCAGAGGATGACGGCCTTCGCACGGATCACGTGGAAATCGGCGGTGCGGCAGTCGAAGCCGAGCACGCCGCTCGCGCGGCCCTGCGCGTCGGTCAGCACGCGCGTCGCGACGATCCGGTTCGTGATCGCGATGCGGGCGCGCTTCAGTTGCCGGTACAGCACCTTCTTGATGTCGTGGCCTTCCGGCATCGGCAGCACGTACGAGCCCATGTGGTGGACCTTCTTCACCGCATAGTCGCCGGTGCCGTCCTTCTCGAACTTCACGCCCCAGCGGTCGAGTTGCTCGATCGTCGCGAAGCTGTGCGTCGCGTACGCGTACACGGCTTCCTGGTCGACGATCCCGTCGTTGGCGATCGTGATCTCGCGCGTGTACTGCTCGGGCGTCGCATGACCGGGGATCACCGCGTTGTTCAGGCCGTCCATCCCCATCGAGATCGCGCCGCTGCGTTTGACGTTGGCCTTCTCGAGCAGCAGCACGCGCAGGGACGGATCGCGCTCTTTCGCCTTGATGGCCGCCATCGGGCCGGCCGTGCCGCCGCCGACCACGACGATGTCGTATTCGTGCACATGGGTATTCATCGCGGGTTCCTTGCAGGTTTGCGCGCCTTTTGCCGGTCGACGCGCAACCGGTACTGGAAGGCGTCGCCGCGGAAGTAGAGGTATTCGTAGTCGATCGGCGCGCCCGACGCGTCGTGCGTGAGGCGCTCGATGCGCAGCACGGGGCTGCTTTCCTCGACGTGCAGCGCGTCGACGATTTCGTCGTCCGCGAGGATCGCGTCGATCGACACGTCGGCATGACCGAGCGGGATGCCGCAGTCGTTCTCCAGGATCAGGAAGATGTCGCGGGTGGCGAGATCGGCGCCGGCGAGGCGCTTGCCGAGCGCCTCCGGCACCCAGGTCTGTTCGAGCGACACGGGTTCGCGGTTCAGCAGCCGCACGCGATGGATCTCGACGAGCGGCGCGCCTTCGGGCACGTTCAGCTTCGTCGCGAGATGGCGATCGGCCTTCACGGTGCGCAGGCTGCGCAACTGGTTGACGATCTCGTAGCCCATCGACGACATCGCCTCGGCGAAGCCCTGCAGCGACGTCACGTTCTGGAACGCCTTCGGCTTCGACACGAACGTGCCCTTGCCGTGCAGCTTGAACAGCAGGCCTTCCTTCTGCAGATCGCCGAGCGCCTGGCGCACCGTGATGCGGCTCACGTCGAACATCGCGCAGAGCGCGTGCTCGGACGGCATCCGGCTGTGCGGCGCGTAGGTGCCGTCGAGTATGCGCGCGCGCAGCGTGTCCTTGATCTGCACGTAGAGCGGGGCCGCGGACAGCGGCACGACGTTGGGCGGGTTCATCGGTCAACTTGTTATAACAAGATGGGGCGAGTGTAGCCAGCACGAGTGCGTGCCCCAACCAACGATTTCTGATTTCGAATTTCCCGTTGAGGAAAAGTGGGGCGCGCGATCCGACCCTTGCGAGCCGCGCGCAATCGCCGACAATAAAAATCCGCGGACCACGCGCCTCGCATGTCGATTTCCCGATGCGTCGCCCGTCGTATCGATATCGACCGGGCAGTGTGCC
Organism: Burkholderia sp. A2; assembly: GCF_001729305.1. NCBI lineage: Bacteria > Pseudomonadati > Pseudomonadota > Betaproteobacteria > Burkholderiales > Burkholderiaceae > Burkholderia > Burkholderia sp. A2. The sequence continues at coordinate 40,036 of NZ_LZXX01000083.1, read as the reverse complement.
GCGCCATGCGGCCGGCAGCCGGTTTCCGCAAATGGCGCAACGAACCAGGAGAGGCCACATGACACGCCACATGCCGGATTCCCGATACCGCTGGGTGATCGTCGCCGCGGGCGGCCTGATGGGCTGCGTCGCGATCGGCGCGATGTTTTCGTTGCCGGTGTTTCTACGGTCTATCGCGCGCGATACGGGCTGGTCGATGACCGGCATTTCCGCCGCGATGACGCTTGGTTTCATCGCGATGGCGTTCGCAAGCATGGCGTGGGGCAGCCTGTCGGACCGCGTCGGCACGCGGCCGGTGGTCATCGCGGGCGCCGTGCTGCTGTCGGCGAGCCTCGCGCTGGCGAGCCGCGCGCCGTCGCTGCTCGTGTTCCAGTTGACCTTCGGCCTGGCCGTCGGCAGCGCGACGGCCGCGATATTCGCGCCGATGATGGCGTGCGTGACCGGCTGGTTCGATACGCACCGCAGCCTCGCGGTGTCGCTCGTGTCGGCCGGCATGGGGATGGCGCCGATGACGATGGCGCCGCTGGCCGCGTGGCTCGTGTCGGTTCGCGACTGGCGCACGTCGATGCTGCTGATCGCCGCGCTGGCGGCCGTCGTGATGATTCCGGTATCGCTGCTCGTGCGCCGGGCGCCCGCGCTCGATGCTGGATCCATGCACGCGGCGGCTGCGCCTGCGTCTGCCGCCGCGCCCGCCGCGATGTCGGTCGCGGATGCGCTGCGCTCGCCGCAGTTCATGGTGCTCGTGCTGACCAACTTCTTCTGCTGCGCGACGCATTCGGGCCCGATCTTCCATACGGTCAGCTACGCGGTAACTTGCGGGATTCCGCTGATCGTCGCCGTGTCGATCTATAGCGTCGAAGGGCTCGCGGGCATGGGCGGCCGGATCGCGTTCGGGATCCTCGGCGATCGGCTCGGCGCGAAGCGCATGCTGGTGGCGGGGCTGCTCGCGCAAGCGCTGGGCGCGCTCGGCTACTACTTCGTGCGCACGCTCGACGGCTTCTACGCGGTCGCGACGCTGTTCGGTTTCATCTATGCGGGCGTGATGCCGTTGTATTCGGTGCTCGCGCGCGAGAATTTCCCGCTGCGGATGATGGGTACCGTGATCGGCGGCTGCGCGATGGCCGGCAGCCTCGGGATGGCCACGGGCCCGGTTGCCGGCGGGCTGATCGTCGATGCGTTCGGCAGTTACGGCTGGCTGTACCTCGGCTCGTTCGTGATCGGGATCGGCGCGTTCCTGATCGCGACGATGTTCCGCCCGTTCGCGAAGGCGCGGCCGGAAACGGCGGCTGCGTGATCGGGCAGCGGGGGATGCGCATGGCGTTTTCACCGCGTCGACAGCGGTCGGCTGCATCGGCGGGATAAGAAATGGGTCCGGATACGCGTTCCATTTGCACGCGTCCAAACCGCGCTCAGCCTGCTGCGGCGCAGCAGAGCGGCAACTGACGGCGATCGGCACGCATGCGCGGCGATTCGGCCCCTAAAAACACAATATCGAGCATGTATTCGAAGGGCCTGTCATACCGGCGTCACCCTGCTAGAATTCGGCCTGCCGCATTGTTCCGATTGACTGATGAGATTGCTTGACGCCCTGGTCGAACAACGTATTGCCGCCGCCGCCGCGCGGGGCGAGTTCGACGATTTGCCGGGTACCGGCGCGCCACAGGCGCTGGATGACGACCTGCTCGTGCCCGAGGAGGTGCGCGTGGCCAACCGTATCCTGAAGAACGCGGGCTTCGTGCCGCCAGCCGTCGAGCAACTGCGCGCGCTGCGCAACCTGCACGACGAAGTGCAGGCGGTCAGCGACCGTGCCGCGCGCTGCCGGCTGCAGGCGAAGATCCTTGCGCTCGACATGGCGCTCGAATCGTTGCGCGGCGGCCCGATGGTGATGCCGCGCGATTACTGCCGACGCATCGCGGAGCGCCTGTGCGAGCGCGGGCTCGACGACGCGCCCGCCGAAGCGGGGACGATGTGACGTCTGACGCGCTGCACGACGCAGCACGCTCGGCAGCCGCCGCGGCCGCTGACCCCGCCGCCGATTCTCCCGTTCCCGAAACCGCGCCCGTCTCGGCGCGGGACCTGCATTTCATGCGTCTTGCGCAGGCCGCCGCCGAAGAGGCGCGCGCGGCCGGTGAAGTGCCGGTCGGCGCGGTGCTCGTGCGCGGCGACGAAGTGATCGCCCGCGGCTTCAACCATCCGATCGGCGGACACGACCCGTCCGCGCATGCCGAAATGGCCGCGTTGCGCATGGCCGCGCAGCATCTGCAGAATTACCGGATGCCCGGCTGCGAACTGTACGTGACGCTCGAGCCGTGCCTGATGTGCGCAGGCGCGATCATGCACGCCCGCATCGCGCGGGTCGTCTACGGCGCGGCCGACCCGAAGACGGGCGCGTGCGGCAGCGTGATCGACGCATTCGCGAATCCGCAGCTGAATCACCACACCGCAGTGACCGGCGGCGTGCTCGCCGACGAATGCGGCGCCGCGCTGAAGTCGTTCTTCGCCGAGCGCCGTCGCGCGCTGCGCGACGCGCGGCTCGCCCGCGACGCCGAATCCGGCGCGTCATAGGCTGCGTCCCGCCGCGCCCGGCGTGCACGGTTTTCGTGAACCGGACACGGTTCAGGCCCTCTAAGCAGGTTTGACGACCCCGACACCCTTCGCCATGTCCTTCCAGCCCGCCGCGTCCTACACCATCCGCCTGCTGGCGCCGTCCGGCTATCCGCACGACCCCGACGCGATCAACCGCGCGCTCGAGCGCCTCAGCACCGCGCAGCAACGCATCGAGAACATCGAGGCGACGCAGCGGCGCTTCCAGCGTTTCGGCGGCACCGACGGCGAGCGGGCAGGCGACCTGAACCGGCTCGCCGATCCCGAGCGGCCGCTGCCGGACATCGCGCTCGCAGTGCGCGGCGGCTACGGCGCCGCGCGCATCCTGCACGGCCTCGACTATCGCGGGCTCGAACGCCGGTTGCGCGACCAGCCGGTCGCGCTCGTGGGTCACAGCGACTTCACGGCGATTCAACTGGCGCTCTACGCGAAGGCGCGCATCAAGACGTTCGGCGGCCCGATGCTGTCGGCCGACTTCGGCGCTCAAACGCCGAGCGACTTCACGATGCAGCATTTCTGGCAGACGCTGACGCAGTCGAGCACGACGATCGTCGCCGACGCACCGCAGGTGCAGGCGGTGAACGTGACCGGCACGCTGTGGGGCGGCAACCTCGCGATCCTCACGTCGCTGGTCGGCACGCCGTACATGCCCGATATCGAAGGCGGGATCCTGTTCATCGAAGACGTCAACGAGCAGCCGTTCCGGATCGAGCGGATGATCTATCAACTGCACCTGTCGGGGCTGCTCGCGCGGCAGCAGGCGCTCGTGCTCGGCCAGTTCACCGGCGCACGGCCGTTCGAGTACGACAACGGCTACGACATGCAGGCGATGATCGACCAGGTGCGCGCGGTGGTCGGCATCCCGGTCGTCACGGGGCTCCAGTTCGGCCATGTGCCAGATCTGCTGACGCTGCCGTTCGGCGCCCACGCGCAACTGGTCGCGAATGCGCACGGATTCCGGCTCACGCTGTCCGACTATCCGCATCTCGGCTGATGCCGGCGCGATCGATCGAAAGGCGGGGTTTCCCGCCTTTTTCTTTATTCATATACGCAACTAACGGTCAATATTTTTCGTTGGCGCCTACGGGCGCTTCGCCCGTTTTTGCACCAATTTTGTCAACAAAATAAGCGGGCGGGCATACGACGAGAGGGGCCTCCATCTTGCCTGTCAGGCTTGTATTGCTTGGATGTTGTGCGCATTGCACCGAATAGGAACACCGCTCGCGCACATCGATTGTGCGAAATACTTCAAAAGAATTGTTGACAATCTTTATGTCCACCCTAGGATGAGGACCATCACACGATGCAGATCATGAACGAGCCCGATTCCTCCCCGTCCGGTGCGACCAGCCCCGAAGCGATCGCCGAGCGGATCCGCACCGCGATCCTCGAGCATCGGCTCGCGCCCGGCGCGAAGCTGACGGAGGCGCAGCTCTGCGACGTGTTCGGCGTGAAGCGCGGGACGATCCGCCAGGCGCTCGCTCAGCTCGCGACCGACAAGCTGGTCGACCTCGAGCCGAACCGTGGCGCATTCGTCGCGAGCCCGACGCTGCAGGACGTGCACGAAGTGTTCGAGATGCGCCGGATCATCGAGCTTGCCGTCGTCGAGCGGCTCGCGACCGGCCCCGGCGCCAGGCGGCTGAAGGGCGTCGCGGCGCTGATCGACAAGGAACGCAAGGCGTTCGAGCGGCACGACTTCGCGGCGTGGATCCGGCTGTCGGGCGAATTCCATACGGCGCTCGCGACGCTGATGGGCAATGCGACGCTCAGCGAGTGCCTCGAAGGGCTCGTCGCACGCTCGACACTGATGTCGGCGCTGTACGAATCGCACGGGCGCAGCCCGTGCTCGTGCGACGACCACGACGAGATCCTCGCCGCGCTGGAGGCGGGCGATCCTAAGCAGGCGGTGACGCTGATGGCGCGCCACCTGCAGCATGTCGAACTGAAGATGCTGGACCGGCCCGCGCAAGGGCAGGTCGATTTGCGCGAAGTGTTCGGCGGCGCCTGAGCGGCGACGCGAACCCGGCCGCGCGCCACACGACGAGCGCAATGCAGGCCTGCGGTGTTTGCCGCGGGCCGCGGGTCCGACTCCGGGCGATGATCCGGAGCGATATCGATGACGGTGGAGCGGCCTGTCGGCCGCGTCAAGGAGAAGTCATGGCTCAGTTCAGTGTGGCGCACGACAGCGCCTATCCGGCGGAAGAAGGCGGCGAGGGCGGCGGTCCCGCACTGCGGGATGGTTACAGCGAACGTCTGTACAACGAAGATTTGGCACCCCTTAAAAATCAGACATGGGGTTCGTACAACATCTTTGCGTTCTGGATGTCCGACGTGCACAGCGTCGGCGGCTACGTATTCGCGGGCAGCCTCTTCGCGCTCGGGCTGACGAGCTGGCAGGTGCTGATCGCGCTGATCGTCGGCATCGGCCTCGTGAACGCGCTGTGCAACCTGATCGCGCGGCCGAGCCAGCAGATCGGCGTACCGTATCCGGTCGCGTGCCGCGCGACGTTCGGCGTGCTTGGCGCGAACGTGCCGGCGGTGATCCGCGGGCTGATCGCGATCGCGTGGTACGGCATCCAGACCTATCTCGCATCGAGCGCGCTCGTGATCGTCGTGCTGAAATTCTTCCCGCAATGGCTGCCGTATGCGGACGTTCATCGCTACGGCTTCCTCGGGCTGTCGGCGGTCGGCTGGGCCGGCTTCATGCTGCTGTGGGTGCTCCAGGCGTTCGTGTTCTGGAACGGGATGGAGACGATCAAGAAGTTCATCGACTTCGCGGGCCCGGCCGTCTATGTCGTGATGTTCATCCTCGCCGGCTACATGGTGTGGCGCGCGGGCTGGCGCAACATCGGCATCAACCTCGGCGGCGTCAAGTATCACGGCGCGGAAGTGATTCCGGTGATGATCACCGCCGTGTCGCTCGTCGTGTCGTACTTCTCCGGGCCGATGCTGAACTTCGGCGATTTCTCGCGCTATTGCCGCTCGTTCGGCGACGTGAAACGCGGCAATTTCTGGGGGCTGCCCGTCAACTTCCTCGCGTTCTCGCTCGTCACGGTGATCACCACCGCCGCGACGCTGCCGGTGTTCGGCGAACTGATCACCGACCCGGTCGCGACGGTCGGCCGCATCGACCATCCGACCGCGGTGATCCTCGGCGCGCTGACCTTCACGATCGCGACGATCGGCATCAACATCGTCGCGAACTTCGTGTCGCCGGCGTTCGACTTCTCGAACGTCGCGCCGCGCCTGATCAGCTGGCGCGCGGGCGGGATGCTCGCGGCCGTCGCGTCGATTTTCATCACGCCGTGGAACCTGTTCAACAACCCGGCCGTGATCCACTACACGCTCGACGTGCTCGGCGCGTTCATCGGCCCGCTGTACGGCGTGCTGATCGCCGACTTCTACCTCGTCAAGCGCGGCCGTCTCGTGCGCGACGACCTGTACACGATGTCCGAAAGCGGCGCCTACTGGTATACGGGCGGCGTGAACCGCCGCGCGCTGGCCGCGCTGCTGCCGGCGGCGGTGATCGCGGTCGTCTGCGTGATGGTGCCGGGCTGGCAGGCCCTCGCGAATTTCTCGTGGTTCATCGGCGCGGGGCTCGGCTTCGCGTTCTATCGGCTGCTCGCGAGCGCGAACGCGTAAGGAGCGTGCGATGAAGATCCGACTGATCAATCCGAATACGACGCAGCGGATGACCGACGCGATGGGCCGCTGCGCGCGCGAGGTCGCGGCTGCCGGCACGGAGGTCGTGGCCGTGAGCCCGCCGATGGGGCCGCCGTCGATCGAAGGCTATTACGACGAGGCACTCGCGACGCCGGGCCTGCTCGCCGAAGTCGCGCGGGGCGAGCGCGACGGCTGCGACGCGTACGTGATCGCATGTTTCGGCGATCCGGGCCTGTACGCGGCGCGCGAGCTTGCGCGCGGGCCGGTGATCGGCATCGCCGAGGCCGCGATGCATGCGGCCAGCGTGCTCGCGCCGGGCTTCTCGGTCGTCACGACGCTCGCGCGGACCTGCGGGATGGCGTGGCACCTCGCGGAGCGCTACGGGATGAAGCGGTTCTGCCGCAACGTGCGCGCGACCGACGTCGCGGTGCTCGAACTCGACCGGCCCGGCTCGGCCGCGCGCCGGATCATCGTCGACGAATGCCGGCGCGCGCTCGACGAGGACGGCGCCGACGCGATCGTGCTCGGCTGCGCGGGGATGGCGGAATTCGCGCACGAGATCGAGCAGCAGATCGGCGCGCCGGTGGTCGAGGGCGTCACGGCGGCCGTGAAGTGGGCCGAGGCGCTCGTCGCGCTGCGCCTCGCGACCGCGAAGCGCGGCGACTACGCGCGGCCGCTGGCGAAGCGCTACGACGGCGCGTTCGCCCGCTTCAGCCCGCCGGACGGGGAGGCGGCCGAACCTCCGCCGAATTTGCCGCAACCGCACATACACACCGTCTGACATGCACTATCTGCGCCGCTGTATGGGCGCGTATCAACGTTTTCGCTACACTGGGCCGTCATCGCATCGGCTCGCGCGGCCGGCCGCCGGCACCGCGCAGTCGATGCGAACCCGTTATTCGAGCCCGCTCATCCGGCCTGCTCATTCAGCCTGCTCATTCAGCCTGTTTTCGCCGCACTTCGAACCATGTCACTCGATCCCAACTATCCTCGCGACCTGATCGGCTACGGCCGCCATCCCGTGCAGGCGAACTGGCCGGGGCGCGCCCGCGTCGCCGTGCAATTCGTGCTGAACTACGAGGAGGGCGGCGAGAATTGCGTGCTGCACGGCGATCCGGGCTCCGAGCAGTTCCTGTCCGAGATCGTCGGCGCGGCCGCGTATCCGGACCGCCACATGAGCATGGAGTCGATCTACGAATACGGGTCGCGGGCCGGCGTGTGGCGCATCCTGCGCGAATTCGAGAAGCGCGGGCTGCCGCTGACGGTATTCGGCGTCGGCATGGCGATCGAGCGGCATCCGGAGCTCGCGCGTGCATTCGTCGAGCTTGGCCATGAAATCGCATGCCACGGCTGGCGCTGGATCCACTACCAGAGCATGACGCCGGAGCTCGAAGCCGAGCACATGCGCCTCGGGATGGAAGCGATCGAGCGCGTGACGGGCGAGCGTCCGCTCGGCTGGTATACGGGCCGCGACAGCCCCAACACGCATCGCCTCGTCGCCGAATACGGCGGCTTCCTGTACGACTCCGACAACTACGGCGACGACCTGCCGTTCTGGATGGACGTCGAGGTGTCGGGCGGGCGCACGTCGCCACAACTGATCGTGCCGTACACGCTCGACACGAACGACATGCGCTTCGCGACGCCGCAGGGCTTCAACACCGGCGACCACTTCTTCCACTACCTGCGCGACGCGTTCGACGTGCTGTACGCGGAGGGCGACGAGGCGCCGAAGATGCTGTCGATCGGCATGCATTGCCGGCTGCTCGGCCGGCCGGGCCGGTTCCGCGGGCTGCAGCGGTTCCTCGATCACATCGAGAAGCACGATCGCGTGTGGGTGACGCGCCGTGTCGATATCGCGCGTCACTGGCGTGAACATCATCCGTATCAGCCCAATCATCGAAACGAAGGGAAAGCATGAAGGCGATGCGCTACACGTTGGAACAACTGAACACGATGGCGCCGAGCGCATTCGTCGCGGCGCTGTCGGGGATTTTCGAACATTCGCCGTGGGTGGCCGAGGTCGCCGCGGGCAAGCGGCCGTTCGCGAGCATCGACGCGCTGCACGAGACGATGTCGGAAGCGGTGGAAACCGGCGGCGAAGCGCGCCAGCTCGCGCTGATCAACGCTCACCCGGAGCTGGCCGGCAAGGCCGCCGTGCGCGGCGAGCTGACGGCCGAGTCGACCCGCGAGCAGAGCGGTGCGGGCCTCGACCAGTGCACGCAGGAAGAATTCGACAAGCTGCTGACGCTGAACCGCACGTATCGCGAGAAATTCGGCTTCCCGTTCATTCTCGCGGTGCGCGGCTATGACCGCCACGGCATCATCGCGAACTTCGAGTCACGCGTGAATCATTCGCGCGACGAGGAACTGCGCGCGAGCCTCGACCAGATCTACCGGATCGCGCGCTTTCGCCTCGACGACCTGATCGACGCCTGACACCGCAATACGGCCCGCTGCGTCGCAGCGGCCGATCGTCTCACTGAAACAAGGAAACATCATGGCTGTTCCGCTTCTCGATCCGAACGCGCCCGATTTCACGCGGCGCTACGTGAATCTTGCCGACCCGCGTCTCGGTGCGCAGGCGCTCGAGGCGAGCGACGATTTCTTCGCGCCGAAGGACCGGATGCTGAACCCCGAGCCGGCCGTCTTCATCCCCGGCAAGTATGACGATCACGGCAAATGGATGGACGGCTGGGAAACGCGCCGCAAGCGCACGACCGGCTATGACTGGTGCATCGTCAAGCTCGCGCGCCCGGGCGTGATCAAGGGCTTCGACATCGACACGAGCCACTTTACCGGCAACTTCCCGCCGGCCGCGTCGATCGAGGCCGCGTTCGTGGCCGACGGCGCGCCGACGCACGCGACCGAGTGGGTCGAGATCGTCCCGTCGACGACGCTGCAAGGCAACAGTCATCACTACGTCGAAGCGGGCGACGCGCGCGCGTTCACGCATCTGCGCGTGAACATCTACCCGGACGGCGGCATCGCGCGCCTGCGCGTGTACGGCCAGCCGCAGCTCGACTGGGCCGGCGCGAGCGCGACCGAGCAGTTCGACCTCGCGGCGATGGAAAACGGCGGTTACGTGGTGGCGGCGAACAACCAGCACTTCGGCGTCGCGTCGAACCTTCTGCTGCCGGGCCGCGGCGTGAACATGGGCGACGGCTGGGAAACCCGCCGCCGCCGCGAGCCGGGCAACGACTGGGCGATCATCGCGCTCGCGCAGCCGGGCGTGATCCGCAAGATCGAAGTCGATACCGCGTTCTTCAAGGGCAACTACCCGGATCGCTGCTCGATCCAGGCCGCGTATGTGTCGGGCGGCACGGACAGCTCGCTGATCACGCAGTCGATGTTCTGGCCGGTGCTGCTCGGCGAACAGAAGCTGCAGATGGACAAGCAGCACTACTTCGAACAGGAGATCGCGTCGCTCGGCCCCGTCACGCACGTGCGACTGAACATCATTCCGGACGGCGGCGTGTCGCGCCTGCGTCTGTGGGGGACGCTCGACAAATGAAGACGCTTGCCATCGAACCGCTGACCAGGGAGGCGTTTGCGCCGTTCGGCGACGTGATCGAAACGGAAGGGGTGAAGCAGATCCCGATCAACCTCGGCACGACGATCCGCTTTCACGATCTCGCGAAAGTCGACGTGACCGATGAAGGCGGCCGCCCGCTCGTCAACCTGTTCCGCGGCCAGCCGCGCACGCTGCCGTTCGAGGTGAAGATGCTGGAGCGGCATCCGCTCGGCAGCCAGGCGTTCGTGCCGCTGAACGACCAGCCGTATCTCGTCGTCGTCGCACCCGCGGGCGAGCTCGATCCGGCGAAGATCCGCGCGTTCGTGACGAGCGGCTGGCAGGGCGTGAACTATGCGAAGGGCGTGTGGCATCACCCGCTGATCGCGTTGGGTGGCGTCAGCGATTTCATCGTCGTCGATCGCGGCGGCGACGGGCTGAACCTGAACGAGCAGGATCTGCAGGAGTCGCTGTGGCTCACGGAGGATGCGCTGGATGCGGTGACGGCCTGAGTCAGGCCGATCGTTCGTCTGTCGACACCCGCGCAACCTGCGCGGGTTTTTTTATGTGCGCTCGCTGGCGCGCGAATCAGGTTGACGCGGCCTTGCGCGTATCGCGCGAACCGTTGCCGCCGCGCCGCCGGTTCGCAACCGGCGCATGCCGGGCCATCAGCTCGGCGACCCAGTCGACGAACACGCGCAGCTTCGCGCTGACATGCCGGTTCGGCGGGAACGCGACATACATCGGCATCGGTTCGAGTTGCCATTGTTCGAACAGCGGCACCAGCTCGCCGCTCGCGCGATACGCGGCGGCTATGTAGTCGGGCAGCCACAGGATGCCGAGGCCCGCGAGGCCGGCTTCGAGGTATGCATTGCCATCGTCGACCGCGAGCACGTAGCGCCCGCGCACATTGACCTGCTCGCCGTCGCGTTCCATCGCGAACGGCAGCGTCTTGCCGGTGCGCGCCCACAGAAAGCCGACGACCCGGTGATGCGTGTCCTCGAGTTCGGCCGGATGCGACGGCGTGCCGGCGCGCGCGAGATAGGCGGGCGATGCGTACACGCCGAGCCGCAGGTCGCCGATGCGGCGCGCGACCAGTGCGCGGTCGGTCGGTTCGCCGCCGCGCACGACGCAATCGACGTTCTCGCCGATCACGTCGACCACACGATCGCTCACGCCCATGTCGAGCTGGATGTCCGGATAGCGCGCATGGAACGCGGGCAGCGCGGGGATCAGGATCAGGCGCGCGAACGGAGTCGGCACGTCCACGCGCAGCCGCCCTCGCGGCGACGCCGACGCGGCCGACAGGCTCGTTTCGGCATCGTCCATGTCGGCCAGCAGTCGTACGACGCGCTCGTAGTAGGCGGCGCCGTCGGCGGTGACGACGACCTTGCGGGTCGTGCGGTTGAACAGCTTCACGCGCAGCCGCGCTTCGAGCTGCTGCACCAGTTGCGTGACGGTGGTGCGGCTCATGTGCAGCGTTTCGGCTGCCTTCGTGAAGCTGCCGGCTTCCACCACGCGGGCGAACGCCTGCATTGCGTCGAATCGATCCATCGGTCGGGGCTCCGCGTCGGTCGCAGATTGTTTGGAGTGCGCAAACAGTGTTGGACAGGGTTGCCGGTTTATCCGTCGCGCAACGGTCCTTAAAGTGCCTCCATCGTGGATGCAAGGGCACGTCGCCCGACAAGACCGATGGAGGTGTCGAATGGCAAAGCGTAGCGTAGTTTTTCCGCCGGGTCGCCAGGCGCTGTACGACCGCAACCGTTATTCGCCGGCGCTGCGCTCGAACGGCTTCCTGTTCGTATCCGGGCAGGTCGGCAGCCGCGAGGACGGCTCGCCCGAGCCCGAACTGGGCGCGCAGGTCCGCCGCGCGTTCGAGAACCTGAATGCGGTGCTGCGCGCGGCCGGCTGCACGTTCGACGATGTCGTCGACGTGACGGTGTTCCTCGTCGATCCCGAAGCGACGTTCGAGCGGGTCTGGGAGATCGTGCCCGAATACTGGGGCGACGCACCGCATCCGACGCTGACCGCCGTCGGCGTGACCTGGCTGTACGGGTTTCAGTTCGAGATCAAGGCGATCGCGCGGTTGCCGGAGACGGTCGACGCGTGACCGGACGCTTCGTGCGACCGTTCGACGTGAGCGTCGACGCGGCGCCCGCGCTCGCGTATCACGTTGTATATCCGCGGCACATGCAGGACGATCCGCGCCGCGACTGGCTCGCGGACGAAGTCGCGATGGTGTGCGCGTAGCGCGTGCTATCGTGCCCGCATCGCCACCACACGACGCCCGGTTCCGGGCATGATCTTCCGATGAGCCAGCCTGAAAACGACCTCGCGGTCCTGCTGCGCACGATGCAGCCCGAACTGCATCCGGGCGCATTCGCATTCATCGCGCTGCCGCACGACGCGGACGTATCGTTATCCGAAGTGATCGCGACGTTCCGCGAAGCGGAAGGGCTGACGGTCGTGGTCGACGAGGAGACGGCCGCGCGTCGCGGCTGGCCGGTGCTGTTCCGGGCCGCATGGATCACGCTGACCGTCCATTCCGACCTCGCGGCCGTCGGCCTCACGGCCGCGTTCGCGCGGGCGCTCGGCGCGGCCGGCATCAGCTGCAACGTGATGGCCGCCGCGTACCACGATCACATCTTCGTGCCGTTCGACGACGGCCCGCACGCACGCGACGCACTCATCGCACTGCAGCGGGACGCGATGCGCGGCTGACGCGCGAACGGCATTCCGCCGCGCGGGCAAAAAAACGGGCCCGTCACCGGGCCCGCGAACGGAGAGCATGGCGCCGGCGAATGACGTCCGGCGCGCGGCGGCTTACCTGACCGCGCCACCCTCGAACCAGGCGGCGAGCTTGGTCCGCTCGTCGTCGGTCATGTGCGTGACGTTGCCGATCGGCATCGCCTTCAGGCGCACGGCCTGGTCGTAGATCCGCTGCGCGTTCTTCGACACTTCGTCCGGCGTATCGAACATCACGCCCGCGGGCGCGCTGCCCATCAGCGTCGGCTTCGCCGAGTGGCATTCGACGCAGCGCTGCTGCAGGATCGGCATGATGTCGTGGATCGCGATCTTCGGTGCGTTGGCCGCTTGCGCTTCCGGCGCGACCGGCTTCGGCATCGTCCACACCAGCGCGCCCGACAGCAGCGCGACGCCGCCGATCGGCAGGTACCACAGCTGCTTGCCGCGGTGACGCATCACGAAGAACTGGCGGATCAGCGCGCCGGCCAGCATGATCAGCACGAGCACGACCCAGTTGAACTTGTTCGTGTACGTCATCGCATAGTGGTTCGACAGCATCGCGAATACGACCGGCAGCGTGAAGTACGTGTTGTGCACCGAACGCTGCTTGCCGCGCTTGCCGTAGATCGGGTTCGGTTCTTCGCCCTTGAGCATCTTGTCGACCATCTTGCGCTGGCCCGGGATGATCACGAAGAACACGTTCGCCGACATGATCGTCGCGAGCATCGCGCCGACGATCAGGTAGGCGGCCCGGCCCGAGAAGATGTGGCACGCGAGGTACGCGGCGACGACGACGTACAGGCCGACGCAGATGCCGAGCACGCGGTCGTTGGTGCCGAGCAGGCGGCACAGCGAGTCGTAGACGATCCAGCCGGCCGCGAGGAAGCCGAGTGCGGACGCGACGGCGACCACCGGGCCCATGTCGAGCACGTTCTTGTCGATCAGGTACGTGTTCGGGGCAAGCAGGTACAGCACGAAGAACAGCGTGAAGCCGGACAGCCACGTCGTGTACGACGGCCACTTCGACCAGTGCAGGTCATCGGGCATTTCCGGCGGTGCGACCGTGTACTTCTGCATGTTGTAGAAACCGCCGCCGTGGACGTGCCACAGCTCGCCGAACACCCCGCGCTTGCGCTGGTTCGGGTCGGTCGGCGGCTTCAGGCTGTTGTCGAGCGCGACGAAATAGAACGACTCGCCGATCCACGCAATGGCGACGATGACGTGCAGCCATCGCAGCGCGAGGTTCAGCCAGTCGGTGATGAAGCCTTCCATGAAACTCCTCCAGACTCAGATCGTTTGTCTTGATGCAGGCGCTGATTCGTCTGTCAGCTGCCGCGATAGGTGCTGTACGACCACGGCGACACGAGCAGCGGCACGTGGTAGTGCGACCCGGCGTCGGCGATGCCGAAGCGCAGCACGACGCGGTCGACGAAGCGGGGTTCGGGCACCTTCACGCCGAGCGCCGCGAAGTAGTCGCCGGCATGGAACACGAGTTCGTATTCGCCGGCGGCGAGCGCCGCGCCTTCGAGCAGCGGTTCGTCGCAGCGGCCGTCGCTATTGGTGAGCACGGTCTTGATCGCGCGGCGCGATTCGCCGTCCAGCGCGTAGAGGTCCACCTTGATGGCGGCGCCGGGACGGCCGTGCGCCGTATCGAGTACGTGGGTAGTGAGCTTTCCCATTCGTTGTTCCTTGTGTGAATGCGAGGTTCGGCGGCGACTCGATCCATTGACCGTGCGGCGGATCGAGGCTCCACGTCACGTGGCTACATACCCGTCGGCGAGAGTGAAGCGAGCGCCGTGCAGGCATTGTAAAAAGGTTCCCCGTGCAAATACGTACGCGATATCGAAGATAATGCGCCGCGCATGAGCGGCTGTCGACGGCCCGCCGGACAGGGCTGAGCGCGCCGGTGTCGGGCACGCGGCGGGGCATCGGGCGGCGTACCATACCGGATCCCTGAAGCAGGGTATTCGGGATCGCGTATTGTGCGCGGCGCGCACTTGGGCGATCCTCCCGCCGTGCGCGTCGGCCGGTGGCCGGGCGCACCCCGAAGACGGCGAGCACGCCGGGTAACCGGGCCAGGGCGTTCGAACGGACGCAGGCGCCGGGGCGTGCCGCGATTCAGCGTTCGAACGGCTGTGTGACCGCTTCCAGGGCAGCCCCCTGGAGGCAGACCGACGCGGAGAACGCATGAATCTCGAGCAGCACGCCGGCGCACGCGCGCCGACCCCTTCCTCATCCCGCCCGACGACCCTGCTGGTCAAGCACGCCGACGTGCTCGTGACCATGGACGACACGCGCCGCGAGCTGCGCGACGCGGGACTCTACATCGAAGACAACCGGATCGTCGCGGTCGGACCGAGCGCCGAGCTGCCCGACACGGCCGACGAAGTGCTCGACCTGCGCGGCCACCTCGTGATCCCGGGGCTCGTGAACACGCATCACCACATGTACCAGAGCCTCACGCGCGCGGTGCCGGCCGCGCAGAACGCCGAACTGTTCGGCTGGCTCACGAACCTGTACCGGATCTGGGCGCACCTGACGCCCGAGATGATCGAGGTGTCCACGCTGACCGCGATGGCCGAGCTGCTGCAGTCGGGCTGCACGACGTCGAGCGACCATCTGTACATCTACCCGAACGGCAGCCGGCTCGACGACAGCATCGGCGCCGCGCGGCGGATCGGCATGCGCTTTCATGCGAGCCGCGGCGCGATGAGCGTCGGCCAGCGCGACGGCGGGTTGCCGCCCGACTCGGTCGTCGAGCGCGAACCCGACATCCTGCGCGACGCGCAGCGCCTGATCGAGACCTATCACGACGAAGGCCGCTACGCGATGCTGCGCGTGGTGGTCGCGCCGTGCTCGCCGTTCTCGGTGAGCCGCGGGCTGATGCGCGATGCGGCCGTGCTCGCGCGCGAATACGGCGTGTCGCTGCACACGCACCTCGCGGAGAACGTCAACGACATCGCGTACAGCCGCGAGAAGTTCGGGATGACGCCCGCCGAATATGCGGAAGATCTCGGCTGGGTGGGCCACGACGTGTGGCATGCGCACTGCGTGCAGCTCGACGATGCGGGCATCGGCCTGTTCGCGCGCACCGGCACGGGTGTCGCGCATTGCCCGTGCTCGAACATGCGGTTGGCGTCCGGCATCGCGCCGGTGAAGAAGATGCGGCTCGCGGGCGTGCCGGTCGGGCTTGGCGTCGACGGTTCCGCATCGAACGACGGCGCGCAGATGGTGGCGGAGGTACGCCAGGCGCTGCTGCTGCAGCGGGTCGGTTTCGGGCCCGATGCGATGACCGCGCGCGAAGCGCTCGAGATCGCGACGCTCGGCGGTGCAAAGGTGCTGAACCGCGACGACATCGGCGCGCTGAAGCCCGGCATGGCCGCGGATTTCGCCGCGTTCGACCTGCGTCAGCCGTTGTTCGCGGGCGCGCTGCACGATCCCGTCGCGGCGCTCGTGTTCTGCGCGCCATCGCAGACGGCGTACACGGTGGTGAACGGGAAGGTGGTGGTGCGGGAAGGGCGGCTCGCGACGCTCGATCTGCCGCCGGTGATCGAGCGTCACAACGCGCTGGCGCACGCGCTCGTGGAGGCGTCGCGCTGACGCGTCGGCGGGGAGGCCGCGCCGCACGGGGCGCGGCCGTTGCCGCCACCACCTGCCGCGCAACGGCGTGACCGGCGCGCGCGTGGCGCGCCGTATGCGCTTACGCCTCGATCAGCGTGCGAGTGGCTTCGGCGACGAGGCTGCGCAGCCAGCGCACTTCGTCGGAGTAATGGCAGCGCTCGTGCCACAGCTGGTAGTACTGCATCGGCGGGAAGTCGAGCGGCGCCGGCACGACCGACAGCGGCAGGAACTTCGCGTAGTGATCGGCGAACAGCCGCGTGGTCGTGAAGATCAGGTCCGACTTCACGAGCACGTAAGGCGCGAGGTTGAAGTACGGCAGCGTGACGACCACGTGGCGCTTGAGCCGTTCGCGCGCGAGATGCACGTCGATCGCGCCGCGCTGGCCGACCGAGTACGGCGTCGGCGCGAGATGCGGCGCGTTCAGGTACTGGTCGAGCGTGAGCCCGCCGCGCTTGGCGAACGGGTGCGTGTTGCTCATCAGGCAGACGATTTCGTCGACGAACAGGTTCGACAGGTGCAGCTGCTCGGGCGGCTCGGGCCAGTTGCCGACGACGATGTCGAGCTTGCCGTCTTCCAGCGCGAGCTCGTAGTCGAACGCGGGGCCGAGCGAGTGGAACTCGAGCGTCGCGTTCGGCGCGGCCAGGCGGAAGCGTTCGACGACGGTCGGCACGAACAGCACGTTCAGGTAGTCGGGGCAGCCGATCCGGTAGCAGCGGATCGACGTGGCCGGGTCGAAGTTGTGCTGCTGGAACTTGATGCGCTCGATTTCGCGCAGCGCGTTCTGCACGGGCTCGAGCAGGCGCAGCCCGTATTCGGTCGGGACCATGCCGGATTTGCCGCGCACCAGCAGCGGATCGCCGGTGATGTCGCGCAGGCGCCGCAGCGCGGCGCTGATCGCCGGTTGCGACTGGTTCAGTTTGACGGCCGCGCGTGTGACGCTGCGCTCCATCAACAAGGTGTGCAAGACGCGCAAGAGGTACGTGTCGATCGCCTCGCGTTGCTGGCTCATGTTATCTCCGGTTTATATGGCTGGGCTGATCGAGGGATGGGGTGGGTATATCGTTTTTAATATGAACGAAAATCAGCGTCAAGAGATGGATACCCGCGGCTACCGGCCGGCCGCGCGTCGACAAGGGGCCCGAACGGAGCGAAATGCGGGCGAGCACGGCGCCGCGCGGATGCGCATTGCACGCATCCCGCGGTGGGGCGTCGCGTGACGCGTACGGCGCGTCAGTCGTCGATACGCATGCCGACCTTCAGCGTGACCTGCCAGTGCACGACCTGGTCGCCTTCGATGTGGCCGCGCGTTTCGGTCACCTGGAACCAGTGCAGGTTGTGCAGCGTCTTGCCGGCTTTCGAGATTGCGTTGCGGATCGCGTCGTCGCTCGATTGTTGCGACGAACCTGTCAGTTCGATCAGCTTGTACACGTGGTCGCTCATGATGCGCTCCCTGGGATATCGGTCTGTGTTGGCGGGGCAAACCGCGGTCCCGCTACGGTTCCGTGCATGCCCGGCTTCTTGAGTGATAGGTATGATGGGCGGCAACTGCAACCCATATCGGAGACGAGGCGCATCGTGGAAGTCGGATTTTGCGGACCGGGATTGATGGGCGCGCCGATGATTCGGCATTTGCTGACGGCCGGGCATCGCGTCAGTGTATGGAATCGCTCGCGCGACAAGGCCGACGCGCTGGTGAAGGACGGCGCGCAGGTGGTCGGCACGCCGCGCGAGCTGGCCGAGCGCGTCGAGACGGTGTTCGTGTGCGTGCTCGACGGCCGGGCGGTCGGCGACGTCGTGTTCGGCGAGCACGGGCTGCTTTCCGGTGACGCGAGCACGCGCCGCCTGCGGCGCATCGTCGATCATTCGAGCATTCCGCCCGCCGCCACGCGCGACTATGCGGCGCGCGCGGCCGTGCTCGAGGTCGGCTGGGTCGATGCGCCGGTGTCCGGCGGCGTGCCGGGCGCGCAGGCCGGCACGCTCGCGGTGATGGCCGGCGGCCGCGTGGCCGATCTCGACGCGGTGCGCGCGCTGATCGATACGTACGCGTCGCGCATCACGCACATGGGCGACGCGGGCGCCGGCCAGACGGCGAAGCTGTGCAACCAGGCGATCGTCACCGCGACGGTCACCGCGATCGCCGAGGCGGTCGGCCTCGCACAGGCGAGCGGCATCGAGGCCGCGCGTCTGGCCGAGGCGCTCGCCGGCGGCTGGGCCGATTCGGTGCTGCTGCAGACGTTCGTGCCGCGCATGACGTCGGGTGGTCACCCGCCGATCGGCGCGCTCAGTACGTTCCAGAAGGATGTCGACGCAATCGCCGACGCCGCGCGCGACACGGGCGCGGCGATGCCCGTATCGGCCACCGTGCAGCAGGTGCTGAGGCTCGGCGCCGCGCAGGGGCTCGCCGGCGCCGATTTCGCCGCATTCATCGACATCGTGCGGCCGAACAACGGCCGTGGGCAGGCATCGTGACGGGCAAGCGGGACGCGTAAATGGCAGATGGGCCGCCTGGAGGCGGCCCATCGAATGACTGGCGGTTCAGCCGAGCGAGCGGGGTGTGGTGTCGCCCGCGTTCTGGCGGCCGAGGCCGCCGCGCAGGCTCGCCTTCGTGCCTGCACCAAACTCGGGCAGGATGCGCGCACGCGCCCGGCTGGCGAACACGAGGAAGCCGAAGCCGTTCGCTTCGTACCAGTATCCGCCGTTCTCGAGGCCGTCGAGCGGCTGCTCGAGCGCGTTGGCGATCGATTCGATGCAGCGCTTGCGCAGCTCGGCGATGGCCGGATAGGGCGGCTGCGCGCCGCGTACGCTGCACAGAAGCACGTCGAGCCCGGGCAGCACGTGCGCATAGAGGACGGGTTCGTCCTGCGCGCGGGCGCGGGCAATCTTGGTGTCGAGCTGGGCAAACGGTTTCGAGTGGCGCAAGACCGCGAGGAACGACTCCTGGCCATCCTGCGGCGCACGCCGACGTTTTTTCGGGAAGGACATAAACACTCGCCTCAAAAACAATTGCAAGAAATGCGGCACTTTCATGCGACCCACTCCCGGCTATGTACGCCGCATGTCGATCCTTTATAGCACACGAAAATGCTGCATTCGTGCAGTACGACGATCAATGTCTCCCGTCGACCTGCTCGCCATGATCGACACAGCCAGCGTCTTGGCGCCCGTACTGTCGTTTAGTCTCCATCATAGACCTGCTTTTCCCGCGCGTGCATTCGCTCGTCACAAAAAAGTGAGATGGGCCGCATGCGGCGGTGTATCGCATGCGCAATAAAAAGGCCCGCGCGGGGCGGGCCTGGCTGGCGGAGCGTGTCCAGATCAGCGCTGCTTGAGCGAATCGCGGATCTCGCGCAGCAGCACGATGTCTTCCGGCGTCGCGGCCGGTGCGGCCTCTTCCGGCTTGCGCAGCTTGTTGATGAATTTCACCATCAGGAAGATGATGAACGCAAGGATCACGAAATTGATCGCCACGGTGATGAACGAGCCGTAGCCGAATGCGGCGACGCCGGCGGCCTGCAGGTCCTTGAACGAATCGGGATTACCCTTGAACGACGGCGGGATGGTGCCGAGCAGAACGAACTTGTTCGAGAAATCCAGGCCGCCGGTCAGCACGCCGATGACCGGCATGATGAGGTCCTTCACGACCGAGTCGACGATCTTCGAGAACGCGCCACCGATGATCACGCCGACGGCGAGATCCATCACGTTGCCCTTGACGGCGAACTCCTTGAATTCCTTGATGATGCTCATGAGCGGCTTTCTCCTGTGTGGGGCGGGGGAGGCGTGCCGCGACGCGCAGGATTGCTTTGCGTCGAATAAGGGTCGGTGGCACGCCGATGGCCGCATGATAACGAACGCGTCCCGTTGCCGGTAGCCCATCTTGAAATGATTGACAAATCCGGGCGTCGACGCGGCCGCTCATGCGGCAGGGCCTGGCGTGCGTGGCCGGGCGTCGACATGCGGGCGACGCCCGGTGCGCGGGTACTCAGGTGTTGTCGTCGGTCCAGCCGTCGTCGTTGCTGCCGAGATCCATCCCGCCGCCGCTGTTGCCGTCGCTCCAGTTCGAATCGTCGCCGCGGCCCAGGTCGAAGCCCGGGTCGGCGTCCTGCCGGCGGTGCTCGCCGTCGACGATCACGTCGCGTTCGACCACGCGCTCGCGGCCGCCGGACATCGCTTCGCCGAGCAGCACGCCGGTCAGGAGCCCGCCCATTCCGCCGCCGAAACCGCCGCCTTGCTGGATCACGACGGGCGGCTGCTGTTGCGGATACGGTTGTTGCGGCGGGTAGGGCTGCTGCTGATACGGCTGGCCTTGGGCGCCCGTCATGCGGTCGGCTTCCTGCGCATAAACGGAGCCGCTGCCGTTCGCCGGCGCCGTGGGCTGCGCGGCCGGGTCGGGGCGGCCTTCGACACGCGCCTTCACGCTGGCGTGGCGCTGTTCGAGTTCATCGACGCGATACGGCGGCACCGGATTCTTGCCGTTCGACAGCGTCTCGACGAGCGTGCGCGCGTCGTTCTCGATCGCTTCGAGTTCGCCGGTCAGCGCCGCGGCGCCGGGCGCCGTCGACAGTTTCGCGTCGAGCTTCAGCGGCCGGATGTCGTTCAGCACGTCGGTCGCGCGCTTGAGCTGCGTACGGCGTTCATCGTCGGCGCGGCCGTCGTCCGCCGTGCGCGCGCGCCGCAGCGTCCAGCGCAGCACCAGCGCGATCACGGCGGCGATCAGCCCGAGGCCGATCCACATGCTGGTGGACGGGCCGTGTTTTTCGGCCGGCGCGACGGCGGGGGCGAGCCCCGGCTGCAGCGTGCCGGCCTGCGTGGCCGACGGCGTGTTGCCGCTGACGCGCGCGGCGTCGGCGCGAATGCGCGACTCCGTCTGCGCGAAGCGCGACGCATCGGTGAAGCGCAGTTGCGGATCGAGCGATTTCGCGCGCTGCAGTTGCGCGAGCGCGTCGGACGCGCGGCCTTCGCGGTCAAGCACCTGCGCATACAGGTAGCGCGCGTGCGCGTTGTTCGGATGGGCGTCGATGACTTGCGACAGCTGCGTGTCGGCTTGCTGCCAGTTGCGCTGCGCGATCGACTGCTCGACCTGCTGCAGCGACGGGACCGCAAACGCGGCGGACGACAGCAACATCAGCGAGAGGCCGAGTGCGGCGAGAGATTTCTTCATGGTCGAACCGGGCGCATGCGCCCGTCTCCTGACGATCGGTTCGCGCCGCGCGCCCGGGCCGGGGCGCGGCGCGGTGGCCCGGCGGCGGTTACTGCGCAGGCGTATCGAGCTGCTTCTTCAGCGCGGCGAGGCGATCCTCGACCGACGGGCCCTTGTTCAGCGCGGCGAGCTTGTCGTCGAGCGCCTTGCCGCTCGACGTGTCGGCCGAATTGAGGCGCGCGTCCGAGCGGGCGTTCTGCAGCGCGACCTTGTCCTCGAGCTTCTGAAAATCCTCGGACAGGTTCTTGCCGCCGATGCCGCCCAGCGCGCTGGCGGCCACGTCCTTCGCCTGCGCGATTTCCTGCTTGGCCTGCAGGATGTTCGAGCGCGCATTCAGGTCGTTGCGGCGCTGGCGCATGTCGGCGATCTGCCCCTTCAGCTTGTCGACCGACGGCTCGAGCGTCGCTAGCTCGGCCGCGAGCGCATCGCGCTCCGCTTCCGCGTTCGACTGGGCCGCGAGCGCCTCGCGGGCGAGCGCTTCGTCGCCGCCCTGCAGCGCGCGCTTCGCGCCGTCTTCATACTTCTTCACCTTGTCGTCGGCCGCATCGCGCTTGCTGCGCTGGGTGGCGACCTGTGCCTCGATCTCGATCAGCGAATTCTCGGCACGGCCGATGCTGTCGTCGAGCTCCCGCACGATCTGCCGTGCGTCGCGCGACGGATCCTGTACCGAATCGGCCGCATCGTTCAGCAGGCCTTTGATCGTGCGCGAAATAGAGTCGAAAAGCGACATGAAATCCTCCGTGGTTGAAAGGCGCCGCGTGACCGCGGCAATGCCCGTCGCGAGCCGGTTCCGGCTCGCGTGAGCCGGCGGATATTACACCACCGGTTCACTTAAATACGGCTTAAACGCGCGCGTTCAAGCGGCTCGCGCATCAGGACGCCCAACCTTTCGCGGCTGAAAGAAAATCGCCCGCGTGCGCGGTATCGCGTGTCCATCATAGGCCGAGGATGCCGACAATACGCGCCGGAAATCACGGCATTGCGGGAATTTTTACAAAAAATCGCGAAGGCACCCGGGCGATTTCATTAAAATGCGCTGTCACGTCGCGGGAACGGATCGCCGCGCGGCGGGGTCTGTCGACGTGACAGCCGTATCTCGATGCACCCACTCTGAATCATCCGCTTGCATTTCCGCATGCGTCCGAGGGCGCCACGACCGCCCGCCATTCCGACATGCCAATTATCAAACGACCGCCTTCTTCTTCCGACAGGAACGAACCCCACTACACGCTGCGCCGTTCGCCGTCCGGAGCCTATTACCCCGATGACGACGATCGCGACGACGGCCGCCGCGCGCAGCAGCGCAGTGGCGGTGGCGGAGGGCGCCGCCGCACGTTCGGCTCGCGCGTCGCGCTGTGGTTCGTCGGCCTGTTCGCGACGCTGGCGGTCGTCGGCGCGCTGATCGTCGGCTACGCGCTGGTCGTGATGGCGCCGCAACTGCCGTCGCTCGATGCGCTGACCCATTACCAGCCGAAGGTGCCGTTGCGCGTGTTCACCGCCGACCACGTGCTGATCGGCGAGTTCGGCGAGGAGCGCCGCAGCCTCGTGCGCTTCCAGGACATTCCCGACGTGATGAAGAAGGCCGTGCTGGCGATCGAGGACTACCGCTTCTACGAGCACGGCGGCGTCGATTTCCTCGGCATCTTGCGCGCGGGCGTGGCCGACCTGATGCACGGCGGCGCGCGCCAGGGCGCGAGCACGATCACGATGCAGGTCGCGCGCAACTTCTTCCTGTCGAGCGAGAAGACCTACACGCGCAAGATCTACGAGATGCTGCTCGCGTACAAGATCGAGAAGGCCCTGACGAAGGACCAGATTCTCGAGCTGTACATGAACCAGATCTATCTCGGCCAGCGCTCGTACGGCTTCGCGGCCGCGGCGCGCGTGTACTTCGGCAAGGACCTGAAGGACATCACGCTCGCGGAAGCGGCGATGCTCGCGGGGCTGCCGAAGGCGCCGTCCGCGTACAACCCGGTCGTCAATCCGAAGCGCGCGAAGGTGCGTCAGGAATACATCCTGAAGCGGATGCTCGACATCGGCTACATCACGCAGCCGCAGTACGACCAGGCGATCAAGGAAGAGATTCACGTGCGCACGCCCGGCAACCAGTACGCGGTGCACGGCGAGTACGTCGCCGAGATGGTGCGGCAGATGATGTACGAGCAATACAAGGACGAAACCTACACGCGCGGGCTGACCGTCACGACGACGATCAACTCGGCCGACCAGGAAGCCGCGTATCAGGCCGTGCGTCGCGGCATTCTC
Organism: Burkholderia sp. A2; assembly: GCF_001729305.1. Taxonomy (NCBI): domain Bacteria; kingdom Pseudomonadati; phylum Pseudomonadota; class Betaproteobacteria; order Burkholderiales; family Burkholderiaceae; genus Burkholderia; species Burkholderia sp. A2. The sequence continues at coordinate 16,427 of NZ_LZXX01000083.1, read as the reverse complement.
GACTACGAGCGCCGTCACGGCTATCGCGGCCCCGAAGCGTCGATCAACCTGCCCGCGGCCGGCGACGAGCGCGACGAGGCGATCGACGACGCGCTCGCCGACCACCCGGACAACGGCGACCTGCAATCGGCGGTCGTGCTGTCGGCATCGCCGAACGCCGTCGAGGTGCAGTTCGTCGGCGGCGCGACCACGACGATCGGCCCGGCCGGCCTGCGCTTCGTGTCGGCCGCGCTCGGGGCCCGCGCGAACAACGCGCTGCGCATCAAGCCGGGCTCGGTCGTGCGCGTGCTGAAGGACGGCAAGACGGGCTGGCAGGTCGTGCAGCTGCCGCAGGTCGAAGGCGCGCTCGTCGCGATCGCGCCGCAGGACGGCGCGATCCGCTCGCTCGTCGGCGGCTTCGACTTCAACAAGAGCAAGTTCAACCACGTGACGCAGGCGTGGCGGCAGCCGGGTTCGTCGTTCAAGCCGTTCATCTACTCGGCGTCGCTCGACAAGGGGCTCGGGCCGGCGACGATGATCAACGACGCGCCGCTGTACTTCCCGCCGAGCGTGCCGGGCGGCACCGCGTGGGAGCCGAAGGACGACGACCAGCCGGACGGCCCGATGACGATGCGCACCGGCCTGCAGCGTTCGAAGAACCTGGTGTCGATCCGGATCCTCGCGTCGATCGGCACGCAGTATGCGCAGCAGTACGTGACGCAGCGCTTCGGCTTCGATCCGGCGAAGACTCCGCCGTACCTGCCGATGGCGCTCGGCGCGGGCCTCGTGACGCCGCTGCAGCTTGCGACCGGCTACGCGGTGTTCGCGAACGGCGGTTACAAGGTCGATCCGTACCTGATCGCCGAAGTCGACGACGCACGCGGCCAGCCGCTGCAGAAGTCGCAGCCGGTGGTCGCGGGCGGCACCGCGCCGCGCACGATCGAAGGCCGCAACGCGTACGTGATGAACAGCCTGCTGCATTCGGTCGCGACGGGCGGCACGGGCGCGGGCACCAATGCGCTGGGCCGCAACGACCTGCAGGGCAAGACGGGTACCACGAACGACGCGAAGGACGGCTGGTTCGCCGGCTATCAGCAATCGCTCGTCGCGGTCGCATGGATGGGCTTCGACCAGCCGAAGAGCCTCGGCAGCCGCGAATTCGGCGCGCAACTCGCATTGCCGATCTGGGTGAACTATATGCGTACCGCGCTGAACGGCGTGCCCGAGCAGCAGATGCCGATGCCGGACGGCCTGACGACGATCGACGGCGAGCTGTACTACGCGGATCGCACGCCGGGCAATGGCTTCGTCGCGAACGTCGACATCAATCCGGCCGAGAACGCGATCAGCGCGAACGACGCACTCGGTTCGGCCGGCGCGGCCGGGCTGGCGCCGCCGCCCGTCACGCCGCAGGAGAAGCAGCAGATCATGGACATGTTCGAGAGCAAGTAAGCGGTACGACGCTGTGCTTCATCCATGGACGGGCGCCTTCGGGCGCCCGTTTTTTTGCGTGCGGCCGGCAGCGGAAGACGGCGAATCAGAACGACGCGCAGGCCGGCACGACGGTCATGCCGACCGATTGCTGGTGAAATCGCTCGACGTACGCTTGCCGGATCGCGGCGAGCCGTGTGCGCGTGTCGCGCGTATCGTCGGCGATGATACGGATCACGAAGCTGTCTTCGCGCGTGATCGCGCCGGTCGAGCGGTCGCGCCACTGGCCGTGCGTGTCCCAGTAGGTGAGGCCGTCGGGGAAGCGCGGCGTGACCGTATCGGCGAGGAATGCCGCGCGTTCGGCATCGGTGACGGGGCCGCGCCCGGCGATGTCGCGCCCGAACAGCAGGTCGGCCTGCAGCATGCGGCTTTCGCCCGGATGCGTGCAGGCCGCCGGTTGCGTGCTGGAGGGGGACGAGGGCGGTGCCGCACATCCGGCGAGCAGCGCGAGCGCCGTCGCGCATGCGGCTACCCGCCGCATTTGCCCATTTCGTGACGATCGACCTTCGCGCGCGCAAAACGCTGCGCGCTCAACCACTTGCGTGCGGGTCCGGCGGGTTATCAACAGGGCTGTCAACATAATCTGGGGATAACCCTAGGGTCCGCACACGCGCGATGCGCGATCAGTGCTGCAGTTGCGCGTGCGCGAGATGCATGCCGAGCGTGGCGGGGTCGGTGTTCGTGCCCGACAGCAGTACGCCGACGCGTTTGCCCTGCAGCGTTTCGCGCAGCGGGCCGAGCAGCGCGGCGAGCGCGGCCGCGCAGGCCGGCTCGACCGACAGTTTCAGGTGCGAGAACAGGAACAGCATCGCGGCGCGCAGCGCGTCGTCGGAGACGGTGACGATGCGATCGAGGTGGCGCCGGCACAGCTGATAGCTGTATTCCTCGGTGTGCGGCGCCATCAGCGAATCGGCGATGGTCTGCATCGCGCTCATCTTGATCGTGTGATTGGCCGCGAAGCTGCGGCTCATCGCGTCGGCGCCTTCCGGCTCCACGCCATACACGTACACGCGCGGGTTCGCGAGCCGCAGCGCGGTCGCCATGCCGGCCGCGAGCCCGCCGCCGCCGATCGGCACGATCACCGCGTCGAGGTCCGGCGTCTGCGTCGCCCATTCGTAGCCGAGCGTCGCGGTGCCGAGGATCGTGTGATAGCCGTTGAACGGATGAATGAAGAAGCGGCCTTCCTCGGCCTCGATGCGCCGCACGAGATCGAACGCCTGCGACGCGCTGCCGGCCAGCACGACCTCCGCGCGGTACTGCTTGCACTGCGCGATGCGTGTCGGGCTCGCGGTATGGAACATCACGACCTTCGCGCTGCTGCCGAGCCGCATCGCCGCATACGCGACGGCCGCCGCATGATTGCCGGCCGACACGCATGTGACGCCGGCGTTCTTGCGGGCTTCGTCGAGCGCGAGCAGGTGCGTGAACGCGCCGCGCGCCTTGAAGCTGCCGCTCGCTTGCAGCAGCTCGAACTTGAAGTTGACGTGCGTGCCTTCGAGCGAAGGCAGGTCGGCGCGCTCGAACACGGGCGTGCGCGCGACCCACGGCGACAACGCGAAATGCTGGGCGGCAATCTCGTCGAGCGTCGGAATCGGCTCGCCGTCGATCGTCGTATGGGCTGTGCCCTGTTGTTCAGTCGACATGACGTGGCGGGTGGCGGAGTGGGCCGGCCCGCACACGCGGGCCGGCGTGGCGGGAGGCAGTCAGTGCGCGTCGACCGACATGCTGCGGATGAACTTGCGCAGGAACTGCTCGCAGCCGGCGAGCTGCGCGAGCTCGACATATTCGTTCGGCTTGTGCGCCTGCTCGATGTTGCCGGGCCCGCACACGACGCTCGGGATACCCGCGCGGGCGAACAGCCCGGCCTCGGTGCCGTACGCGACCTTGCGCTTGTCCTGGTCGGCCGTCAGCGCGCGCACGAGCTGCGTGATCGCCGCCTGTTCGGTCGCGTCGAGGCCGGGCGCCGCGGCGATCTTCGAGAATTCGATCGCGGCGTTCGGATGTTCGCGCAGCATCTGCGGCAGCAGCGTTTCCTGCGCATACGCTTCGATGCGCGTGAAGATCTGCTCGGGATCGAGCGTCGGCAGGTTGCGGAATTCGAAGTCGAAGCGGCACTCGGCCGGCACCGTGTTGATCGCGTTGCCGCCCTGGATCGTACTCGTCTGCGCGGTCGTGAACGGCACGTCGTACAGTTCGTCGAACGGGCCTTCGGCGCGAAAGCGCTCGGCGATGTCGCGGATGTGGCAGATGAGGCGCGCCGCATACTCGATCGCGTTGAGCCCCTTCGGCGTCAGCGACGAATGCGCGGCGTGGCCGCGCACGCAGCAGCGGTACGCGTTGATGCCCTTGTGCGCGATGATCGGCCGCATGCTGGTCGGCTCGCCGACGATGCAGCCCGACGGCTGCACGCCGCGCTTCACGAGATCGGCGATCATCAGCGGCGCGCCCGCGCAGCCGATCTCCTCGTCGTAGGACAGCGCGAAATGGATCGGCTTCGCAAGCTTGGTCGCCTGCATCTCGGGCAGCAGCGCGAGCGCCGCGCCGATGAAGCCCTTCATGTCGCAGGTGCCGCGGCCGTACAGGCGGCCGTCGCGGATTTCCGGCGCGAACGGGTTGCTGTCCCATTGCTGGCCGTCGACCGGCACGACGTCGGTGTGGCCAGACAGCACGATGCCGCCGTTGGTCGAACCGTCGTGCGCGGGCACGGTGGCAAACAGGTTCGCCCAGCCCTCGCGCGCATCGTGCGTGATCGTCGACGCGATGCCCTTTGCGGCGAGCGCGTCGCGTACCGTTTCGATCAGGCCGAGGTTCGGCACGCGGCTCGTCGTGTCCATCGACACGAGCTGCTTGACCCAGGGCAGGCTGACGAGCGATGCGTCGCCTTCGGTGGCGGCGGACGGCGCCGTCGTGTCGAGAGTGGACATGGCAAAACTCCGTCTGATGAATGGGAAATCATACTCAAAAACGCGCCGGCCCGCCTTCGCCGGGCGCGGTGCGGTGCAGCAACGTCGCGCCCGTCAGGATTGCGTCACCGAGCCGCGACGGCCGCGCCCTGTTTCGGGCCGAGTGCGCGCAGCGTTTCCTTGATCGTCGATACGCGGATCGCGAGATCGGGCGAGCGCGTCTCGATGCGCAGCTTGTCCTGGCCCGCGAGCTTGATGTGGCGATGCTTCTGCACCATCTCGATGATCCGCATCGGGTCGATCGGCGGATTCGGCTCGAACTGCAGGCCGATCGCAACCTCGCTCGCGTCGATCTTCACGATGCCGAGCGGTTTCGCGGCGATCCGCAGCCGGTGCGTCTCGACGAGCGCGTGCGCCTGCGGCGGCAGCTTGCCGAAGCGGTCGATCAGCTCCTCCTGGATGCCGTCGATCGCGTCGCCGTGCTCGCAGTTCGCGAGCCGCTTGTACAGCGACAGCCGTTCCTGCACGTCCGCGCAGTAGTCGGCCGGCAGGATCGCGGGTGCATGCAGGTTGATTTCGGTCGTCGCGGCGAGCGGGGCGGTGAGGTCGGGCTCCTTGCCGTTCTTCAGCGCCTTCACCGCGTCGTTCAGCATGTCCGTATAGAGCTGGAAGCCGATCTCGTGGATTTCGCCCGACTGCTTGTCGCCGAGCACCTCGCCGGTGCCGCGGATCTCGAGGTCGTGCATCGCGAGATAGAAGCCCGAGCCCAGTTCCTCCATCTGCTGAATCGCTTCCAGCCGGCGCTGCGCCTGCTTGGTCAGCGACTGCGGATCGTGGACCAGCAGGTACGCATAGGCCTGGTGGTGCGAGCGGCCCACGCGGCCGCGCAACTGGTGAAGCTGCGCGAGGCCGAACTTGTCCGCGCGGTGCATGATGATCGTGTTCGCGCTCGGCACGTCGATGCCGGTCTCGATGATGGTCGTGCACAGCAGCACGTTCGCGCGCTGCGCGACGAAATCGCGCATCACGCGTTCGAGCTCGCGCTCGTGCATCTGGCCGTGCGCGATCACGATGCGCGCCTCCGGCACGAGCGCCTCGAGCATCGCCTTGCGGTTCTCGATCGTCTCGACCTCGTTGTGCAGGAAGTACACCTGGCCGCCGCGCTTCAGCTCGCGCAGCATCGCCTCGCGGATCACGCTTTCCTCCTCGCGGCGCACGAAGGTCTTGATCGCGAGCCGCTTCTGCGGCGCGGTCGCGATCACCGAGAAATCGCGCAGCCCTTCGAGCGCCATCCCGAGCGTACGCGGGATCGGCGTCGCAGTGAGCGTCAGCACGTCGACTTCCGCGCGCAGCGCCTTCAGCGCTTCCTTCTGGCGCACGCCGAAGCGGTGTTCCTCGTCGATGATCACGAGGCCGAGGCGCTTGAACTGCACGTCCGACGACAGCAGCTTGTGCGTGCCGATCACGATGTCGACGCTGCCTTCGTTGATCTGCGCGATCGCCGCATTCACTTCCTTCGCGGTCTTGAAGCGCGACAGCTCGACGATGCGCACCGGCCAGTCCGCGAAGCGGTCGGCGAAGGTCTGCGTGTGCTGCTCGGCGAGCAGCGTGGTCGGCGACAGCAGCGCGACCTGCTTGCCGCCGAGCACCGCGATGAACGCCGCGCGCAGCGCGACCTCGGTCTTGCCGAAGCCGACGTCGCCGCACACGAGGCGGTCCATCGGCTTGCCGCTCGTCATGTCGCCGATCACGGCCGCGATCGCCGCGGCCTGGTCGGGCGTTTCCTCGAAGCCGAAGCTTTCCGCGAATTTCACGTAGTCGCGCGGGTCGAGGGAGAAAGCGTGGCCTTCGCGCGCCGCGCGGCGTGCGTACAGGTTCAGCAGCTCGGCGGCCGTATCGCGGATCTGTTGCGCGGCCTTGCGTTTCGCGCGCTCCCACTGGCCGGAGCCGAGCGCGTGCAGCGGCGCGCTGTCGGGATCGGCGCCGCTGTAGCGCGAGATCACGTGCAGTTGCGCGACGGGCACGTAGAGCTTGCTGTCGCCCGAGTATTCGAGATGCAGGAATTCGGTTTCGCCTTCGCCGAGATCCATCGACACGAGGCCCATGTAGCGGCCGATGCCGTGCTGCGCGTGGACGACCGGGTCGCCGACCTTCAGCTCCGACAGGTCGCGCACCATCGCGTCGACGTTGCTCGCCTGTTCCTGCCGGCGGCGGCCCGCGCGGCGCCCGAGCGCGCCGTACAGCTCGGTCTCGGTGACGATCGCATAGCCTTCGCCCGGCACCGCGAAGCCGTTCGCGAGCGGCGCGACGCCGAGCGCGAAGCGTTCGTCGCTCGCGAGCCAGCCCGCGAAGTCGTCGTTCGACGCGGGGCGCAGGTGGTGTTCGGCCAGCAGTTGCAGGATCGTCTCGCGGCGCCCGGCCGATTCGACCGTCAGCAGCACGCGCTTGCCCGACGATTCGACGAACGTGCGCAGCGATGCGAGCGGATCGTCCGCATGGCGGTCGACGGTCAGTTCGGGTAGCGCGGTCGCCCAGCCGCCGGCCGGCTGCGCGGGCAGCACGACGCGTGCGAACGGCTTCGCGAACGCGAAGAAATCCTCGTCGGACAGGAACAGCCGCTGCGGCTCGAGGATCGGCCGCTCGCGATCGTGCGCGAGGAACGCATGGCGCTGCTTCGTATCGGCCGTGAAGCGGCGGATCGACGCTTCGAGATCGCCGGTGAACACGAGGTGCGCGTCCTGCGGCAGGTAGTGGAACAGCGTGGCCGTCTCGTCGAAGAACAGCGGCAGGTAATACTCGATACCGGCCGACGGCACGCCGTTGCCGATGTCCTTGTAGATCGGCGCGCGGCTCGGGTCGCCTTCGAAGGTTTCGCGCCAGCGGCTGCGGAAGGCCGTGCGCGCGGCTTCGTCGAACGGGAACTCGCGGCCGGGCAGCAGGCGCACGTCGCGCACCGGATACAGGCTGCGCTGCGTGTCGGGATCGAACGCGCGGATCGAATCGACCTGATCGTCGAACAGGTCGATCCGGTACGGCAGCGGCGAGCCCATCGGGTACAGGTCGATCAGCGAGCCGCGCACGCAGTATTCGCCCGGCCGCACGACCTGGCTCACGTGCTCGTAGCCGGCCAGCGTGAGCTGCGCCTTCAGCTTCGCCTCGTCGAGCCGCTCGCCCTGCGCGAACGCGAACGTGTAAGCGGCCATGAACGATGCGGGCGGCATCCGGTACAGCGCGGTGGTCGCGGGCACGAGCAGGATGTCGCAGCGGCCCTCGCCCAGGTCGTGCAGCGTGGCCAGCCGCTCGGACACGAGGTCCTGGTGCGGCGAGAACGTGTCGTACGGCAGCGTTTCCCAGTCGGGCAGCAGGCGCACGCGCGCGTCGGGCGAGAAATAGCGGATTTCCTGCGACAGCCGCTGCGCGTCGACCGCGTTCGCGCAGATTACCGCGAGGAGCGGCACGTCCTGGCGGTTGTCGGCGAGATAACGGGCGATGGCGAGCGCGTCGGCGGAGCCGTGCGCGCCGTCGAAGGCGAAACGCTGGCCGGGCTTGACGCGGGCAACGGGTGAAGCGAACGGGGTGGAAGCGTTATCTGGCATAGGGACGACAGGGGTGGCGTGCACGGGCGCAGCGCGGTGCGCCGGTCGAGACGAAAGACCTATTATAAAATCCGCTTCTCGATTTCATCTTTCCGGCGTTTCCCTTCGTGACTCCCCGACTTTTCGCCCTGATTCCTTGCGCCGGCACGGGCAGCCGCTCCGGTTCGGCCGTGCCGAAGCAATACCGCACGCTGGCCGGCCGCGCGCTGCTGCACTACACGCTCGCCGCGTTCGACGCGTGCAGCGAGTTCGCGCAGACGCTCGTCGTGCTCGCGCCCGACGATTCCCATTTCGACGCGCGCCGCTTCGCGGGCCTGCGCTTCGCGGTGCGCCGCTGCGGCGGCGGCTCGCGGCAGGCGTCGGTGCTGAACGGGTTGATGGAGCTGGCCGAATTCGGCGCGACCGACCACGACTGGGTGCTCGTGCACGACGCCGCGCGCCCGGGCATCACGCCGGCGCTGATCCGCACACTGGTCGCGACGCTGAAGGACGACCCGGTCGGCGGGATCGTCGCGCTGCCGGTGGCCGATACGCTCAAGCGCGTGCCGGCCGGCGGCGACGCGATCGCGCGCACCGAGTCGCGCGACGCGCTGTGGCAGGCGCAGACGCCGCAGATGTTCCGCATCGGCATGCTGCGCGACGCGATCCTGCAGGCGCAGCGCGAAGGGCACGACCTGACCGACGAGGCCAGCGCGATCGAATGGGCCGGCCACACGCCGCGCGTCGTGCAGGGCAGCCTGCGCAACTTCAAGGTCACGTACCCGGAAGATTTCGCGCTTGCGGAGGCGATCCTCGCGCGCCCCGCGAACGCTTCCTGACTTTCACCTCATCTCAAACCGGATTACGCATGGATTTCAGAATCGGACAAGGCTACGACGTGCACCAGCTCGTCGAAGGGCGCCCCCTCATCATCGGCGGCGTGACGATTCCGTACGAGCGCGGCCTGCTCGGCCACTCGGATGCGGACGTGCTGCTGCACGCGATCACCGACGCGCTGTTCGGCGCGGCGGCGCTCGGCGACATCGGCCGCCATTTCTCCGACGCCGACGCGGCGTTCAAGGGTGCGGACAGCCGCGTGCTGCTGCGCGCGTGCGCCGAGCGCGTGAAGGCGGCCGGCTTCACGATCCAGAACGTCGACAGCACCGTGATCGCGCAGGCGCCGAAGCTCGCGCCGCATATCGACGGGATGCGCGCGAACATCGCCGCCGACCTCGGGCTGCCGCTCGATCGCGTGAACGTGAAGGCGAAGACCAACGAGAAGCTCGGCTATCTGGGCCGCGGCGAGGGGATCGAAGCGCAGGCGGCTGCGCTGCTGATCAAGCAGGGCGGTTGACGTCCGGCCGTAGCGGCGTGGGGTTCGCGCCGCACGTCGCGCCGCCGAAATGAAAAATGCCACGCGAATGCGTGGCATTTTCGTTTGGAGCGGGCGCGGCTCACGGCCGCGCCCTGTGCAACCGCTTATTCGCCTTCGGCGGCGATCACCTGCGCGGCGGCGTTGATCACCGACGCGATGCGGCCGACGTCGCGCAGTTGCGTGACGGTCATCCCTTGCTCGTTCTTCAGCAGCGCATAGTGCGACTTCACGCAGAAGTGGCACTTGCCGACGATCGACGCGGCGAGCGCGTACATCTCGAACTTGCGCTTGTCGACGCCGCCGTGCGTCGCATACGCGCCCATCCGCAATTCGGCGCGCTGCGTCTTCAGGTCGGCGTCGTCGGCCATCTCGACATACGGATACCAGGTGTTGTTCATCCCCATCAGCGCGGCCGCCGTCAGCACGGCGTTCGTCTCTTCGGGCGACAGCACGCCGGCTTCGCGGATCGTCTTCACGAGCACCGTGCTCTTCGCCGCGATGGCCGCCGCCAGCGCCACGCCGACTGCGTCGGTGCCTTCGAGCGACGAGCGCGAGATCGTGCCGTCGAGGTTCAGGCGAATGTCTTTCGCGTAGTCGGGGATACGTGCCTTAATCGAGTCGATGAATTCCATTGATATCTCCTATGGGTTGGCCGTTAAAAAAGCCCGCAGGCAGGACGTGCGCCGCGGGCTTCGTGCATTGCTACGCTTACAGCGTTGCGCCGCCGACTGCGCGGTTGCACGGGCACAGTTCGTCCGTTTGCAGGCCGTCCAGAATGCGCAGGACTTCTTCCGGGCTGCGGCCGACGTTCAGGTTGTTCACCGACACGTGCTGGATCGTGTTGTCCGGATCGACGATGAACGTTGCACGCAGGGCCACGCCTGCTTCCTTGTCGCGCACGCCGAGCTGGTCGATCAGTTCGCCCTTGACGTCGCCGAACGAGTAGTGGTTCAGCTTGTCGAGGTCCTTGTGTTCACGGCGCCATGCGAGCTTGACGAATTCGTTGTCCGAGCTGCCGCCGAGCAGGACGGCGTCGCGCTCTTCGAACTGCTTCGTGAGCTTCGCGAATTCGACGATTTCCGTCGGGCACACGAACGTGAAATCCTTCGGATAGAAGTAGATGATCTTCCACTTGCCCGGGAACGACGCTTCGGTGACGGTCTCGAACGCCGACTGGCCGTTTTCCTCGTGATTATTGAAGCCCGGCTTCGCGGCTACGACGGTGAAAGCTTCGAGTTTATCGCCCACGGTTTTCATGCGGATACTCCTGTGTGAGTTGGGAAGAAGACTGAGTCAAGCTACCTCGGTGCTGCAACGATGATGTGACAGCATGGGGAAAACTATAACACTATTAGTAAGTTGCTTCAATAGATTTTGGCTAACGACCCTCATAGCTTTTGTCAACCGGGTCAATAGTGTGACGCGCAAGATGCGTGCGCGAGCGTGTCACGCGGTCGCACGCGCCTTGCCGGCGCCCGGGAATTCCAGCGTGACTTCGAGGCCGGCTTCCGGGTGGCGGTTGCGCAGGCGCAGCGCGCCGCGATAGCGGCCGACGAGCCGCAGCACGATCGCCATCCCGAGGCCCGTGCCGTCCGCCTTGGTGCGCGCGGTGTCGACGCGGTAGAACGGCCGCATCACGAGCGGCAGTTGATCCTCGGGGATACCGGGGCCCTCGTCGCTCACCGACAGCTCGACGCGCGCATGCGACACGCGCGTCTCAAGCGTGATGCGCGAAATGCCGTCCTGCTTGCTCTGGCCGTACTTGCGCGCGTTCTCGACGAGATTGCCGATCACGCGCCGCATGTCGGTCTCGTCGGCTTCGATGATCGCGCTCGGCGCGAGTCGCGTGCGGATCTCGACGCCGTCCTCGCCCGACACGCGTGCGGCGACTTCGTGCGCGACCGACGACAGGTCGACGGGCTCGGGCTTGCGCTGCGACGGGCGCGCGTAGTCGATGAAGGCCGCGATGATGCGGTCCATCTGTTCGATGTCGTCGACCATCGCGTCCTTGGTCGCCTGGTCGGACGGGCTCATCTCGGTTTCGAGCCGCAGCCGCGCGAGCGGCGTGCGCAGGTCGTGCGAGATGCCCGCGAGCATCAGCGCGCGATCGGCCTCGAGCTGTTCGAGGTCGCGCACCATCTGGTTGAAGCTGCGGTTGGTGTCGGCCGCGACGCCCATCCCGCGCTCGGGCAGTGGCTCGGGCGCCTGGCCCGAACCGACCTGGCGCGCGGCGAGCGCGAGTCGCGAGAACGGCCGGTTCACGAGACTCGTGATGAACGCGGAGCCGAACAGCGACAGCGCGAGCGCGAACAGCCCCCAGCCGGCCCACTGCAGGCCCGTGACGTTGTCGAGCTGGTCGCGGTCGAGCGCGACCCAGTAATCGTCGTCGTCGATCTTGAAGCTGATCCACACGCCGGGAATGTCGTTGACCGACTGCGCGATCACGGTATCGTCGCCGAGGCGGCTGCGGATGTCGTGTTCGATCAGGCGGTTCAGCGATTCGTCGGGCTGCAGCTTGAACTTGTCGGTTTTCTCGCGCGGGTACACGCGCACGCCCTCGTTGCTCTCGAGATCCTGCAGCAGCGCGCGCCGCAAGTCGGGATCGGAATAGAGCAGGGCGGTGCGCGTGAGCTTCACGACCGCGACGAGCTGGAGCGCGACGCGCTGCGCACGCGGCTCGCGCTCGATCACGCGAAAGCTCTGGAACCACGCGGCGAGACTGACCGAGATCAGCAGCGCGATCAGCAGGAAGGTGCGCCAGAACAGCCCGCCGAACGCGAGCTGCAAAAGGCGCCGGTCGATACGCATGGGACGGGCCGTGGGCGGGGCGAAACCGGGAAGGAAAAAGCTCAGGCGGCGCCGTCGGGGATGAACACGTAGCCGAGGCCCCAGACGGTCTGGATGAAGCGCGGGCTGCCCGGATCCGGTTCGATCAGCTTGCGCAGGCGCGAGATTTGCACGTCGAGGCTGCGGTCGAACACTTCGTATTCGCGGCCGCGCGCGAGTTCCATCAGCTTTTCACGCGACAGCGGCTGGCGCGGATGACGCGCGAACACCTTCAGCACCGAGAATTCGCCGGTCGTCAGCGGAATTTCCTGGCCGGACTTCGTCAGCGTGCGCGTGGCGAGGTTCAGCGAGAATTCGCCGAACTCGAACACCTCGGTGGTTTCCGACGGCGCGCCCGGCAGTTCGGCCGGCGCCTGGCGGCGCAGCACCGCGTGAATGCGCGCGACCAGTTCGCGCGGATTGAACGGCTTCGGCAGGTAATCGTCGGCGCCCATCTCGAGGCCGACGATGCGATCGACGTCTTCGCCCTTCGCGGTGAGCATGATGATCGGCGTGCGGTCGTTGCTGCCGCGCAGCCGGCGGCAGATCGACAGGCCGTCTTCGCCCGGCAGCATCAGGTCGAGCACGAGCAGGTCGAAGCGCTCGCGTACCCAGAGCTTGTTCATCGCCGTTGCGTTTTCCGCGACGTAGACGTTGAAACCCTGTTCGCCGAGATAGCGGCGCAGCAGATCGCGCAGGCGAGGGTCGTCGTCGACGACGAGAATCTTGGAGGGGTTTTTCGTTTCCATGATCGGCATCTTATCGCGAATGGGAATTGACGCACGGCCGGGGATTTTCGTGCGTTACAGTCGGTTACAAAATTTACCCGTAGTGTCGCGCCGAGTAAAGGCAGGCTATAGAGATTCCTTTACTCGAAGCCGAAATTCGGTAGATACTCCCCTGCACTCCATCTTTCATCTTTGCACACCCGAATTCCGCAGGGTTTTTCAAGTACCAGAGGTAACCGGTTGCCGCGTGACGAAGGGAACAAATCGACCAAAGAAGCGAGGACGGTCATGCGATCTGCCCGGATTGCACTGATGCTGACGATCGCGCTTGCCGGTCCGTATGCGTCGAACTTCGCGTATGCGCAGCGCCCCGAGCAGGGCGCATCGTCGCGCAAGCTGCCGCGCGGCAAAGCGCCGCAACCCGATCGCGCCGCCGATATGACGGTCCGTTCCGCCGTGCCTCCCGATCTCGAACAGCGCCGCCGCGACGGGCACATGACGCCCGAAGAGCGACACCTGTTGCGCCAGCACATCGAAGACGCCGTTCGCGAGCTGTACAAGCGCTGAGGCGTGCCGTCGTTCTCCTTGCGCGGAAATGTCCGCGCGGAAAGAATTCGTAGCACTTTTTCCGTCAACTTTCCGCTGCCGAATGCCGTTGTACGGGCATCCGCACCGCCGGTGCGTTCCCGGAGTCCATGACGATGAAAGCGAACGCTGCCGCACCGGCGCCGTCGCCTGCCATGCAGTCGCCGCTCGATGCCGACGACGCGCTGTTTTTCTTGAGCCGCACTGGTTTCTCTCCCGCGCCCGCCGAGGTCGCGCGCATCGTCGGCATGACGCGCGCGCAGGTCGTGGCCGACACGCTCGGCAGTGCGCGACACGAGCCCGTCACGACATGGCCCGACTGGCTCGCCGAGCCGCCGCCGACGCGCGCGCAGCGCCAGGCGCTGACGCCCGACATGCGGCGCGACGAGCAGCGCGAGCGCAATCGCCGCTACGACGCGTTGCGGGCGGCCTGGGTCAACGAGATGGTCGCGACGCCGTCGCCGCTGACCGAACGCATGACGCTGTTCTGGCATGGGCATTTCACGTCCGGACAGGACAAGGTGCCTTACCCGCAGACGATGGCCGCGCAGAACGCGCTGTTTCGCCGCGAGGCGCTCGGCAACTTCGGCACGCTGCTGCATGCGGTCGCGAAAGATCCGGCGATGCTGCAGTATCTCGACGGCGCGAGCAATCGCAAGGGGCGGCCGAACGAGAATTTCGCGCGCGAGGTGATGGAGCTGTTCACGCTCGGCGAAGGGCACTACACGCAATACGACGTGACGGAAGCCGCGCGCGCGATGACGGGCTGGACGGTCGATCCCGATACGCTGCGCTTCGCGGTGCGGCCCGACTGGCACGATGCCGGCGACAAGACGATTCTCGGCGAAACCGGGCCGTTCGACGGCGACGGTTTTCTCGACATCCTGCTGAAGCGGCCGGGCACCGCGCGCTTCATCGTCGGCAAGCTGTGGCGCGAGTTCGTGTCCGATACGCCGGAGCCGGGCACGCTCGATGCGGTCGCCGAGCGGTTTCGCGCGAGCGGCTACGACATTCGCGCGGCGCTTGCCGCGCTGTGGTCGACCGACGCATTCTGGGATCCGCGCAACCGCGGCGTGCTCGTCAAGTCGCCAGCGGAGTTCGTCGTCGGCTCGGTGCGGCTGTTCGACGTCGCGTACGGCGATCCGCAGAGGCTCGCGGACACCGTGCGCACGCTCGGGCAGAACCTGTTCTATCCGCCGAACGTGAAGGGCTGGCCGGGCGGCGCGCTGTGGATCAACAGCACCACGCTGCTGTCGCGCAAGCAGTTCGTCGAGCAGCTGTTCCGCGCGACCGAGACGGTCGGCATGCGGCCGCCTGCCCGTGCGATCGCGCCGCCGCCGAACGCGCGTACGCAGGCGATGCCGGTGGTCGACACGGCGTCCGCCGCCGGCATGCCGGCGAAGCCGGCGCGCGGCGGCCTGCGTTTCGACCTCGAACGCTGGCTCGCCCAGTATCGTGCACGGCCGCAGGCGATCGCGGGATTGTCGACCGAACTGCAGCTGCAGCACGCGGTGCTGCAGCTTTCGCCGGTCGCGGCGATCGACACCGATTCGACCGGCAGCGCGTATCTCGAGGCGCTGCTGATGGATCCGGCCTATCAACTGAAATGATGCGAACGACGACGAAGCGGGCAGCCGCCGCGGCAAGGACGCCGGGCGGCGAACCAAAGGATGTGCGATGAACCGACGTGATTTTCTGACGCTCGCAGGCGCCGCGGCGGCTGCCGGCGTGTCGATGTGGCAAGCGCCCGCGATGGCGGCTGCCGCGACGCAGGCTGGGCGCAAGCCCGCAACCGGGTATGCGAACGTGCTGATCCTCGTCGAGCTGAAGGGCGGCAACGACGGCCTCAACACGGTGGTGCCGTATGCCGATCCGCTGTATTACCCGCTCCGGCGAAGCATCGGCATCAAGCGAGACCAGGTGCTGCAGCTCGACGCGCAGACGGGGCTGCACCCGTCGCTCGCGCCGCTGATGCCGCTGTGGCGGGACGGTCAGGTCGCGGTCGTGCAGGGTGTCGGCTATCCGCAGCCGAACCTGTCGCATTTTCGTTCCATCGAGATCTGGGACACCGCGTCGCGCTCGGATCAGTACCTGCACGAAGGCTGGCTCACGCGCACGTTCGCGCAGGCGCCCGTGCCGCCCGGTTTCGCGGCGGACGGCGTCGTGCTCGGCAGCGCCGAGATGGGGCCGCTGTCGAACGGCGCGCGCGCGATCGCGCTCGTCAATCCCGCGCAGTTCATCCGTGCGGCCCGGCTCGCCGAACCGTCGTCGCTGCGCGAGCAGAACCCGGCGCTCGCGCACATCATCGACGTCGAGAACGACATCGTGAAGGCGGCCGACCGGCTGCGTCCGCGCGGCGGGATGCGCGAATTCAGGACGGCCTTTCCGGCCGGCGCGTTCGGCACGTCGGTCAAGACCGCGATGCAGGTGCTGGCCGCGTGCGAAGCGTCCGGGCCCGGCGCGCAGGACGGTGTCGCGGTGCTGCGCCTGACGCTCAACGGCTTCGACACGCACCAGAACCAGCCGGGGCAGCACGCCGCGCTGCTCAAGCAGTTCGCGGAAGGGATGGGCGCGATGCGCGCGGCATTGATCGAACTCGGGCGCTGGAACGAGACGCTCGTGATGACATATGCGGAATTCGGGCGGCGCGTGCGCGAGAACCAGAGCAACGGCACCGATCATGGCACGGCCGCGCCGCATTTCGTGATGGGCGGCCGCGTGGCGGGCGGTCTGTACGGCGCACCGCCGGCGCTCGGGCGGCTCGACGGCAACGGTAACCTGCCGGTGGCCGTCGATTTCCGCCAGCTTTACGCGACCGTGCTTGGGCCCTGGTGGGGGCTCGATGCGACGCGCGTGCTGCAGCAGCGTTTCGACACGCTGCCGCTGCTGAAGGCGTGATGCGCGCGGCTTAGCGACGGCGCGCCGCGCGCCACGCGATCCACAGCTTGCGGATCGGCGTCAGCGC